>JAWOLC010000054.1:0-14370 GCA_033853925.1 Candidatus Eiseniibacteriota bacterium
GCTTGCGCCAGCCCGCCCCCTGGGCGTCCTGCTCGAGGATGTGGTGCACCATGAACTCGTTGGTGTAGATGACCCGCCCGCTCGTGTCCTGGAACGCCCCCGCCCCCAGCGCCCGGATGACGTCGTCCGGCAGGGCCACCGGCACCTTCGGCTCCTGGTCGCGGAGCTGGAAGATGTACCAGCTCGTGTTGAGGAGGGCGAGGTTCACCACGCGCACGTCGCGCCGGAAGCCCTCGACCTGTTGCATGTACCAGAGCGGATAGGTGTCGTTGTCGCCGTTCGTGAACACGAACGAGTTCGGCGCCAGCGGCGCCAGCAGGTTCCAGGCGTAGTCGTGGGCCACGTAGTTGTGGCTGCCGTCCTCGATGTACCAGAGGTTGCGCAGGATCACGAACGGCTGCGCCGCCAGCAGCACCGCCGCCGCCGCCGTCGCCCCCCGCTGCAGCGCCCCCGGGGTGAACGAGTCGCGGATCCACCCCACCACCCACACCAGCCCCAGCCCCATCCAGATCGCGTACGCGTGGTAGCCCGTGGTGAAGAAGTAGTCCCGGTCCCGGACCTCGTGGTCGCTGAAGTTGAGGAACAGGATCAGCCCCACGGTCGAGAAGAGGAACAGGGTCAACAGGGTCAGGAACGAGACCCGCTCGCGCCGCGCCTGCCAGAAGCCCCCCAGCCCCCCCAGCAGCAGCGGCAGCAGCACGTGCCACAGCCGCGGCTCCGTCTGCACCGGCACCCCGCCCTGCGTCGCCAGCGGCTTGGCCAGCGGCCACTGCCGCTTCCAATAGCGCCAGAACTCCTTGTCCAGCTGCGTCGCCAGCGTCCCCCGCCGCACGAACATGCTCGTGTGCCCGTACTGCTCCCGCTCCAGCAGCGCCTTCAGCGCCGGCCAGGTCGAGGGATTGCCCATGTTGATGGCCGGGTGCTGCGCGGCGCGGATCGGCAGGTAGAGGTGCGTCGAGTAGCCCACCAGCATCAGGAACAGCGCCAGCGCCAGGATCCGCCCCTCCCGATGCCGCAGCGCCAGCGCCGTCACCGGCACCACCACGCTCGCCGCCGCCACCCCCGCCCCCAGCGGCGTGAACGCCGCCGGGCCGAAGGCGAAGTACGCCCCGTACGCCGCCCCCGCCGTCGCCGCCGCCGCCAGCAACCCCGACAGCTTCCGCTCCCGCACGTACACCCAGAACACCAGGATCGACAGCACCAGCACGATCCCCGACATCTTCTCCAGCCCGTACGTCACCCCCAGCACCGACACCACCGGCATGGCGAAGAGCAACGCGACCTTCCGGTCCACGAGCAGCAGCAGCACGATCAACGGCAGGCCCATCATCCCCACCCCGAGATGGAGCCCCACCGAGAGCCACATCACGTACACGCTCAGCAGCAGCGGCGCCAGCGTCGGCCGCCGCGTGTGCGCCTCCCACCAGCGCAGCGCCAGCCAGAGGATCAGCACCTGCGCCAGACTCATCTCCGAGTAGACCTCGGCGCCGGTGGCGTTGTCCCAGAAGTTGTTGGAGAAGGCGAGCAGGAAGGCCGCGGTCACCGCCCCCACCTGCGCCAGCCACTCCCGCCGCAGCGTCGCGGCGAAGCCCGGCGCCGGCGCCGGCAGCCCGGGCGCCCCGGCGGGCTTCTCCGCCGCCGGCGGCGCTCCCACCCCGCCCCGCTGGGCGATGCGGATCAGGCGCAGGGTAGTGAGGTAGGTGAGCAGCACCGCCAGGGCCGAGGCCAGCGCCGACAGGCCGTTGATGCGTTGAGCCACGTTCCCGATGGGGATGAGCGAGGCCACGCGGCCGATCAGCACGTAGAAGGGCGTGCCCGGGGGGTGGGGGATCCCCAGGATCTTCGAGACCGCGATGAACTCGCCGGCGTCCCAGAAGGGCACCGAGGGGAGAAGGGTCCTGAAGTAGACGATCAGCGCCACGGCCAATACGACCAGGCCGACGACGAGCGTCGGGCGTCCGTCCTCTTCCCGCGCGGGGGCCGCGATCGGGATCGTG
Source organism: Candidatus Eiseniibacteriota bacterium (assembly GCA_033853925.1). Taxonomy (GTDB): domain Bacteria; phylum Eisenbacteria; class RBG-16-71-46; order RBG-16-71-46; family RBG-16-71-46; genus JANXPZ01. The sequence continues at coordinate 1,998 of JAWOLC010000054.1, forward strand.
TTCGTCACGAGACCCTCCGAAGCTGCCGGGCCGCCGCACGACGGCGCGGCAGCCGAACCAGGAACACCAAGCCTCCCAGCAGGCTCACCGCGACTGCCACGAGGTAGGTCGCGAACTGGAGCGCGAAGGCGTTCGTCCGACTCACGCCGATGAGACCGAACATCACGACGCCGGCGCCCTCACGCACTCCGATGCCGTTCAACGAGATGGGCAGGGAGACTAACACCGCGAGCAACGGCACGAAAAGGAAGAAGTACTGCGGGCTCACGCCGAGCCCGAGGGCGCGGGCCACCAGCACGTGCACGCCGATCCGCGAGACCTGGACCACCAGCGCCACGCCCAGCAGCCGGGCGAAGAGACGCCGCTGGTCGCGGAAGCCCTGCAGGCGGCCAGCCAGATCGTCGAGGGCCGGCTTGAAGCCCCCCAGCCCCACCCGGGACAGGGCCCGCTCGACCGCCGGGAGCAACGCCGGGTGGAAGACGGCCCAAACCATCACGACGCTCAGCGCGAAGAAGGCCAGCAGGGCCAGGTAGAGGCCCGAGACCGGCAGGCCGGCCACCGCGTGGAAGCGCCGGAACGCCGGCACGGTCGTGACCAGCGCCAGCCCCGCCAGGGCCAGCGTGCCGATCAGCCGGTCCATGATGATGGTGGAGAAAGCCGCCGCCCGGCTGGGGCCGTAGCGGGAGGCGTCCAGCACGCGCGCCAGGTCGCCCCCCACGTTGGCGGGGAGGAAGTTGTTGAAGAAGAGCCCGACGTGGTAGTAGGCGAGCACCTTCCAGAAGGGGATGCGGATCTCCACGGCCTGCAGGAGCTGATGCCACTGGTAGGCGCCGAGCACGTTGCTCGCCAGGAGCAGCGCCGCCGCCGACGCGAGCCACGCCACGGTGGCCTGGCGCAGCGTGGCCCCCACCTCGTGAATCGGGATGCGGGCGAAGAGGAACACCATCAGCCCCAGGCTGAAGAGCACCTTGGCGACGAGCAGGAGGGCCCCGCGCCAACCCGGGTGGCCGCCGGCGGCCATCCTCAGTCTCCTCGCCCCGCGCCGAGCAGGGCGTCGAGCGAGCGGCGCGCGCAATCCGGCCAGGTGAAGCGCGCCGCCCAGGCCCGGCCCGCCTCCTCGAGGCGCGCGCGCCGGGCGGCGTCGCTCAGCACGCAGGCCAGCGCTCCGGCGAGCCCGGCGTCGTCTCCATAGGGGACGAGCAGCCCGGTCTCGTCGCGGCGCACCGAATCCCGCAGGCCCGGGCTGTCCGCGGCCACCACCGCGGTCCCGCAGGCGCCCGCTTCGACGACGGTGAGGCCCCAGCCCTCCTTGGGCGAGGGCTGCACCAGCACCCATGCCTGCTGCAGGGCGCGAACCTTGTCCGGCCGGGCCAGGAAGCCACGGAACTCGACCGCCTCGGCCACGCCCAGGCGCCGCGCGGCCCGCTCGAGCGAGCCCCGGAAGGGCCCGTCCCCGACCACGACCAGCCGCGCGCCGGGCACGCGCTCGCGCACCAGGGGCATCGCCCGCATCACCCAGTCGACGCCCTTGTAGCGGCGCAGGCGGCCGATGAAGAGGATGGTGGGCTCGGCGCTCTTCCCCACCGCCGGCTCGTAACGGTAGGTCTCGTGATCCAGGCCGCAGTGCACCACGCTCACCCGCTCGGCTCCGATCCCGCGCCGCACGAGGTCGTCGCGCGTGCTCTCCGAGATGGCGAGGAACGGGGCGCGGCGGTAGGCGAGCGGGATCAGGCGCTCCAGCGCCACCACGTACGCCGCCACCGGCGGCGAGGCTTCGAGGAAGGCCGTGGCGCCGAACAGGTGGGGCACGATCGCCGCGACCGGGGCTCGCGTCCACCAGGGCGCGAAGCAGGGCGCCTTGTTGATATCCTCGACCACCAGGTCGGGCGGCGGGTCGGAGAACTCCCGGCGCAGCACGCCGGGCACGATCCAGTTGAAGTTCCACCAGCCGCCGCGGCGCACCACGTGCAGGCCGCGGTGCTCCCGCTCGCGCGCTCCTCCCGGGAAGGCGCTGGCCAGCCAGGTCACGCGCCAGCCGCGCCGGGCCGCCTCGAGCAGGATCTCCTCGAGGTGCAGCTCGGCGCCCCCGGCCTCGGGATGCTCGGGATCGCGGAAGTTGATGGCGAGCAGGTGGGGCGGGGCGCTCATGGCTTCCCCGCCGGCTTCTCCGCCACGGTGCCGATCACGTGGCACGTGTAGAGCGCCCAGCGGCCGCGCGCCAGGCGGGCGCGCAGGGCCTCCCAGGCCGCGCGCCAGAGGCGCGGCCCGGCCGGGTCGAGCGGGAGCGAGACGCGCAGCGTGCGCTTGAGTCCCTCGCGCAGCACCCGGTACCAGAGGCCGGGCACCATCCATTCGCCGTAGCTGCGGCGCACGACGAGGCCGCAGCTCGAGAGGAGACGCTCGAGCCCAGCCGGGGTGAACTGCGTCTCCCAGCCCGCGAACCACAGGTCCAGAGCGATGAGCACCTGCTTCATCAGGCTGTAGAGGTGGAACGTCTGGGGCACGTCCACCACGACGCGCCCCCCGGCCGCCGCGATGCGGGCGTTCTCCCGCAGCAGGGGAAGCGGATCGCGGAAGTGCTCGAGCAGCCCCTGATGATAGACCACGTCGAAGGCGCCGTCGCGGAACGGCATGCGCAGCGCGTCGGCCTGCACCAGGAGCACGCTCAGGCCCCGGCTCTCGGCCTGCCGGCGCACGAGCGCCAGCGAGGCCGGCGAGTAGTCGAGCACCACCCCGACCGCGCCCGCCCGGGCGAGCGCGAGCAGGTCGCGCCCCGAGCCCGCGCCCACCTCCAGCACGAGGCGCCCCGCCACCGGGCCGTCGGCCAGCACCTCGCGCGCCAGCCGGCCGCCGGTCGAGTACGTGCGCTCGAGGTCGGCGTGGCCGCGCCAGTAGGACTCCCAGTGCTCGAGGGTCGAGGCCCGCCGCGCGCCGCTCTCCTCCGCCATCATTCCCCCCACTGCAGGCGATCGCCGAGGAAGCGCGGCAGCCCCGCCTCGAGGATGCGCCGGCGGGCCGCGGCGAAGTCGTACTCCAGGCGCACGTGGCGCACCCAGCCTCGCTCGTCGTCCCAGAGCAGGTAGCCCGCCCGCGGGTCGCCGTCGCGCGGCTGGCCCACGCTGGGCACGTTCACGAGAAAGCGGCAGCCGGGGTCGAGCGCGACCTCGGGCTCGCGGCTGTAGCCCACCTCTCCCCCTCGCGGCCCCAGGCGGAACGCGCCCGGGTAGTGCGAGTGCCCGATCAGGCAGAGCGGCTCGTCGAAGGCGTCGAACTCGAGGCGGGCCTCCCCCACCGAGAGGACGTACTGCCACGACTCGGGCTCCGTCGGCGAGGCGTGCACCAGCAGGGCGCCGCCGCGACGGACCACGTAGGGGAGCCCCTCGAGGTAGGCGCGGCTCTCCGGGGTGAGGACCGTGCCGGTCCAGCGGGCCGCCAGCGCCGCGTGCGAGCTGAAGCTGCCGATCCGCACGCGCCCGCAGGCCGCCAGGTCGTGGTTGCCTGCGACGGCGGCCACCAGGAGAGGCTGGAGCCGCGCGATGCACTCGTTGGGCGAGGCGCCGTAGCCCACGAAATCGCCGAGGCAGAGCACCTCGGCGGCCCCGCGCCGCTCCACGTCCGCCAGCACCGCCTCGAGCGCCTCGAGGTTGCCGTGCACGTCGGAGATGACGGCGCGCAGCATCACGAGCCCCCGCCGCGAACGGGCGGGCGAGGCAGGAGGCCGCGCGCTCGCGCCGGGCTCATCGTGTCTCGCCCGGGCGCAGCTCGCGGGCCACCCGATCCAGCACGCCGTTGACGAACCCGCCCGACTCCTCGGAGCCGTAGCGGCGCGCCATCTCGATGGCCTCGTCCAGCACGACGCGCGCCGGCGTGCCCGGCCGGGCCAGCAGCTCCGCCACCGCGACCCTCATCACCGAGCGGTCGGTGACCGCCAGCCGCTCCAGCGGCCAGTGCTCGCAGGCCCGCGCCAGCGTCGCGTCCACCTCGGCGGCGCGGCTCTCGAGCAGGCCGACCACGTCCTGCACCAGCTCGCTCTGGTCCCGGCTGAGACGCTCCTCCTCCCGCAGCGCCGCCCAGGTGGCCGCGAAGCCGTCGCGCGTCAGGTCGCTCTGATAGGCGATGCGGAAGGCCAGCTCGCGCGCCCGCCGCCGGGCGCCCGAGCCGCGGGGCAGATCCCGCGGGCGACGCCTCACGGCTCCCCGCTCGCCGCCGCCAGACGCGCCATCTGGATGGCGGCCAGGGCGATCGTGATCCCGGTGTGGCCCACGGCGCCGCCGGTGCGAGCCTCGACCTGCGCCGCGTCGTGGCAGGCCAGCACGCCGTTCAGCACGGGCACCCGGGTCGCGAGCCCCACCTCCAGCAGCCCGCGCGCGCTCTGGTCGGCCACGAGGCGAAAGTGCTCGGTCTCGCCGCGGAGCACGACTCCGAAGGCGAGGACCGCGTCGGGCGGGCGGGGCCCGCTCGCCATCCAGCGGGCGGCCAGGGGCAACTCGAGGGCGCCCGGCACCCACCACGCGGTGAGGTCCTCCTCGCGGGCGCCCTGGCGGCGCAGGGTGTCGAGCGCTCCGTCCACCAGCCGCTGGACGTACTTCTCGTTGAAGCGCGACGCGACGATGCCGAAGCGCAGGCCGGCGGCGTCGTGGCCCGGGCGAATCTCGCGCACGCTCAGGTTTCCCCCAGATGGAGCCCGAGCAGGTGCCCGAGTTTGTCCCGTTTCGTGGCGAGGTAGCGGCGGTTGTGGCGCGTGGGCTGGACCCGGATCGGCAGGCGGCGGACGATGTGCAGGCCGTAGGCTTCCAGCCCCACGACCTTGCGCGGATTGTTGGTGAGCAGCTCGATGTCGTGCACCCCGAGGTCGGCCAGGATCTGCGCGCCGATCCCGTAGTCGCGGAGATCCGGGGCGAAGCCCAGCTTCACGTTGGCCTCCACCGTGTCCAGCCCCGCGTCCTGCAGGGCGTAGGCGCGCAGCTTGTTCGCGAGGCCGATGCCGCGCCCCTCCTGGCGCAGGTAGAGGAACACGCCCTGCCCGCGGCGGGCGATCGCCTTGAGCGCCGCGTGCATCTGGGGTCCGCAGTCGCAGCGCTCGGAGCCGAACACGTCGCCGGTGAGGCACTGCGAGTGGACGCGCACCAGCACCGGCCGGCCCTTGACGAGCCGGCCCTTGACCAGGGCCAGGTGGTGGTCGCCCTCGAGCGTGCTCTCGTAGAGGTGCAGGGTGAAGGTCCCCTCGGGGGTCGGGAGCGGCACGGAGACCACGCGCCGGACCAGCTTCTCCTTGCGGCGGCGGTGCTCGATGAGCTGCCGGATCGTGAGGATGCCGAGGCCGTGCCGGCGGGCGTACCGCTGCAGCTCCGGCAGGCGCATCATCTTCCCGTCCTCGGCGAGGATCTCGCACAGCGCGCCCACCGGGCGCAGGCCGGCGAGCCGGCACAGGTCGGTCACGGCCTCCGTGTGCCCGGCGCGCCGCAGCACGCCGCCGGTCACCGCGCGCAACGGGAAGACGTGCCCGGGGCGCACGAGGTCCTGCGGTCGCGAGCGCCGGTCGGCCAGCGCCCGCAGGGTGCGCGCGCGATCGTGCGCCGAGGTCCCGGTCGTGGTGCCGCGGCGGGCGTCCACGGACTCCGTGAAGGGCGTGCCGAACTTGGCCGTGTTGTTCGCCACCATCAGCCCGAGGCCCAGTCGCGCCGCCTCCTCGGGCTCCATCGGGGCGCAGAGGATGCCGCGGCCGTGCTTGAGGGCGAAGTTCACCCGCTCCGGCGTGGCCTTCTCCGCGGCGAAGATGAGATCGCCCTCGTTCTCGCGGTGCTCGTCGTCCACGACGATGATCATCTTCCCGTCGCGCACGAGCGCCACGGCCTGCTCGACGCTCAGGGCGACGTCCGGATGGATGGGCTCGCGCGGCCCCAGGTGGCCGTGGCGGCTTCCCCGCCCGCGCGCCGCCGCGCGGGCGCGTGGGCGCCGGCCGGTCCCGGTCCTGGGCGCGCTCACGTGCGGTCTCCCGCTTCCGCGGGCATCTCGAGGAGGCGGGCCAGGTAGCGCGCGAGCAGGTCCACCTCCAGGTTCACGCGCGTGCCGCGCGCGTACCCGCCCAGGATCGTGATCTCGAGGGTGTGCGGGATCAGCGCCACCTCGCAGCGGTCCGCCGCGGCGCTCGCCACCGTGAGGCTCACTCCGTCCACCGTGAGCGAGCCCTTCTCGGCGACGTAGCGGCGCAGCGGCGGCGGCAGCCCGATGGTGACGCGCGTGCCGTCTCCCTCGCGCTCCACCCCCAGCACCTCGCCCACGCCGTCCACGTGGCCCTGCACGAGGTGCCCGCCGAGGCGCTGCTCGAGAGTGAGCGGGCGCTCGAGGTTCACGGGATCGCCGACCCGCAGGCCCCCGAGAGTGGTGCGGCTCAGGGTCTCGGGCACGACCTCGACGCTGAACCGTCCGGCCTCGAGCCCCACGAGGGTCAGGCACACGCCGCTCACGGCCAGGCTGCCGCTCACCTCCGCGTCCGCGAGCACGCGATCGGCCTTGATCCACAGCCGCCGTCCCGCGGGGCGCTCCTCGACGCGGTGCACCCAGCCCATCTCCTCCACGATTCCAGTGAACATCAGCGTCCCCTTGCCTCCAGCTCCACCAGCGTGAACGAGTCCGCCCCCACCCCGCCGCAGGCGCGGATGCGTCCGGGCAGGGCCCCGGCGAGCGAGCCGTTGCCGAGGGGGCCGCACCACTCGAGCCCCTCGGCCCCGAGCACGCGGGGCGCCGTGAACAGCGCCAGGCGATCTACCAGCCCGGCCCGGAGCCAGGCCGTGCCGAGCGTCGGCCCGCACTCGAAGAGAACCTCGAAGCAGCCCTCCTCCACCAGCCGCCGGGCGAGGGCGCGCGGCGACACTCGACCGGCGACGAGAGGCAGCCGCCAGAGCCGCACGCCCCGCTCCTCGAGCGCGCGTCCGCGGCCGGCCGGCGCGCCTTCCCCGCAGGCCACGACCGTGCCCCGGGCCAGCGGGGGCGCGAAGAGCCGGAGTTCGAGGGGCAGGCGCAGGCGCGTGTCGCAGACCACGCGCAGGGGCTGTCGCGACCGCCCTCGCCCCGCCAGCCGCGCGGTGAGCCGCGGATCGTCGGCCCGGGCCGTGCCGGCACCGACGACCACCGCGTCGGCCTCGGCGCGCAGCCGGTGCGCCAGCTCGCGGGACCGCGGCCCGCTGATCCATCTCGAGCGTCCGGCGCGGTCCGCCACCTTGCCATCCAGGGTCACGGCCAGCTTCCAGGTGACGCGGGGCCGGCCGCGCGTGTGGGCGAGGAAGTACCCGCCCAGGGCCTGGCGGGCCTCCGCCCCCAGCAATCCCAGGGAGACCTGGATCCCCGCCTGACGCAGCCGCCGCAGCCCGCGCCCCGCGACGATCGCGTGCGGGTCGCGCACGGCCACGACGCAGCGCTTGATGCCGGCCTCGATGATCGCGTCCACGCAGGGCGGCGTACGTCCGTGGTGGGCGCAGGGCTCGAGGGTGGAGTAGAGGGTCGCGCCGCGCGCCCGCGCCCCCGCCCGGCGCAGCGCCACGACCTCGGCGTGGTCGGCGCCCGCCCAGCGGTGCCAGCCGCTGCCGACGACGCGCTCGCCGCGGACGACCACGGCGCCGACGATCGGGTTGGGGCTCGTGCTGCCCCTGCCCCGTTCGGCCAGCCGCAGGGCCCGAGCCATGAAGCGAGCCTCGTCTGCTGGCGATGGGCGAGTCATGGTCCTCCGACAAACAGAAGCCCCGTGGCGCTCGGCACCACGGGGCGGAATTCCAGAGCGGCGCCCGGGAGGCAGGCTCCTCCCCGGCCCTTCTCCTTCTTCCATCCCGACTGTCACGGTCGGCCCCGGAATCTCACCGGGTCTGCGGTTGCCTCCCGCTCGATCGCCGAGCACGGCACCGGACGCTTCCGCTCGCGGGCTCTACCGCCGGTGGGGACTTCACACCCCGCCCCGAAGGAGCTCAAGACCGAGCAGTCTACTGGGGCCTCCGGGGGGTGTCAAAGACGGCGGCCGGCTCAGGCGCCCCCGTACTTGAGAACCAGGCAGGTGACGTCGTCGAAGCGCGGGGCCTCCGCGACGAAGACATCCACGGACTCGAGCACCCGGCGCAGGGTCTCGGCGGCCGACTCGTCCCCGCCCCTCACCAACAGCTCCAGCAGGCGAGCCTCGCCGTGCTCCTCGTCGCGCGCGTTCCGGGCCTCGACCACTCCATCGGTGTAGATCACCAGCCGGTCCCCCCGCGACAGGGCCAGCGTCCCGGTCTCGTAGCCGGCGGAAGACTGGATGCCCAGGGGCAGGCCCCCCGCGTGCAGGAGTTCGATGGCCCCGCTCGCCCGGCGCAGGGCGGGCGGATTGTGCCCGGCGTTCACGTAGACGAGGGAGCCGCTCGCCCGATCCAGCTCGGCGATCACCGCGGTCGTGAAGCGTTGGCCCTGCAGACTGTGCTCGCAGCAGTAGCGGTTCAGGCGGGCGACCAGCTCGGGCATCGTGATCGGCTCCTGCGACAGGGTGCGGAGGCTGGCGTGGAAGGTGGCCATCAGCAGGGCCGCCGGCATTCCCTTCCCCGCCACGTCCGCGACCGCGACGAGGAGCCGCGAGGAGCCCGCGCCATCCCCCGGGGGGCCGAGGAAGGCATCGTAGTAGTCGCCCGCCACCGTGTTGGCGGGCCGCGTGGCGAAGGCCACGTCCACGCCGGGCACGAGCGGAGGCGCCTGGGGGACCAGCCAGCCCTGGATCTCGCGGGCGATCTGCAGATCCCGCTTCATCGCGACGCGGTCCGCCAGCTCGAGGCCGAGCAGGACCAGCAGGGCGATGGGCCCCAGCAGCGCGGCCAGGCCGATTCCCTCCCGCGAGCCGGGCAGCCAGCCCCAGGCGAGCAGGAGCAGCGCGATCAGGAGGAACACCCGTCGCGGTGGCGACAGCTTGAGGACCATCGCCCAGAAGAGCGCCCTGGCCCGCCGCCACCGGCGGGGGCCCTGCGGCTCGTCCGCGGGCGCCTTGTCCACCTCGCGGGCATAGTGCCGGTAGCTGGCTCCCGCCTCACGGCGGAACTGCACCCACAGCTCGTGCAGCGTCAGGCCCTCGCTCACCTGGCGCCAGAAGGCTCTCCATCTCCCCATGAGCGTCATCCCGCGACCTCGGCTCGTCCGCCCCGCCCTCCCGGAGCGATTCGCTCGCTGCGGATGTCGGTGGCGACGTCAGTAGTGCGCCGTCGCCCTCACGACGAGGATCTTCCAGTCCTCCCCGGGCATGAACGCCACGCGGCCGCCCAGCTCGAGGCCGAGCTGCAGCGGCGCCGGCCGCGGCGGCATGAGCGTGACTTGCGCCGCGGCCGCGGCGCAGGTCTCGCCGACCGCGAGGTCGCTGAACGAGGCGCCTCCGCCGGTCACCGAGAGGTCGCCGTGGGCGATGAGGAGGCCCGGCCCCAACGAGACGCGACGCAGGACGCCCAGGCCCTCGGGGAGCACGTGGAGGAAGGCGATGGCCTGGAAGTCGCTGTAGTCGACCGAGGCCACCTGGCTGCCGCGCTGGACCGTGCGGCTGCCGAGCAGGTCGTAGCCCACGTCGATCCCCGCGCGCACGTAGGGGCTGAGCGGATAGTCGAGCCCGCCCGCCATCGAGATCGAGCCGCCGGGCGCGCTCTCGATGAAGAGCTTCGCGTAGCCGATCGAGGCGTGCCCGCCCATCTCGCCGAAGCGCGGCGCGGCGCCCACGACCCTCGGGGCGAAGCCGAGCGACAGGGCCACCACCACCCACCACAGGCCGACCCGAACCATCTTGCCTCCTCCGAGCCTATCGGCCGAAGCGTCCGACCCGCCTCGCCCCGTCGGCCCTGGCCTTCAGCGATTGAAGCGGATCACCAGGCACTCGCCGTCGTGCACCACGTAGTCGCGCCCTTCGAGGCGGAGCCAGCCTCGCTCGCGCGCCTTCCCGCTGTGTCCCTCCACCTCGACCATCTGTTCCCAGCCCACGACCTCGGCGCGGATGAAGCCCCGGGCCAGATCCGTGTGGATTTCCCCCGCCGCATCCAGGGCCGTTTCGCCCCGGTGCAGGGTCCAGGCCTTCACCTCGTCGGGGCCCAGGGTGAAGAAGGAGATGAGCCCCAGCAACCGGTAGCACCCCCGGATCACCAGGGAGAGCCCGTCCTCGACCAGTCCCAGCTCGGCGCGGAAGGCGGGCCGATCCGCCTCCGGCAAGGCGACGATCTCGCGCTCGAGGTGCGCCTTGAGGGCCAGGGCCGCCATGCCCGGGCCCGGCCCCGGGATCTCGCGCGCCGCCGCGTCGTCCTGGTTGTACACCACGAGCAGTGGCTTCTGCGAGAGGAGCTGGAAGCCCTTGATGAGCTTCGCCTCCTCGGCGCCGAAGCTCTCGCCCCGCAGGGGCCGCTCGGCCTCCAGCAGCGACTTCAAGCGGCCGAGCAGGGCGTGCTCGGCCTCGACTTCCTTCTTCCCCACCCGCAGCTCGCGCCCCAGGCGCTCCAAGCGGTTCTCGACGATCCCCAGGTCGTTGAGGAGGAACTCCTGCTCGAGCGTGCGCAGGTCACGGAGGGGATCGGGTGGGGCGGAGCTGGCCGGATCGGCGAAGTCGCGGACCACGCCCAGGAGGGCGTCGCAGTTTCGCACGCTCGAGAAGAGGTCGGCCTTGGCCGCGGCCCGGGCGGAGACGGCCTCGCCGCGGGCGGCGCCGCTCTCCACGAACTCGATCTGGGCGTGCGTGGTCTTCTTCGGCCGGAAGATGGCGGCGAGGCGGTCGACCCGCTCGTCCGGCACGCGCACGACGCCCATCTGCTCGCGCCCCGCGTGGGTCGCGTGGGCGCCCGCCGCCTGCATGAGGATCTCGAAGAGCGTGGTCTTGCCGGACCCGGGAAGACCGAGGATGCCGATTCTCTGCATGGGCGTCCCGCCGCGACCGAAGAAACGGCCCGCGGGGGTGCCCCGCGGGCCTTCAGGAGCTCAAGAGGCTCGGCAGTCTAGGGTCCCCTTTCGGGGCGTGTCAATCGGCTGAGCCCGATCCCGTCCCCTCGCCGCTGGCGTACTCGGCCGCCAGCGCGGACTGCAAGAGGGCGGTGGCCTTGCTCGGAACCTCCATCCTGCGGTCGGCCTGGTAGAGCACGATCGTCTTCTTCACGGTGTCCACGTAGAAGCTGCACTCCCGGCACGTGTGCAAGTGCTCCTCGATCGCCTTGCAGAGCTCGACCCGCGCGTCCTCGTCGAGGTAGTCCGCGAGCTGCTCCAACACCTCAGTACAATCCACTTTCCCTTCTCCGGACGCTGGCCGAGAGGTCCTTCGAGTGCCGGCCGCGATCCCCGCCCCCCCCGGGGGAGCCAGGCTTCACCGCTTCTAGATGCGGCATGGTCGCCCGGGGATTTGCAGGAACCTGACCCTACCACACCCCCCTCCCGCGCGCGCCCCTGGCTTCCAAGAGCCTTAGGATTCCCCCGCCCCGCGGGGGATGCGGGCGGACGCGAGGTCTTCCGCTCCCAGCGCGGCAATTCGCGGGGAAAGGCGTGGTGACCCGTGCTGGGATCGAACCAGCGACTCCCTGCTTAAAAGGCAGGTGCTCTACCGACTGAGCTAACGGGTCACGGGATGCCGGACGAGAACCTAGCGCAGCCGGGGGGCGGGCGCTACGGGGACGACCGGTGTCCGTGCTTCAGCGGCACCTCCTGACGCGCACGAGGGTCATTTCTTCCGCGCCTCCGCAGCCCAGCCGATCACCACGTTGACGATGGCGGGGCGATCGTTCTGCTGCACCACCTCATTGATCAGGAAGCGCTGACCATCGTTGCCGGTTTCATAGGAGTTCCTGAATGGATACGGGCCCGGCGAAACCCGCTCGAAGAGCGTGACCGGCGTGCCCACTTCCAGCGTGGCTCCTTCGGCCCGGATGGGGACCGCGACGAGGCCCGGGCCGGTGACGCTCGGAGCCCGATAGAAGAGCTCACGTCCGTCATCCCGCCAGCGCGGATTGAACCCCCCATCCGTGGAGATGCGCCGACGCCCTCCCGGTCCGGGATACGGCTGCACGAAGATCTCGACTCGTCCGGTCTCGTTCGTGGCATATGCCAGCCACCGCCCGTCCGGGGAAAGCTGGGCGTCCATGTCGGCGAACGGGGACTGGCGGATCGGGGTCGGCAGTGCGTTCGGCATCGGAACCATTGCCGAGAGCTGGAATCGGGAGCCGTAGCGGGTCAGGAAGAGACTCCGTCCGTCCGCCGACCAGCAGCCCGGACCGGTCGGAACATCCGAGCGATACAGCGTGTCGATCCTTCCCGACCCGTCCCAGGCCCGCGCGAGCACGAGATAGCCGCCGCCGCGGGCCAACGTGGTGGCCGTGTAGGCGAGGCGTCGCCCGTCCGGCGACCACACCGGGAA
>JAWOLC010000055.1:0-15059 GCA_033853925.1 Candidatus Eiseniibacteriota bacterium
CCGCGGCGCCGCTCCCGCCGCGCGAGTCGGCGCCGGCCGCCCGCCGCGGGTCGAGCGGCGCGCCCTGCTCGTGGGCATCGACGCCTATCCCGACGCGGCGAACCGCCTCGCCGGCTGCGTGAACGACGTGTTCCTCGTCAGCTCGCTCCTCCAGGAGTGCGGCTTCGCGGCCGAGGACATCCGCGTCGTGCTGGACGAGCGCGCCACCACCCGCGTGATCCTCGACCGCCTCGACTGGCTCCTGCACGACGCGGACGCGGACGACCAGCGCGTCTTCTTCTACAGCGGACACGGCGCCCAGCTCCCGACCTACGCGCCCAGCGAGATCGTGGATCACAAGGACGAGTGCCTCGTGCCCTACGACTTCGACTGGACGCCCGAGCACGCCGTGACCGACGATCAGTTCTTCGACCTCTACAGCCAGCTCCCCTACAGCACCCGCTTCGTGGCCATGTTCGACTGCTGCCACTCGGGCGGGCTCGCCCGCGACGGCGGCGCGCGCGTGCGCGGCCTCACGCCCCCCGACGACATCCGCCATCGCGACCTGCGCTGGAACGCGCGCGAGGGCATGTGGGTGGAGCGCGCGTTGCCGCCGGTGAACCGCTCGCTGGCCGAGAGCGAGGACGGGGCGGCCTACCTGGGGGCGTCGGGCGCCAGCCGCCGGCTCGGGCGCGCCGCGGTGCTGCGGCGGCTCGAGAACGACGAGTACAACCGGGTCACGAAGGCGCTGGGCCACCGGGGGCCCTACCTGCCGCTCATCCTCGAGGCCTGCCGGGAGAAGGAGCTGGCCTCCGAGTACCGGCACGGCGTGACCTCCTACGGCGCCTTCACCTTCAGCCTGGCCAGCATCCTGCGCGCGGCGCGAGCCCGGGGCGCGAACCTGACCTTCGAGGAGCTGATCGCCGAGGCTCAGGCGAAGCTGATGCGGCTGCGCTACGATCAGACCCCGCAGCTCGTGGGCCCCGAGGAGGTGCGCAAGACCCTGGTGCCGTGGACGCGCGTCGCGGGAGGCCCGCCGGCCGCGGAGAGCGGGGTCGCCGGCGGCGGAGGGCGCCCGCCGGCCTCGCCCGCCGGCCGGTCACGCGCGCGCGGCGCGGGTCGTGCGTCGCCGCGCAGCCGCCGCGGGCCGCGCGGGCGCCGCGCGGGGCGGGGAAGGAGCTGACCGGCGTCGCCGCCCGGCGACGGAGGCCGTGGAGGCTGGCGAGACACGAAGGGGCGGCCATGGCCGCCCCTTCTCGTTCCGGCGTCGCTCGCCGATCAGTTCGGGCAGGGCTTGGTGCTGATGAACCAGTCCAGCACCTTGAGCCCGGGCGCCGACCTCTCGACTCGCTCGCGCGCCGTGCCGCACGAGCCCGGCGGGGGGACGATCACGTCTTCGCCGGGCCGCCAGTTGGCGGGCGTCGCGACGCCGTGCGCGTCGCTGGTCTGGAGCGCGACGAGCAGGCGCTTCACCTCGTCCAGGTTGCGGCCGTTGGTGAGCGGATAGTAGAGCAGCGCCCGCACCACGCCCTTGGGGTCGATGAGGAAGACCGCGCGCACGGCCTGGGTGTTGCTCGCTCCCGGCTGCACCATGCCGTAGAGCTTCGCCACCTCCATCCGCAGGTCGGCGATCACGGGGAAATCCACCTCGACCGCCTTCATCCCCTTGAACTCGATCTTCTCCTTGATCGTGCGCAGCCAGGCGATGTGCGAGTAGATGCTGTCGATGGAGAGGCCGACCAGCTCGCAGTTCAGCGCGGCGAATTCCCGCTGCATGCTGGCGAAGGTCATGAACTCGGTGGTGCAGACGGGCGTGAAGTCGGCGGGGTGGGAGAAGAGCACGACCCACTTGCCCTTGAAGTCGTCGGGGAAGTTGAGCGGGCCCTGGGTGGTCTCGGCCTGGAACGAAGGAGCCGGGTCTCCAATGAGGGGCAGGCGCACGGCGGTCTCGGGCATGGTTGCCTCCGGAACGGGGGGAAGGTTGCGCAGGAGAGGGGCCCCGGCCGCGGCGGCTTGGTTGTCTTGCGGGATGCGGGCCGCGGCCGAGGTTCTACGCGCTTATGGATGCGGGCCGGTGGCGGGGGATTCAATTTCGCTCGTCGCCGCGGAGCGAATCCGCGAGCGGCGCGCGCCCTGCGCCCGTGAGGCCTGGGGCTCAGAGTTTCGCGCCGCCGGTGCGCGCTCGGCTTGCGCCCGGCTCGCGCGTCCGGCGCCCCGCTTCAGTCGTAGAGCCGAAGCTGAAGGAGCAGCGTGGGCGGGATCGAGCCGAACTGGCTCCGCGGCGCGGAGCCGAGCGGACCCGGACCGTACGCCAGGTAGGCGGTCCCCGAGAGGGTCGCGTTCTCCGCGAGGCTCCACACGCCCGAGGCGACGACCACGCCCGAGGGATCCACGAGGCTCTGGAGCAGCTCCACGCTCGTTTCCCACTCCTGGCTCAGGGTGTAGTCGCCGAGCAAGGCCGCGGCCTGCCGGCCGAGGATCTGCGTGTCGCCCCGCACCACGCGGCGGACGAAGGCGGGGTTGGCCAGCAGAGCCGGCAGGCCCGCGGGGCGCGCCGCGCCGAAGCCCGAGTAGTGATACTCGAGCGTCGCCTTGAGTCCCGAGCCCACGAGGAAGTTGTTGGAGGCGCCGAGGACCGCCTTGGCCACGAGGTCGCGGTTGCCGGCGAAGTCGTCGCCCGGCACGTCTCCCGGAGTGTGGAAGAGAGCCGCCTCGGCGTGCAGCTCGGCGCCGCCGGCCGCCGCCGAGGCGGTGAGCGCGTACATCTGGTCCTCGGCCCGTTTGGCCACCAGCAGCTCCGCGTCCGCCTGGCCGACGAAGCCACGCAGCCTGCCGCCCAGGGCCGACTCGCCCCAGCTCGGACCCCAGGCGGAGACCAGGCCCACGGAGCTGCTCTTGCTCAGCTCGAAGTCCGCGGTGAGTCCGTCCACGCCGCGCCGCCACTCGCGGTCGATCTCGAGCGGCGTGAAGGGGGCGAAGACGTCCACGGCGCTGAACAGGACGCCGCGCCCCCAGCCGATGGCCTGGCGGCCCGCCGCGAGCTTGAGCCGATCCTTCGCGTAGGCGAGAGAGGCGCGGTCCAGCTCGTGGTAGTCGAGCGTCCGGCCGCGGCTCAAGACGTTGCCGCCGAGCTGCCGGATCCGGAAGGGAGCCGGAGCGCTCGAGGGGAGCGCCGACGACGAGGCGAAGCTGGCCGCCGTGTTCAGCGAAAGCCGATTGTCGTAAGCGATCTCGCCCGTGATCCCCGCCGGCGACTCGTACTGGGCATCGAGCCGCAGCCGGGCGAAGCCGAGCCCCTGCCAGTCCCGCGGCGAGCCCGAGCCGAAGCGCGGCGCCGAGACGAGGCCCGTCCCCTCCAGGGCCGAGCGCAGCACGACGGTCTGGCGAGAGTCGGCGGCCGACCAGAGCGTCCTCGCCGGGGCAGGAGAAGCCGCGAAGGCGCAGGCCACCGCCACGATGCCCGCGCGCACGAGCGGCCCGGCGAGGGAGCGGCGGCCGCCGCGGCGCGCGCGCGCACTCCGGCCTCGCGGCCGCGCGGACGCCCGGGTCACCGGCGCCCCTCGTCTCCCGTCACGCGCCCATCGGTGAGAGTGACCACGCGGGCGGCGTGAGCGACGACCCGAGGGTCGTGGGTGGCGAAGAGGAAGGTCATGCCGTGCCGGCGCCGCAGATCCTCCATGAGGTGCATGAGGGTCTCGGCGTTGTCGCCGTCCAGATTGGCGGTCGGCTCGTCGGCGAGGACCAGCTTCGGGTGCGAGACGATGGCCCGGGCGACGGCCACGCGCTGCTGCTCGCCTCCCGACAGCTCGGCCGGCCGCCGGTCGGCCTTGCCCTCGAGCCCCAACTCCTCGAGCGCGGCCTGGGCGCGCGCGCGGCGGTCGAGGCCCGCCCCCTGCAGCTCGAGCACGAACTCGACGTTCTCGCGGGCCGTGAGCACCGGGACCAGGTTGTAGGCCTGGAAGACGAAGCCGAGCCCGGAGAGCCGCAGCCGCGCCCGCTCGTCCTTCGACAGGGCGGCGACCGACTTCCCGAGCACCGACAGCTCGCCGCCGGTGGGCGAGTCGAGCGCGCCGATCAGGTTGAGGAGCGTGCTCTTCCCGCTCCCGCTCGGCCCGACGAGGGCCACGAATTCGCCTTCCCTCAGCTCCAGGTCCACGCCCCGCAGGGCGGGCACCTCGATGTCCCCGGTCACGAACGTCTTGCGGAGCTGCTTGGCGGAGACGAGCAGGGCGTCGTTCATCCCGCGACCCTCAGGGCTTCGGCCGGATTCAGCCGCGTGGCGAACCACGCGGGATAGAGCGAGGCCACGATCGTGGCCAGGTAGCAGAGCAGGGCGGCGTCGCCGAAGAGCCAGGGCCCGATGGCGGCGTGGAAGACGGGATCGGTGAGCGCCATGCCGAAGGCGGTGACGCCGCCGCGTCCGAACACGCGGATGCCCACGGTGGCGAAGTAGTAGACGAGCGGCCAGGCCAGGGCGAGGGTGAGGACCAGCGAGAGCGTGCCCATCGCCACGGCCTCGCCGAGGAGGAGCCGGAAGATGGCGAGGCGCCCCGTGCCGATCGCCGCGAGCACGGCGAACTCGCGGCGGCGCTCGAGCACCGCGGTGAGCTGGGAGCTGGCCACGCCGAGCAGGGCCACGAGCACCAGGATCGTGGTCAGGATCGCCTGCACCACCTGGTTGATGCGGATGGCGGCCGCGCTCGGCGGATTGATCTCGGCCCAGGTGAGTGCCGTGTCCGGGGCGGACAGCCGCGTCTGGAGCCCCGCGCGGAAGCGATCGGCGCGGGCGGGGTCGCGGAGGAGCAAGCTGATCTCTCCCGCGCCGGGCGTGCCGCTCAGCCGCTCGGCGGCCGCCAGGGTGACCTGGCAGATGGAGGCATCCAGGTTGCTCCCCAGGTCCACGATCCCGACCACGTCGAACATGGCGTCCTTGAGGGTCCCGGCCCGGTCCACGACCGTGACGACCAGCGGGGCGCCGACCTCGGCGCCCAGGCGATCGGCGAGGGAGCGGCCGATCACGATGCCCGCGGTGTCGGCGGGCAGGAGATAGCGGCCGCTCGCCATCACCCGCACGTAGCGATAGGCGCGCGGCTCGGTCGTCGGGTCCACGCCCACGACCTCCGCGCCGGCCATGCGCGTCCCCAGCGCCAGCAGGCCCTGCACCCGGGTGCGCGGCGTGGCCACGGCCACGGCCGGATCGGCGCGCAGCGCGGCCAGCAGCGGCCGCCAGGCGCGGAGCCGCAGCTCGCGGCTGCGGCTGACCGGCCACTCCCGGTTCACCACGCGCACGTGCCCGATCCCGCCCTCGCCGATGCTGCGGAGGAAGAGATCCACCTTGCCCTGGACGAAGCCGATGTTGACGAGGGCGATCGTGCAGCCCACCGCGACCCCGGCCACGGAGAGCAGCGTGCGGCGCCCGTTCCTCGCCAGGTTGCGCACCGCGTAGCGGTTCGCGACGGAGAGCCGGGCGAGCGGTCCGGCGAGGCGGGCGGTCACGAGCGCAGGGCCTCCACCGGCTCCAGGTGCGCGATCCGGCTCGCGGGCCAGAGGGACGCCAGGATCGAAGTGACGATCACGGCCACGAGGCCCACGAGCACGTCGCCGGGGCGCAGCACCAGGAAGAACTTCCCGCTCAGGCTGATGCCTTCCATCGCGAACCCGGTGCCGGCCCTGCTGGCGAAGCCGAGGTCGATGCCCTGGAACACGCCCGGCAGGGTCAGGGCGATCCCCAGCGCCGAGCCGATCGCCGCGCCCGCCAGGCCCAGCGCGATGGATTCCAGCAGGAGCATGCGGATCAAGCGTCCGGGCCGGCAGCCGAGGGCGAGCAGCATGCCGAACTCGTGGCTCCGCTCGAAGGTGGCCATGAGCATGGTGTTCGCCACGCCGGCCACCGTGGTGATGAAGATCAGCACGAGGATCAGCAGGCTCGAGGTGTCCGCGACCTTGAGGAGCGCGGCGAGCTGCGGAGCGATCTGGTCCCAGGTCACGACCTCGAGGGAACGCACGGCCGGGAGCCGGCGCACGGCCGCGGCGACCGCCGGGATGCGCGCGGGTTCGTCCGCGTGGATCATCAGCTCGTGCACTGCGTCGTCCATGGCGAGGAAGTCCTGCGCCGTGCGCAGGTCCATGAGGATGCCGGACTGGTTGACCGGGTCCACGGAGGTCTCGACCAACCCCTTCACCCGGTAGAGACCGCTGGCGATCGAGCCGTCGGCGGCCTGCCCCATCAGCGCGAGCGTGTCGCCCACGCCCACGTCCATCTCCCGCGCCAGCCCCCCGCCCACGAGCACCTCGTTCGGGCCGGGGATCTCGCTAACCGGGAGGCCGTCCAGGAGCCCGCCGGGCGCGCGCTCGACGGCGAGGTCGAGCCCCGTGACCGTGGCCACGTGGCCGAGCACCCGCTGCGTGGCGAGCACGGGGCCGTAGACGCGCGGGGACACCCGGCGCACGTGGGGGAGCGCGGCGATCTCCGCCTCCAGCTCGCGGGCGTCCGGGATCCTGCGGCCGATGTCGCGATCGTGCAGGTACCGCTTCGCGTGGATCTGGACGTGGCCGAGCAGCGGGCCGGTGAGCGTGCCGAAGATCGTCGCGGTGTAGCCGTTCATGAAGCTCGCGACCCAGACCATCGTGATCTGGGCGAGGGCGATGGCCCCCCAGGCGAGCAGTGTGCGCCGCCGGTTGCGCCCCAGGTTGCGCCAGCCGATCTGCCAGTCGCGAGCGAGCCCGCGCAGCGTGCCCCTCACTGCCGCTCCAGCTGCGACAGGCTGAACATGTCGTCCTTGACCGGCGCGTTGAACTGGGCCTCGAGGAAGCGCAGCTCCATGTGGTGCCCCGGCTGGTCCACCGAGACGAGGGCCATGCGCGTGGGGATCCGCCGTCCCCCGAGGGTCCGCACGTCGCTGAACGTCTCGGTGCGGGCGAGCCGCCCCTGCCGGTCGTAGAAGCGCGCGACGATGGGCAGCTCGCCCGCCGCGTCCACGACGAAGTCGATGCGCTGCCAGCGGCCGACGATGCCCGGGCGCACCTGCAGGCGCAGCAGCCAGCCCGGCGGATCGGACGAGGGGCCGACCAGCGTGGTCTCGAAGTCGTGCTGGTAGGAGGACTCCTTCACGAGATCGTCGTTGGTGAAGTCCGTGCCCATCCAGGAGCCCAGCATCATCGAGGGAGGCACACGGATCGTGCGCGCGATCTTGGGCAGGTAGTTCCACAGGTTGGTGCCCACCCGCAGCGTGGCGGTGCCCGCCTCGCGCGCCGGCTCGTCGATGACGATCAGCGCCTTGTCCGTGCCCTTGGTCCAGATGCGCATGAGGAGTCGGCGGTTCTGCGTCTCGGTCTGCGAGATCAGCTCGACCTTGCCGATGGAGGCGGAGGTCCGGTAGAGATCGTCGAGCCGGCGCGTGACCGCGGCCACGTCGGGCGGGGCGTCGGCCGCCGCGCTCGCCAGGGGCAGGGCGGCGAGCAGCAGCGCCGCCCCGTACGCGAGTCGCCTCATCTCGCCTCCCCGACCGCTCCGCCGCCGGGGCGGCGCGGACTCTTCGCCGCCGGTGGGGCCGCGTCGCAGAGGAACTCGACCGGCTGGTCGGCGAAGCGCCTGGCCATGACGCGCAGCGCCTCCGGGTTGTCGTCGATCAGGAGGAACCTCCGGCCGGTGCGGAGAGCGGCCTCGCCCGTCGTGCCGCTGCCCGCGAAGTAGTCCATGACGAGATCGCCGGGCCGCGACGAGGCCTGGAGGATGCGGGTGAGGATGCCGACGGGCTTCTGCGTCGGATAACCGGTCTTCTCGCGGCCGCTCGTCGGGACGATCGTGTGCCACCAGGTGTCGGTCGGGAGCTTGCCGCGCGCCGCCTTGGCCGGTCCGGCGAGCCCCGGCGCCAGGTAGGGGATGCGCTCGATCGCCTCCGGACAGAAGACGTGCCGCGCCGGGTCCTTGACGTAGACGAGGATGTTGTCGTGCTTCGCGGGCCAGCGGTCGCGCGGTCGGCCGCCGTAGTCGTAGGCCCAGATGATCTCGTTCAGGAAGCAGGTCCGTCCGAAGATCTCGTCCATGAGGACCTTGACGTAGTGCACTTCGCGATAGTCGAGATGGAGGTAGAAGGTGCCGTGCCGCGCCAGGCAGCGATGCCCCTCGCGCAGGCGAGGCTCGAGGAAGCCGAGGTAGTCGGCGTGGGTGTCGGACCAGGCGCTGGCGGCGGTCACGGTGCGCCGGTAGCGGTGGCCGCCGAAGCCGGCGTGCGGGCCGTCGGGACTCCGCCGGGCGGCGATCGTGCGTCGAATCCGGAGTTTGCCGGTGTTGAACGGCGGATCGATGTAGATCAGGTCCGCCGACTCGTCGGGCACGTGGCGGCGCAGGAAGTCGAGGTTGTCGGCGAGCACGACTCGATTGGGAGTCATCACGCGTCCCCAGGGTGACGCCGGTACACGCGGCCCGATGCGCGAGGCAGGCTATCGCCCGGGCGTCGGGCCGGTCAATCGAGGCGAGGCGGGCGGGAGTCGGCGGGCCGATTTCGCGATTGTCCGTCGGCTCGGCCGGGACTACCGTGACCCGGGAGTCATCGGAAGCCGCGCCCGCGCACCGCATCCCAGCGTTCCTGTCCAACCCCATGCACAGGAGAGGGCATATGCGCAGACGAACGATGCTGGTTCTCACCATCGCGCTCGTCGGGACCGCCGCAGTGATGACGGCCCAGGCCCAGCCGATCAACCCGCACCTGTATGCGGGCCCCATGGGTGGCTACACCTTCTTCCGCGACGCTCTCGGATTGAAGGAGAACGTCTACGTCGGCGGCAAGCTGGGCTACCAATGGTTGCCGTGGCTCGCCGTCGAGGCCGTGGGTGGCTACACGCCCACTCACCCGGAGGCGTTCACCGAGACGGACATCAACTTCTGGCACACGTCGGGGAACCTCGTCCTCACGCCCTGGGTCGGCAGCCACGTGACGCCTTACGGCTTCGTGGGCGGCGGCTACAGCAGCCTCAAGGTCAAGGACGCCGAGAACGACCTGCACTTCGGCACGGGAGAATTCGGCGCCGGCGTGCGCTTGTGGATGAACGACATGCTGGGGCTCTTCGTCGAGGGTCGCGGCATCGGCAGCATGCCCAGGGAGAAATGGTGGACGAGCGCCAAGCTGGACGAGGTCGTGGCGAACGCCCGGCTCACGCTGGCCTTCGGCGGCGCGCCCGCTGACGCGGATGGAGACGGAGTGCCCGATCGCCGGGACAAGTGCCCCAACACGCCGGCGGGCGCCACGGTGGACGCGAAAGGCTGCCCGATCGACAGCGACGGCGACGGGGTGTACGACGGTCTCGACAAATGCCCCAACACGCCGAAGGGCGCGACCGTGGACGCGAGCGGCTGCCCGACCGACAGCGACGGCGACGGGGTGTACGACGGACTCGACAAGTGTCCCAACACGCCGAAGGGCGCGACCGTGGATGCGAGCGGCTGCCCGACCGACAGTGACGGGGATGGCGTGTACGACGGCCTCGACCAGTGCCCGAACACGGTCAAGGGATGTGTCGTGGACGAGAAGGGCTGCGCCAAGGACAGCGACGGCGACGGCGTGTGCGACGGCCTCGACAAGTGCCCGGGCACGGCTGCCGGCCTCAAGGTGGACGCCGACGGCTGCCCGATCGAGACGATCGAGCGCGAGACCGAGCTGCTCGACACCGGCATGATCCGGCTGGAGGACATCAACTTCGAGACCGGCAAGGCGGAGCTGTTGCCCGAGGCCTATCCGGCGCTCGACGTGGTGGGCCAGGTCCTCTCGAAGTGGCCCGATCTGCGCATCGAGGTGGG
Source organism: Candidatus Eiseniibacteriota bacterium (assembly GCA_033853925.1). Classification (GTDB taxonomy): domain Bacteria; phylum Eisenbacteria; class RBG-16-71-46; order RBG-16-71-46; family RBG-16-71-46; genus JANXPZ01. Next base: position 9,776 of record JAWOLC010000055.1, read on the forward strand.
CGGCCACACCGACTCGCGCGGCTCGGCGGGGTTCAATCAGAGGCTGAGCGAGGCGCGTGGTCAGGCGGTGCTCGCCTACCTGACGGGCAAGTTCCCCGATCTCAAGGCCGAGCAGTTCACCGTGAAGGGCTACGGAGAAGGCTCGCCACTGGTACCCAACTCCAGCGATCTCAACATGGCGAAGAACCGCCGTGTCGAGTTCAAGGTCCTCAACAAGGAGACGCTCAAGAAGGAAGTGGAGCGCCGGAAGCTGCTGCAGAAGTAGGCGCGGTCCACCGAGCGCGCTGCGGGCCGGGGTGTCCCGGCCCGCAGCGTCTCACTGTGGTTCACCGCCCGACCGGCTAGGGCGACGAGCGGACGCGGCGTCGGCGAAGGCGAGCCCGAGGCTCGCCGCCCAGGGAGCGCCGAGGGCGGCCGGCTTTCCCGCGCGCCTGGCGCTGGCCCGCGATCAGAGCGAGCCGACCAGGGAGCGCTGAGGGCGGCCGGCTTCTCCGCGCGCCTGGCGCTGGCCTGCGATCAGGCTGAGCCGACCTGCCGCTGCCTGGGGACCTCGAGCAGCTCGTTGCTCGCCCGGCGCCACATCGAGCGGCCGTCCGTCTGCACGATCCGCACAGTCTCGGCCACCGAGTGGAAGCCGAACAGGACGCCGCAGGCCGTGACGATGGCGGCCATCAGCTCGCCGCGGATGGCGGCCCCGGAGTACATCCAGGCCAGGATCACCGCCAGGACCACGCCCGCGTTGGCCAGGGTCGCGACGAGCCAGTCCCCGACGGGACGATAGCCCGGCAGGCCCTGCAGCCGGTGGACCCGCGTGAACCACTGCGGCCCGTTCGGTCCCTCGTAGAACTCCTCGATGTAGCTCCCCATCCAGCGCACCTGCTGCCGGCCGCGGAGCATGCCGTAGAAGCCGATCGCGATGGCGAACACGACCGGAATCATGAGGCTAGGGCTCTTGGCGTAGATGCCCCACGACATCATCACCCCGGCCGAGAGCGCCCCCGCGACCCAGCAGATCTGTGCCGTGCGCTCGACGTCGCGCCCGTGATTCATGAGTGCCGTGTATTCCAGCGTCGCGTGTTCCTGGACTGTCGGCATGGTCGTTCCCCCCTGTGATCACCCAGGCGGCGGTCAAGACCGCCTTCAGGGTTATCGGCCGACAGCCACTCCCAGTGAAGGGGCAAGGCTGGGGTGAGGGAATCGCGCGAAATCCGCTGCTGATCGAGAGATGCGGGAGGAGTAGAATCCGCTGGCCAAGCCGTGTCCCGAGCCACCATCTTGCGGCACAGCCGGTCGGCTGCGGGCTCCGCTCGCCCGGCGGCGCGACCGCCGCGGGCAGACCACCGCCACGAGGAACTCCTATGGACCTCTTCTACCTGGGCATCGTCGTCGGCGCGGGGCTCGCCCTCATCGTCTTCGCCATCCTGGCGCGCCAGAGGGCGATGGACACGCCGGAACCGGCCCCGGATGTGGCTCCGCCGCCGCCTCGCAGGTACAAGGATCCCCTCGTGGAGCGGGTCTACGGTCTCCAGGCCCGCGTATTGAGCAGTCCGCTTCCTTCCATCCCCGAAGACCTCCTCCGCCTGCAGCCTTTCGTCGAGCTGATCGAGACCCTCGCGGCCCCCGCGGTGAGCAACGGCACGCTCACCGACTACTTCTACAGGGGTGAGGACCTGGTGATCGCCTGCGCCGCGATGGGGGCGCTGGCGCGACGACCGCGGGATCCGGGCATCGAGGAGCTTCTCCTCTCACAGACCAACAACTTCCATCCCTGGTGCCGCGACTTCAGACTTCGCGCGCTCGAGGCCTGGCGCGCCGACGACCCTCAGCTCGCGGGGCGCGTGCTGCTTCGGATCGACGAATCGTGGCACCACATGGCGCTCGGCCCGATCCTGGATGGCTTCCTCCGCCGGCGGGCCGCGGTCGCCCGGCCGTCGCTGGCGGGGCTGGACCGACCTCCGGGCTTCGACGAGAGCAATCTGCAGCGCATCCTGGCGAGCTGGGTCGACCCCACGATCGCCCAGCCGCTGCTGGCCGAGCTGCGAGGCTCGACCGCAACGCAGGGCGCGTCCCCCTCCGCGCCTCCGGCGGAGCCCGGACCCGCGGTCAGCATCGTGGACCTGCCCCCCGCTGGCGTCGGACGGGTGCTGCCGCCGCACGGCGTGCGCGCCGAGGGCCTGCTCTCGGTCCCCTCGGCGGACGTGCAGCTCGAGCACCTCGTCGCGGCGCTGAGCGGCTCACCGCGTCGTTCCGTGCTGATCGTGGGCGAGCCGGGCGTGGGCAAGACCTCGCTCGCCCGCCGGGCCGCGGCCCGACTGTCCGAGGAGGGGTGGACGATCTTCGAGGCCAGTGCCAGCCAGGTCAATGCGGGGATGTCCCTGGTCGGCTCCCTCGAGGAGCGTCTCCGCGCGATTCTCCAGTTCCTGGGCCCCCGCAAGCGAATCCTCTGGATCGTCCCCGACTTCCCCCAGCTCCTCTGGGCCGGGCGGCACCTGCAGAATCCCACCGGGGCGCTCGAGATGCTCGTGCCGGCGCTCGACTCGGGCCAGATCCTGATGCTCGGCGAGGCGCGGCCGCCGGCCCTCGAGCGCGTCCTGGTCGAGTGCCCCGAGGTCGAGCGCCTGTTCGAGATCGTCCGGCTCGAGCCGCCCTCGGATTCCGAGCTGGCCGCGATGCTCGACTGCTGGGCCACGGCCACGTCCCGGGAGCGCGGGATCGAGGTGCCCCGAGCGATCCTCGCCGAAGCCGTCGCGCTGGCGCGGCAGTACCTCCTGAGCCAGCCTCCGCCGGGGGGAGTGCTGCGCCTGCTGGGCGGGGCGCTGGCCCGGGTGGCACAGAAGCTGCCCGTGGAGGGCCAGCCACGCGGGTCGCTCGCCGTGGACGACCTGGTGGAAGCCCTGGCGCAGCAGACCGGCCTGCCGCTCGACATCCTGGACGAGCGCTGCGCCCTGGACCTCGATGCCGTCCGGCGCCGCTTCGAGACGCGGGTGATCGGGCAGCCCGAGGCCATCCATTGCCTGGTGGATCGCCTGGTGCTGCTCAAGGCTGGGGTCACGGATCCCGCCCGGCCCACGGGGGTGTTCCTCTTCGTGGGCGGCAGCGGCACGGGGAAGACCGAGCTGGCCAGGACGCTGGCCGAGTACCTCTTCGGCTCCGCCGAGCGCCTGATCCGCGTGGACATGAGCGAGCTGCAGGACTACCACGCGCTCGAGCGGCTGCTGGGCGATCCGCGCAACCTGCAGGCGAAGGGCAACTCGCTCGTGGAGAGGGTGCGCCGGCAGCCCTTCTCCGTCGTCCTGCTGGACGAGTTCGATCGGGCGTCCCCCTACGTGTGGGACGTGTTCCTGCAGGTGTTCGACGCCGGGCGCCTAACCGACCGTCGCGGCGACACCGCCGACTTCCGTCACACCATCATCATCCTCACGTCCAACGTGGGCACCGCGTCCTCTGGACAGACTCGCCTCGGCCTGGTGGGGGGCGGCGAGGGCGTCGGCCCGACGGCGGTCAGGCGCGCGGTGGAGCGCGCCTTCCGGCCCGAGCTGCTCAACCGCCTCGATCAGGTGGTCGTCTTCCAGCCGCTCACCCGCGAGGTCATGCGGCAGATCCTCGACAAGGAGCTGGCCGACGCCTTCGCGCGGCGCGGCCTCCGCCGGCGCGACTGGGCGGTCGAGATGGAGGAGAGCGCGATCGAGCTGCTCGTCGAGCAGGGCTTCTCGCCCACGCTCGGCGCGCGCCCGCTCAAGCGCGCGCTGGAGCGGCTGCTCCTGACTCCGCTGGCCGCGGCCATCGTCAATCGCAGCGCTCCCGAGGGCGATCAGTTCCTCTTCGTGCGCGCCGACGGCGACTCGCTGGCCGTCGAGTTCGTGGACCCCGACGCGCCCGCGGCGGCCGCGATCGCGACCATGGAGGCGACGGCCGCGGCGGGGAAGGATCTGGCTTCCATCCTGTACGAGGCGCGCGGCAGCGCCGACGAGGTGGAGGTCCTGCGGCTCGCGCTCGCGGAGCTGCAGGAGCGCGTCCAGGCCGAGTCCTGGATCTTGACCAAGCAGGCGCTCCTGCTCGAGAGCGCGGCGCCGGGCTTCTGGGAGTGCCCGGACCGGTTCGAGCGCCTCGGGCGTGTCGAGTACATGGACCGCGTCGAGAGCGGGCTGCGCTCGGCGGCCTCGTTGCTCGAGCGGCTGCGCCGGGGCTCGAGCACGCCGCGGAGCGCCTACCCGCGCGAGATGGTGAAACGCCTGGCCCAGCAGCTCTACCTCGTGCGCGCCGCGCAGGCGGAGGCTCTCGAGACGGGGCCGCGGGACGCGTTCCTCTGCGTGGAGCCCTCTCGCGAGGACGTCACGCCGGCCGGGGCCACCCGCGACTTCGCCCGCCGCGTGGCGGCGATGTACGAGGCCTGGGCCCGCGCCCGGGGGATGCGTCTCGCGGTGCTGGGCTCGGGGGACGGGGAACGCGAGCGCTACCGCTTCGCGATCTCCGGCTTCGGGGCGTACCGGCTGCTGGCGCCGGAGGCGGGGTTGCACGTGCTCGAGTGGGACGAGCAGGGCGGAGGCGCCGGGCGGCGAGCCTCGGTCCGCGTGCGCGTCGCGCCGCAGCCGGTCGCGCCGGCCTCGGACGGAGTCGCCGGGCTGCGGCGGCAGGCCGACGAGGCGCTCGGGGCTCCGGGCGCGCTGTCCACGGCCGTGGTTCGCCGCTACCGCGAGACGCCCTCGCCGCTGGTGCGCGACCTCGTGCGCAAGTGGCGAACGGGGCGGATCGAGCGCGTGCTCGGCGGGGACTTCGACGTCATTCCCGCGAAAGGCTAGCAGCGAGTGCGGCGCTCCTAGCGGGGCGGCTCGAGCCGCCCCGCTCGTTCGTCCGGTCGCGCGGAGAGCCGCGGCCGGCGCGGTAGGGACTGCCTCGGGTCACGGACGCTGGTAGACGCGGAACTGGCAGATGCGGAAGTCCGCGTTGGTGTCCACCGTCCACATGATGTCGAACAGGCTGGCGTCGAACATCGAGGACGGAGCGAGCTGGAACTTGGACTGGCCGCTTCCGCGAGTGAGGTCGATCGTGCCCAGCAGGCACAGGGTCTCGCCCGACTGCCAGTCCTCGTAGGTGTCGGCGCAGATGAGGATGTGGCCGCCCGGCTTGCCCATGATGCGGACGTAGACGTCGTACAGCCCGGCCTGGCTGGTGGTGATCTCGCCGCGATTGTCGCTCGTGGCGTTGCAGTCGGTCACGTTCCACTTCAGGCCGTTGGTGACCAGCACCTGGGCGTGGTTGGCCTCCCGGTTGACGAACAGGCGGT
>JAWOLC010000056.1:0-6837 GCA_033853925.1 Candidatus Eiseniibacteriota bacterium
GCTCGGCCGTGGGGCCGGGCGCCGCGTGGGGATGCGCGGGGGATGCGTCTTCGCTGCGAGGGGCGGGACGGGCCGGCTCCGTCACCCGAAGAGCCCGGCGACGACCCGTTCCTGGAGCGCCCACATGGCGCTCTCCGTCCGATCCTCGCCATCGGGGTGCTCCTCGCCCAGCACGTGCAGGGTGCCGTGCACGGCAAGGCGGGCGAGCTCCTGATCGAGCGGCACGTCGTTCTCGCCGGCCTGCTGGACCGCCTGCTCGTAGCCGAGATAGACATCGCCCACGGGGGTCTCGCCCGGCTGGTAGAGCGCGAAGGCGATCACGTCCGTGGGTCCCTCGCGGGCGAGGAAACGGCGGTTGAGGTCGGCGATGGCGACGTCGTCCAGGAGGGTCAGCGAGATCTCCGCCTCGGCCACGGCGCGCACGGCCGCCGTCGCGACCACCGCGCGCGCGAGCAGCGCCTCGAGCGCGGGATCGAGGCCGCCGCCGACCGCGTCCGCGTTGACCGCCACCGAGACCGTCATCAGCCGCCGGCCTTCCCGGTCGCGGCCGACGCGGGCACCACCGCAGGCGACGACGTCGCCGCCGGCGACGGGGCGCCGCCCGCGGGGGCTACGGGCGCGCCCGGGACTCCCAGCGCCGGGGGAGGTGCGGGGGTCGCCGGGCCGGCGCCGGCTGCCGGTGCTTCCCCGATGGCGGGCACCGCCATCCCCGGGTAGTCGATGCGGTGGTGGTACATCCCGCTCAGCACCTTGGTCAGCTCCTCCTTCACGCGCGATAGCTCGCCCAGGGTGAGGGGCGACTCGTCCAGCTGCCCCTGCGCCATCTTCCCTTCGACGATGCGGTCCACGAGGGCACGGACGCGCTCGGGCGTGGGATCCTGGAGCACGCGCGCCGCCGACTCGACGCCGTCGGCCAGCATGAGGATCGCCGTCTCCTTCGAGCGCGGCCGCGGGCCCGGGTAGCTGAAGTCGGTCGGATTGGGCTCGGCGCCCGGGTTCAGCTCGCGCGCCTGGTCGAGGAAGAAGCCGATCGGCTGCGTGCCGTGGTGCTCGCGGATGAAGGCCCGGATCGACTCCGGGAGGCGGTACTGCTCGGCCAGCCGCATTCCTTCCGCCACGTGCCCGCGCACGATGGCCGCCGAGGTGGACGGCTTCAGGCGGTCGTGCGGATTGCGCCCCTGCGGCTGGTTCTCGATGAAGTACTGCGCCTTGGCCAGCTTGCCCACGTCGTGGTAGTAGGTGCCGACGCGGGCCAGCAGTGGATTGCCGCCCACGGCCCGCGCGGCGGCCTCGGCCAGGTTGGCCACGCTCACCGAGTGGGCGTACGTGCCGGGCGCTTCCAGCGCCAGCCGGCGCAGGAGCGGCCGGTTCATGTCGCCCAGCTCGAGCAGCGTCTGGTCGGTGGTGATGCGCGAGAACATCTCCACGAGCGGGAGCAGCCCCATGGCCACCAGCGCGCTGCCCGTGGCGTTGATCAGCCCCCAGAGGGCGGACCAGACGATGTCCAGGACCGGGCGCGAACGGAGCAGGCCGAGGGCGACGGCCGTAGCCGCGTAGGCGGCGGCCACCAGCGTGATCAGCAGCCAGGTCTGCGCGCGCTGGCGCACGACCCGCACGCTCAGGGCGGCGGCGGCGCCGCCGGCCACCATGCTGAACAGCGTGGTGATGCCCAGGAACGGCCCCTGGCTCGCCATCAGCACCGCCAGCACCAGCGCGAAGGGCAACGCGAGCTGTCCACCCCACAGGACGGCGGCCAGCAGCACGGGGATCGCGATCGGGATCAGCTCCACCGGCGCGTGCACGCGGTCCACGATGGCGGAGACGGCGAGCAGGCCCAGGACCAGCAGCGAGAGCAGCAGCACGTGCCGGAACTCGCGGTAGACCTTCGGCCGGTACATCAGCACCAGCAGGCCGAAGACGAGCAGCGTCAGGGCGTCGAAGAGGATGGCGCCGGTGGCGCGCAGGCGGCCGGCGCGGCCGCCCTCCAGGCGGCCGAGACGCGCCAGCTCGTCACGGTACGAGTGCAGCCGCTGCAGCTCCTCGTCGCCCACCTGCTCGTGGGCCCCGATGACCTTCTCCCCGCGGAGCACCTGCCCCGCCACCGGCGAGACGGCGGCGCGGGCGCGGTCGCGCGCGGCTTCCGTCGCGTCCCGGTTGTACCGCACGTTGGGCTGCAGGAAGCGGATGAGGAGGAGCCGCTCCATCTCCGCCGTGCCCGCCGCCGCGCCCGGGGGGAGGCGCCGCACCGCCCGATCGTAGATCCAGGGCGGCGTGTGAATGGCGTTCTGGGAGACCAGGAGCTCGTGGCCGGCGCGCCGCAGGCGCAGCTGGCTCTCGCCGGCGGCCTGGAGATCGACCGGGGAGGCGACGCCGGCAGGTACGTCCTCCCGGGCCGTGGCCTCCAGTGCCCGGGCCAGCGCGCGGCGCGTATCGTCATCGGCGAGCAGCCGGAGCACGTCCACGGACGCGGGCAGCCCGGCCGACGCGACGACGCGGGCCAGGGCGCGCATGCCCGCCGCCGGGCCGCCGCCCTGCGCCAGGGCGGCGTCGGCGGCCGCGAAGAAGGCGCGGCCGCGCGCCAGCAGCGTGTCGGCGGCGCCGGAATCGTAGTCGAAGATCGGGGGCACGGACGCGGCCGCCTCCGCGCGCTCGCGTCCGAGGTCCTGCCCCGACTTGTAGATGGGGAAGGCGACCTGGGCCGCGATGTCGTGCTCGGTCACCATCCCCTTCTCGAGGACAGGGATGTCGGGAACGGGCGAGAGCGGGAAGAGCAGGTGGGCCGCGAAGGCGAGGAGGACGACGAGGAGGATGCGCGCGCCGTGATGGATCAGGCCCACGGGCCAGAACCGGTCCGGCGGCGCGCTGAGGGCGGCGCGCACATCGGCGAGCCCCCAGCTCCTAGGCACGTCGCCGCTCCTGCTGCCCGGGCGGACTCACGGCCTCGGGCGCGGGCCCGCCGCTCGCTTCCGACCCGGCGGGCGCCTCGCCCGTGCCGTTGGCGGCCGCGTAGGCGTGGATGATGTCCTTCACCAGCCGGTGCCGGACGACGTCGCTGCCTTCCAGGTAGATGAAGCCGATCCCCTCGATGCCCTTCAGGATGCGCTCGATCTCCAGCAGGCCGGAATCCTCGCGGCGCGGCAGGTCGATCTGCGTCTTGTCGCCGGTGATGACGACGCGCGAGTTCAGCCCGAGGCGCGTCAGGAACATCTTCATCTGCGCCGTGGTGGCGTTCTGCGCCTCGTCCAGGATCACATAGGCGTCCCCCAGCGTGCGGCCGCGCATGTAGGCCAGCGGCGCGATCTCGATGGTACGGGACTCCAGCGAGCGACGCACCCAATCCGCCGGCATCATGTCCTCGAGCGCGTCGTACAGCGGCCGCAGGTAGGGGTCCACCTTCTCCTGCAGGTCGCCGGGGAGGAAGCCCAGGTTCTCGCCGGCCTCCACCGCCGGGCGCGCCAGGATGATGCGCTTGACCCGGTTCTTGCGCAGTGCGTCCACCGCCGTGGCCACGGCCAGGTACGTCTTCCCCGTGCCGGCCGGCCCGATGGCGACGACGATATCGTTGCGGGCGATCGCCTCCAGGTAGTCCTGCTGCCCCTGCGACTTGGGCGCGATGATCTTGCGCAGCCCCGCCAGCACGATGCGGGAGTCGTCCGAGCCGGAGACCGGGAGCGGCTCGATGCGGCCGGTGCTCGCGGCCTCGAGACCGCGGCGGATGTCGTCGGGGCCGAAGCTGTTGCCCATGCGCGCCTGGTCCACCAGTCGCTTGGCGACGGGGGCGGCCCGCTCGACGTCGGCGAGCTCGCCCGAGAGGACCAGGTGATCGCCACGCAGCACGACGCGGCAGCCGCTCAGCCGCGCCAGCTCCTGGAGGTTTGCATCATTCACGCCGGCCAGGAGGAGGTAGTCCGCCCCCTCCGCAGGCAGGCGATGCTCGACCACGTTGCTCTGTGGCTCTCCCATCCGTTCCTTTCACTGTCCCTTCTGATCCGCGACCGCGATGTGCAGGTCGCGCAGGAGCTGCGGCTCCACCCGGGCGGGCGCGCCCTCGAAGAGCGCGCGGGCCGCCGTCGTCTTGGGGAAGGCGATGACGTCCCGCAGACTGCCGCCGCCGGCGAGGAGCATGACCAGGCGGTCGAAGCCGAAGGCGAAGCCGCCGTGCGGTGGCGCTCCGTAGCGGAAGGCCTCCAGCAGGAAGCCGAACTTCTGCTCCGCCTCCGCCTCTGAGAGCCCGATGGCCCGGAAGACGTGGCCCTGGAGCTTCTGGTCGTGGATCCGGATCGAGCCGCTCGCCATCTCCATGCCGTTATACACCGCATCGTACGCCCGGGAGCGCAGCCCCTCGTCGTAGAGCGCGCGGGCGGCGGTGCCTTCGGGCGGACCGGCTTCGGTGTAGCGCACCAGCGTGGGCACGTCCGCGGGCAGCGGCATGGTGAACGGGTGGTGGGCCGCGACCAGCCGGTCCGACTCCACGTCCCACTCGAAGAGCGGGAACTCCGTGATCCACGCCCACTGGTGGTTGGCGGGGTCGCGCAGCCCCAGCCGGTCGCCCAGGTGGCGACGCAGCGCGTCCAGCGCCGCCTCGGCACCGCCCAGGCGCGCCGCGTCGCTCACGCCCAGGCTGCTCTCCGGTACCAGTGGCGCCAGGCGATAGTACCCCACGACCGCCACGAACAGGTCGCCCACCTCCAGCCCCGTGCGCTCCAGGAAGCGCTCCGTCAGGGCCGCGTCCAGCCCGCGGGCGAAGGTGCCCGCCAGCCCCTCCTCCGTGCGCCGCACCCAGAGCGCCCCGGCGGCCCCGTTCGCCCTGGCGACGTCGGTGAGCGCATCCAGCTCCTTGCGCGAGAGCTGCGCGCCCCCGCCCGGCGCGCGGAGGCCGCGAATGCGTCGTCCGGTGCCCCGCGTCTCCTGGAAGATCCGGAAGTCGGCCTGCTGCAGCAGCTCGGTGACGTCCTGGAACTCCAGGCCGAAGCGGAGGTCGGGCTTGTCCGTGCCGAAGCGCTCGAGCGCAGCGTGGTAGGTCAGGCGCGGAAAGGGCAGTGGCAGCTCGACCCCCAGGATCTCCCGCCAGAGCGCCGCCATCATCCCCTCGCCCACCCGGAAGACGTCCTCCTCCGCGATGAACGCCATCTCCGCATCGATCTGCGTGAACTCGAGCTGCCGGTCCTGGCGCAGGTCCTCGTCGCGCAGGCAGCGTGCGATCTGGAAGTAGCGGTCGTAGCCGGAGATCATCAGCAGCTGCTTGTAGATCTGCGGCGACTGCGGCAGCGCGTAGAACTCGCCGCGATGGAGGCGACTGGGCACCAGGAAGTCACGCGCGCCCTCGGGCGTGCGGCGCGTCAGCAGCGGCGTCTCGATCTCGTAGAAGCCCTGGCGCGAGAGGTAGCTGCGCACCACCTGCGCGGCCACGTGCCGCAGGGCGAGGCTGCGCTGGAGCGCGTCGCGCCGCAGGTCCAGGTAGCGGTAGCGCAGCCGCAGCTCCTCCGCGGGCAGCTCGTCGCTGGGGGAGAGCGCCACGGGGATCGGCGGCGTCAGTGCCTTGGAGAGCACCTCCAGGGCGACGACGTTCACCTCGATCGCGCCGGTGGCGAGCTCCGGGTTCACGTTCGCTGCCGGCCGCGCGACCACGATCCCCTGCACCTGGATCACGTCCTCCTGCGAGAGCGAGCGCGCCCGCTCGAGCACCGGGGCCGCGGTCCAGTCGGGACCGAAGGAGAGCTGCACCTTCCCGGCCCGGTCCCGCAGGTCCACGAAAACCAGCCCGCCCAGGTCGCGCCGCCGATGCACCCACCCCACCAGCCGAACGTCGGAGCCCGCGTCCTCCAGCCCCAGGGTCCCCGCCAGCGTGCTCCGATACGTCGTGGGCAGGCTCTCGCTCATCTCACGTCCTTTCCCTGGCTCCGCCGGTTACCGGCACGACAAAGGCCCACCGCCGTCGGCTGCGACAGCGGCGGGCCCCCCGCGTGTGGGGCTGTCTGTCCACTCCAGTCGACTCGTGCAAACGCTCCAGGGCACCCGGCCGATCTCGCTGCACGCCAACGGCTGAATATCGGACGGAGGCTCGCGAGCCACAAGCGGTTGGACGGCCGAGTACGAGGAAGAGTGCGAGTGCGGCTGGGAGTGCGAGTGCGGGCTGGAGTGCGAGTTTGAGGACGAGTCCGGGCGCGTGCCTTGGGTCGGGCGCGCGCCGGCGCGGTCCTCGCGCCCGACCGCCGGCCGCACTATCGTGACGGCATGGTCCAGAAACTCAGCACCCGGGCGCAGGTGCGCATCATGGCCCTGCGCGAGTTCGAGCAGAAGACCCAGCGCATCTACGGCCTGGTGGAGCAGTACGCCACCGGCAAGACCGAATCCGAGCAGCTCGTCAACTCCCTGAAGCGGGCCCTGGCCGGCCTCAAGCGCGAGCTGCTGGGCGCCGGGTTCGAGCAGCTCTCCCAGCTCGCCGGCGCCATGGAGGTCGCCGCCGGCCGGCGCCTCACGCAGCAGGCCAAGAGCCACATCCTGCGGGAGGGTGTGGGCTCCATCCGCTTCCAGCTCGACCTCGAGGCCCGCACGACCGTGAGCGACGACCTGAGGGACCAGGAGAGGAAGGCGGAAGAGGAGCAGGCGAGGCAGCAGCCGCCGCCCGCCTGAGCGATCGGTGGATCCGGTAGGAGCCTGGCCGCGGCGATGCGGCCCCACGAGCGCCGCGGTACACGACGCGCTACGCGCATAGATGCAGGAAGCCCCCGGAGAGCTCTCACGCGCTCCCCGGGGGCTTCACTTCCGCTGGCGAGACCGACCCGTTTCGGTTTTCGTCACCGCGTGCGGTGACCGGGTTTCGATCCCTCTCTCTCC
>JAWOLC010000057.1:0-74883 GCA_033853925.1 Candidatus Eiseniibacteriota bacterium
CGCGGCCCACTCCCTGCCGCTCGGGGCCGCCCGCGCGCTCGGCGCGCGGATCGCCCCGCCGCCCGGGGGCGGCCCGGCCCCCCGCACGTTCGCCGTCGAGATCCCGCAGCGCTATGCCTTCGTCAGCGCCGGCGGCCCGGCTCGCGGCTCCCTGGACGGGGCGCCCTACGTGGGGCCGCGCACGCTCGCGCGCGGCCTGCACGCGTACCGACCGGCGCCGGGCGAGGGCGAGGTGGCGGCGGTCTGGGCGCACGCCGTCGAGCGCGGCGCCTCGCCGTTCCGGCCGGAGTGGCCGCAGCCATGAGCGCGGCCGGAGCGGGCGCCCGTCGCGACGGAGCCGCGCGGCCCGCCGCGGGGCTCCTGACGCTCGGCGCCGCGGAGCGCCTGCTCGTCGTCGCCCCCCACCCCGACGACGAGTCGCTGGCCACCGCGGGCCTGCTCCAGCAGGCCGTGGCCGCGGGGGCGCGCGTGCGCGTCCTCTACGCCACGGACGGGGACTTCAATCCCTGGGCGCAGCTCGCCGTCGAGGGACGCTGGCCGATCACGGCGGCGGCTCGGGCGCGCTGGGGCAGTCTCCGCCGGGCCGAAGCGCTGCGCGCCCTCGGGCTGCTGGGCGTGGCGGAGGAGCAGGTGAGCTGGCTGGGACTGCCGGATCAGCGGCTCACCCGCCTGCTCCTCGGCGGGGACGGGCGGCTGATCGCGGCTCTCGCGGGCGAGATCCGCGCCTGCCGGGCCACGCTCGTGGCCGCGCCTTCGTGCCGGGACCACCACCCCGATCACAGTGCCGTGAGCGTGGCGCTGGGCTTCGCCCTGGCCCGGCTGGGGAGCGACGGCCTCACCCCGCGCCTCCTCTCGTACCGGGTGCACCCACGCCCCACGGACCCCGGCCCGCCGTGCTTCGTCTCCCTCGGCCCGGCGGAGCGGGAGCGGAAGCGCGCGGCCATCCGCTGCCACGCGACCCAGCTCCGCTGGCGCCCTCGGGGGCTCCTCGCCTACGCGCGCGAGCACGAGGGATTCGAGGTCGGCACGGCCGACCCACGCGAGCCGCATCCGATCCGGGCGGTGACGCTCGAGGGCGCGCGCCTCGGCGTCGAGTTCGCCCCGGGGAGAATCCTCGGCCTCGGGCCGCGGGTGATGCGCGTGGCGCTCGAAGGCGAAGAATGCGGGAGCGTGCGACTCGCCATCCGGCTGGCCGGGCGCGCGGGGTCGGCCCCCGTGCGCGACACGGCCACGGGACGTGAGCTGCCCGCGGCCCGCCTCGAGCGCGCGGCGGCGAGCTGGCGCCTCGCGGTGCCGCTCGAGCCGATGCGGGCCGCGCGCGTCGGCTACGTCAAGCTGGAGCGGCCCGCCGAGCAGGCTCTCGGGCTCTTCGACGCCGCGGGCTGGCGCTCCGTCGCCGTGCGCGCCGAGGCCTTCCCGGCGAGCGGGGACGAGCCGGCCACCTGGCGCGACCTCTGGCAGAACGGACCGGCAGCGACGGCGTCCGCCGAGGCCCGAGGCACGGCGCGACCGCCCGCCGAATCCGTCGAGGGCGAAGCGGCCCGAGACTGACGAGCGAGCCCGGCGCCCGGCGCGCCGCGGCGCGTCATCCCCGGGTCGAGGCGCGGAGGAAGCGGAGGCCGCGCCGGCGGCCGCTCACTCCGTGTGCGCCCAGAGGCTCTCGACTCGCCCCAACGCCCCCGGGTGGCGCGACACCTGATACCCGCCCATCGCCGCCGAGGCGAGGAGGTTGGCCACCATCACCGACCAGCCGGGGAGCCGAGCGGGGGCCTCCAGGTGCAGCACGACCGAGAGGACGGCGAAGCCCACCTCGAGGAAGGCGAAGAGCACGACCAGGACGAAGAACATGATCGGGAAGCGGTCGAACAGGGTCATGAGGACGGACAGCACGACGCCCACGACCATGAAGGCCACGAAGTGGAAGGCCGTGTAGGCCGCGATCTCCAGCGGCGCGATGGTCACCGCCTGGGCGCCCACGGGCCCCCCGCGCAGGAGCACGGTGCCGAGGAGCGCCGGCGTGAAGAGGGGATGGCCCCGTACCGTGTCGAAGACCAGGAACCAGGCCGCCACGGCCAGGGCGCCGAGCATCCCCGTGATCAGGCCATCCATGAAGACATCGGCGGCCGTCTGGCGACCCGCCCCGGCAGCGATTGCCCGAGTCACGTTCATCGAAGAGACCGCCCTGCGACCCGCTGCGGCCTGAGGAGCAATGGCCGGTTAGATGCGCGTTGGCGCCCGCCGGTTGGCCCGGCGCCTTCATTCCGAGCGGCATCGCCCTCGCCGCGCGCGGGGCGCGGCGAGCTGAGGCGGAAGAGCGATCAGCCCTCGCGCGCCATGTCCCGCAGCGACTCGTCGAGCGCGAGAGCGGCTCGCCAGCCCGTGGCGCGGGCGAGGGCGCCGGGATCCCCGACCTGCTCCCGCACCTCGACGCGGCCGGCCCGCGCCGGGTCCGGCACGATGCGGGCTTCGACCCCCACGGCCGCCAGGACGCGCGCGAGCAGCTCCCGGATGGCCACCGGCCGACCGCTCGCCACGTTGAAGGTCTCGCCCCACGCCGCCCCCGTTCGCGCCAGCGCCACGTAGGCACGCGTCGCGTCCCGCACGTCCACGAAGTCCCGCCGCGGCTCCAGATCGCCGACGCGGATCTCGGGGGGCGCCCCCGCCCGGATCGCCAGGGCCTGGCGCACGAAGTCCGCGGGCGCAAAGCCCGCGCCCAGGCCCGGGCCCACCAGGTTGAACGGCCGGGCGACCGCGACGCGAAGGGCCCCGCGGCGGTGCAGCGAGAGCGCGAAGACCTCGGCCGCCGCCTTGCTGGCCCCGTACGCCGTGACCGGCCGCAGCGGCGTCGCCTCGCCCACCGGCGACTCGCCGGGGCGCGTCAGGCCGTAGACGGCCGCGCTCGAGATCACGACCACCGCGGGCGGCTCCGCCAGCGCCGCGCAGGCCTCCAGCAGATGGCGCGTCGCGTGCAGGTTGACCGCGTAACAGCGGTCGGCGTCCGCCGAGGTCACCCCGGCGAGGTGGAACACCAGGTCGGGGCGAGCCAGGTGCGCAAGCTCGCGCGCCTGCGCGCGATCGGTGAGATCCGCGGCGTAGTACTCGAGCCCGGCCGGCCCCGAGGCCGCCACGTCGCTGGCCACGAGCCGCTCCGCGGCGGGCGGCGCCGGGCGCGGCTCCTCGCGCGGCGCGGCGCTCGCCCCGTCCCCGCCGGCCAGGAGGGGCAGCAGGTGGCGGGCGGTGAAGGACAGGGCGCCGGTGACGAGGACGCGCTTCATCTCTCGGGGCTCAGCGCACATCCGGCAGGAACTCGGCGCGATGGCTCTCGAACGCCTGGAGGGCCGCCTCGTAGTCCTCCAGGCGGCCGATGTCGAGCCACTCGCACGGCTCTTCGTAGGTGAGCACGCGGTGCCCGGCCTCGCGCAGGCGCAGCATAAGGTCGGGCATGCCGAGGGCCTCGCCCGGCCGGATCAGCTCGAGGGCGACGGGCTCGAGCACGTTCACCCCCATGCTGACCCGATAGTGGATCTCGGGCTTCTCGATGTAGCGCAGCAGGGCGCCGTCACTCCCGGTCTCGACCACGCCGAAGTCGATGCGGACGCTGCGCGCGTGCGTGGCGATCGTGGCCGCGGCCCCGCGCTCGCGATGGAAGCGGATCAGGGCGGTATAGTCGAGCGTCGTCAGGATGTCGCCGTTCATCACCAGGAAGGTCTGGTCGAGGTCGGGGACGAGCCTGAGCGGGCCCGCGGTCGAGAGCGCGCCGTCCTCGCGCGAGTAGCGGATCCGCAGCCCGAACCGCGAGCCGTCCCCGCAGTAGGCCTCCATCATCTCGGCCAGGTACGAGACCGCGAGCGTCACCTCCTGGAAGCCGGCGCGCCGGAGCTGGCGCAGGACGACCTCGAGGATCGGCATGTCGCCGATCGGCATCAACGGCTTCGGCAGCACCGCCGTGTAGGGCCGCAACCGCGTGCCCTGCCCGCCCGCCAGAATCACCGCCTGCATGCGCACTCCCTTCGCCCGGCCACGCCCTACAGGTTGTAGAGCTGCGGCTTGTAGTCGTCGAGATGCGCGGCGATCCAGCTCGCCGTGCGCCGC
This sequence comes from Candidatus Eiseniibacteriota bacterium, assembly GCA_033853925.1. Taxonomy (GTDB): domain Bacteria; phylum Eisenbacteria; class RBG-16-71-46; order RBG-16-71-46; family RBG-16-71-46; genus JANXPZ01. The sequence goes on from JAWOLC010000057.1 coordinate 4,093, forward strand.
ATCCCCTCCTCCAGGCTCACCCGGCTCTGCCAGCCCAGCTTCTCCCGAGCCAGCGTGGCGTCGCAGACCAGCTCGAGGACCTCGCTGGCCGCCGGACGCACGCGCGCCGGCTCGTGCTCGACGCGCACGCGGCGCCCGCTCGCCGCCAGGGCGAGATCCAGCAGCTCCTTCATCGACACCCCGCGCCCGCTGCCCAGGTTGAACACCCGCCCCTCGACCCCCGGCGTCGTGGCGGCGGCCAGGAAGCCGGCCACCGTGTCCTCGACGTAGTTCATGTCCCGCACGGGCTCCAGCGAGCCCACGCGCACCACGTCCTGGGTGAGGGCCTGGCTCAGCACGGTGGGCACGAAGGCGCGGGCCGACTGGCGCGGGCCGTAGGTGTTGAAGGGCCGCACCGTCACCACCGGGGTGCCGAAGGAGCGGCCGTAGGACTCGGCCAGCTGGTCCGCCCCGATCTTGCTCGCGGAGTACGGGGACTGGCCCTGCAACGGGTGCTTCTCGTCGATCGGCGTGTAGACGGCCGTCCCGTACGTCTCGCTGGTCGAGGTGTGCACGAGGCGGCGGACGCCCAGCCGGCGGACCGCCTCGAGCACGTTGAGCGTGCCCTCGATGTTGGTCTCGACGAACTCGCGCGGCGCCAGGTAGGAATAGGGAATCGGGATCAGCGCCGCCAGGTGGAAGACCACCTCGACGCCGGCGACCGCCTGCTGCACGTAGAACGGGTCGCGGATGTCCCCGGCCATGACCTCGATCCCCGAGCGCAGCGACGCCTCGACGCGCTCGAGCTGTCCCCAGTCGTTGCGCGAGTTGTAGTGGACCAGGGCGCGCACCTTCGCCCCGGCCCGGACGAGCGCCTCCGCCAGGTGGCTGCCGATGAATCCGCCGGCGCCCGTCACCAGCACCGGACGGCCCTTCAGATCTTCCGCCATGCGACCTCCCTGCCCGTTCCGGGCCCGCTTCGCCGCGCCCGCAGCGGGCCCGCTCCGACGGGAGCCCGCCTGCGGACTCACGCCCGCCTCGCGCTCGGTCCGCCGGCGCGCACCCGGCGGACCTGCTCGTCCAGCACGCTCTCGAGGATGCCCAGGACCACCTCCGGCGCATGGCGCGCCCGAGCGTAGGCGCGCGCCCGGGCGCCCGCCGCGCGCCGGGCGCCCGGATCCCCCATCAGGCACGCTACGTGCTGCGTCAGGGCATCGACGCTCGAGGCCACTTCGCCCAGGCCGTTCCCGGCCACGAGACCGTCGGGATCGACCGCGGACACCGTGGGAATGCCCAGCGCCCAGGCCTCCAGCAGCACGTTCGAGAAGCCCTCGACGGGCGAGGTGTGCACGGCCAGCGCCGCGCGCCGCCGCAGCTCCTCCAGTTCCGCCGCGCTCTGGAAGCCGCGCACCTCGAGGTTGGGCGACTCCGCCGCCACCCGGCAGGCCAGGTCGTAGACCTCGCGCGTCAGCGGCGGCGGCGGGATCACGCCGGCCATCACGAAGCGGTGGCGAGGCAGGCGGCGGGCCAGCTCGATGAACCACTCGGGACGCTTGCTCCGCTTGTAGGTGCCGAGCCACAGGACGAGACCGTCGCGGCCGGGGTCCACGGGCTCGTCGGGGATGTCCACGATGTTCGGCAGGAGACGGCTGGCCACGCCGAACCCGCGCTCGAGCCAGCCCCGCTGGAAGTGGGTCTGGGCCAGCACCGCGTCCGCCCCGCGCAGGGCCTGCCCGTACCACCAGCGGCCGAGCGGCGGCGTCCCCTGCCGCAGCAGGCCCGGCACGACGTCGTAGTCGCTGGCCATGGCGATCACGAAGGCCGCCCGCTTCCAGCGCGAGACGTGGCGCACGAGGCCGGCGAGGAGCCCGCCGCCGCAGAAGTAGTACACGTCGGCGTCCGCCTCGAGCAGCCCGCGCGTGGCCAGGCTGAGGCGCGGGTGCACGAAGCGCAGCACGCGGATGCCGCGGCGGGGCGCGAAGGAGCGGATCAGGGTCACGCCGTCCACCCGGGCGCGCGCCGGCTGGCCGTAGTCGCAGGTCACGATCCGCACGTCGAAGCCGTGCCCCGCGAGCCCGCGGGCCAGCCGGGCCCCGAGAGCCTCGGCCCCCCCGGCGAACTCGATGGGGCGGTCGGCGAAGAACGGGTAGGCGTATTCCGAGTAGAAGCACACGCGTCCGCGCGAGAGCGCGGAAGAGAGGCCAGGCATGCCTTGCGTTTCCTGGGACGGAATCGGGATAAGCGCCTCCGGGTCGATGCGCCCTCTCGAGCCTCGCGGCCGAGGCCGGGACGATGTCGCCCCGCGCGGTTCGGGGGTCGGCGAGCGGGCGGCCGAGGCTCGCTCGCGCGCGCGGGGGAGAATACCGCATGCGCGGCGAGCCTTCGAATCGGCATCTCCCGCGATCGGCGTGCCTCGCGACCGCCCGCGTCCGGGCCGCGGACGCTCGCACCTCCCCCCGCGGGAACCCCCGGCCGGCGGCCGGCGCCGCGCTCGCGCGCCCTGCGCAAGCATCCGCCGACGGAGCGAGGCGCGGCTGGAGTTCGCGGGCCGAGCGGCCGAAAACACGTGGAAAAGGAGGCCCCATGTTCCGCAAGCTCGCCTGGACGTTGCTCGTCGCGCTGCCGCTCGGCCTCGGCTGCGCCGGACCCGCCAAGCTCGCACAGCGAAGCGAGGAGAAGCTGGCGGGCGGCGATCCCTGGCAGGCCTGGACGCTCGCCACCCGTGCCCTCGACAAGGAGCCCGGCAATCTCCGCGCCCGGACGGCCGCCGGCGCAGCCGCCCGGATCATCGCCGACGACTGGCGCCGCCGCATCCGCACGCTCGCGGACGCCGACAGCGAGCAGGCCGCGCAGCAGGTGCTGGAGTTCGTGTCCTTCCGCGTCGGAGCCGCGCGGTACGCCAGCGTGCCCGTGGACTCGGCCTGGACGCGCGAGGAGCGGGCCCTGCGCCGGGCGGCGTCGCGCCTCCACTACCTCGCCGGCACCGCCGCCCTCGAGGGCAGACGTCCGAAGCAGGCCTACGTGCAGCTCACCGAGGCCGAGCGCTTCACCGCCGGCTACCGCGACGCGGCGCGGCTGGCCGCCCGCGCGTTCGACCGGGCGCTCACGCGCGTGGCCTTCGTCCCCTTCGCCGGCCCGCCCAGCCGCGCCTCCCTCGGGCGCGAGACCGCGGCGGCTTGGCGGGACGAGCTGGCGCAGCGCCTCACCCCGCCCCAGGCGCGCTTCACGCGCGTCCTCCTCGGGGAGGAGGTGGATCGGGCCCTGACCGTGGCGGAGCTGGGCCGCCTCACGCGCGACGACGCCCTGCGCGCCGCGCGCCGCGCCGGAGCCGACCGGGTCGTCTTCGGCTCGGTGGGCGGCGTCGAATCCGACACGCGCACCCAGGTCTTCTCCGACGTCATCGCCCGCCGGGTGCGGAGCAAGGACGCGGAGGGCCACGAGGTCGTGACCTGGGTGGACGTGCCGATCGTGGTGACCGCGCGGCTGCGGAGCGTGTCCGTGGACGTTGCCTACGAGGTGATCGCCACGCGCGAGGGCGCGACCCTCGCCCACCACGGCGAGCGGCGCTCGGCGGGCGCGCGAGCGCTGTGGACCGCCTACCTGCCCGAGGGCGACCTGGGCGACTACGCGCTCGTCGCCGAGGGCGTCCGCACCGCCGATCCGCAGCGCGCGAAGCGCGTCGAGAGCCGCTGGCAGGCGGTGGCGGGCGAGGGCACGACGCTGCGCCAGGTGTTCGAGGCGCGGCGCGGGGCCCGGGAGGCCCGCTATCGCCGCGAATCGCTGCCCCTCTTCTTCCCCGGCGCGCGTGCCTTCGTCTTCCTCGAGGAGCTGCCCCCCGTGGACGACCTGGCCTTCGCGGCGCTGGCGGGCGGCTGGGAGCCGCTGCGCGCGGATCTCCTGCGCCTCGACGTCATGGACGACGTGGACCTGGGGCTGGCCGCGCTGGGGGCGCCCCGGCGCTGACGCCGCCCCGTCCGCGATCACTTCTTGAGCGTCCGGCGAGGGCGCGGCCTCTTTCTGGCCTTCCTCCGGTCACCCTCCCCGGCGCCGGCTCGTGGGGGCGCCGCGGCGGCCATCCCGCCGGCCGGCCGGGCCCGTGCGCCTTGCATCTTGCCACTGCGCAACGTGCACGCCTGAGCCCGCCGGGCCCCGGCGGGACGGAGGGCGTTGGCCTGCCGTCCTCGGGCAGGGGTCCGCCTCTTGCAAGTGGCCGTCCGCTGCCCAAGTGCGTTCGGCCCTCCGCCCCCGGCGGGCGGGGGGAACCGGTGACCCGATCACGCTGCTGAACCGGCGGTCCACACAGGCCGAGCGGCCGGCGCGTTTCGAGGAGCGAACATGTCCTCCCTCATCAAGAACCTGCTCGGCAACGGCTCCAAAGATCGCGATCTCTCGGAGGAGGCGCGCACGGTCCTGCGCGAGATGCAGGAGGAGCGACGCCGCTACGAGGCGCTCCTCGAACGCGGCCAGGCCTCGGCCGACCGCCTGCAGACCCTCGCCGAGCCCATGGCGAGGGCGGGGAGCGAAGTGGACGCGCTGGCCGCCCGCCTGGCGGAGCTGGACGCGCGCTTCACGGAGATGCTGAAGCTCTCCACGCGGCTCGAGTCCCTGGACGAGCGGACCGAGACCCTGTCGCGGAGCCAGCAGCAGGCCGAGACGCAGATCAGCGGTGCGGCCGAGGAAGTCGAGCGGATCCGCACGGGCTTCGAGGACCTGGGCCGGCGCGTGGACCTCGCGCACGGCCTGGCCGAGCGCCTGGACGCCTTCCTCGAGGTGGACAAGCCCTTCCAGGTGCTGCACGGCGAGGCCGGCGCCCTGCGCACCCAGCTCGAGGGAACGGGCGATCAGCTCGCGCGGCTGCGCGAGCAGCACGACCGGCTGCTCGACTCCCACAAGCTGGCGATGGCCAAGATGGAGGCGCTGGACCGGCGCCGGGACGAGCTGAGCCGCGACATGCAGGACAAGGAGCGGCGCGTGGTGAGCGTCGAGCAGGCCGTGCGCGGCATGGACGGGGTCCAGCACACGGTGGACTCGGTGAAGCGGGACATGGGCACGCTGAAGGCCCTGGGCGAGTTCGTCGCCCAGAAGAGCGCCGCGCTCGAGGCCCAGCGCGAGGCCGTCGAGAGCGCGCTCGCCCGCGCGGACGACCTGGAGCGGGCGGCGCGCCAGATCGACGCCGGCGTGCAGCAGCAGCAGGCGAACGAGAGGAGCCTGACGGCCCTCGAGGAGCAGGTCGCGGCGCTGCGCTCGCTGCACGAGGCCGTGCTCGAGCGCTCGCCCGAGATCGCCCGGCTCCAGCGCGACGCCGACGAGCAGGCCCGCACCGCCCGCGAGGAGCTGGGCCTGGTGCGCGAGGAGATGAAGAAGACCGTCGAGCGCTTCGACTTCGAGAGCCGCGGGCTCGAGTCGGTGAGCCAGCGGGTGACCGACCTGCGGGGCGCCCTCTCGGACTTCGAGAACCGCTTCAAGGACCTGAGCCAGTCCAGCCAGACCGTCTTCGAGCTCAAGTCCCAGACCCAGGCGCTGACCGAGCACCTGCAGGTGCTCTCGGAGGGCGCGGCCCGGGTGGACGAGGAGATGGCGAAGCTCCAGGTCATCCGCCGCGAGCTGGACGAAGCCGGCCGGGCCGCCCGCGAGGCGGGCGCCGAGGTGGCGCGCATCGCCGAGGCGCAGCCGGCGGTCGAGGCCGCGCTGCGCGACCTCGAGCAGCTCCGCGGCGCCGACGCGCTGGTGAGCGACGCGCTCGAGCGGACGCGGCTGGCCGAGGACGAGCTGGGACACGTGCAGGAGAGGCAGGCGGAGACCCGCGCATGGCTCACCGGCATGGAGCAGTCGCTGGGCGCGCTCCGCCAGCAGGCCGACGAGGTGAACGCCATGGGGCCCACGGTGGACCTGGTGCAGCGGCAGACGCAGCGGGTCGCCGAAGCCCTGTCGGCGCTCGAGTCGCGGCGGCAGTTCGTGGACGAGCTGCAGCAGCGCCTGACCGACATCGGGGCGCTGAGCGCGAAGGTGGACGAGCGGGGCCGCGACCTGCAGGCCCGCATGGAGGCGGCCGAGCAGCGCTTCTCCGGCCTCGAGGCCCACTCGCGGGAGGCCGAGCAGATGGCCAAGGCCATGGCCGGCATCCAGTCCGACCTGCACGAGGCCGAGCAGAGGAGCGGCGACGTCGGCAAGGCCGTGGCCGCGAGCGAGGCGCGCTGTCAGTCGGTGGAGGGGTTGGCCGAGCGCACCCAGACGCTGCGCAAGGAGATCGAGCAGCGGCGGCGCGCGGTGAGCGAGGCGGCGAAGGACCTCGAGCGCACGGCGGAGCTGCGGCAGCAGGCCGCGGCCTCGGCCGAGCAGCTCGAGGAGCTGGTGAAGCGGCTCACGGGCGCGCTCGGCGCGGCCGACCGCCGCACGGCGCAGGTGGACGAGCTGTCCACCCAGCTCGAGGACCGGGCCACCAGCCTGCGGGGCGTGGAGAAGCGCCTCGTGCAGTTCGAGGAGCGACTGGCCAAGTGGGAGCTGGTGGAGCAGGAGATCGCCCGCTCGCTGGAGCAGATCGCCGCGCGGCAGGGCACCATCGAGTCCCTGCAGAACGATCTGGACCGCATGGTGGCCATGGCCGAGAAGACCGCCGGCGACGTGCGCTCGATCACCTCGGCCCAGCGCGAGGTCGAGGAGAGCCGCGGGCTCCTGGAAGAGGTCATGGGCCGGCTGCGCGAGGTGCGGGACACCTCGAGCGAGCTGGACGAGCGCCAGCGGCAGATGACCAAGGCGGAGGAGCGCCTGGCCCGGGCCGAGGCGCTGATCGTGGACGTGCGCTCGAGCCTGGAGGCGCTGCAGGGCCAGAAGGAGCTGGTGGACCAGGCCGTCGAGAAGGCCGGCTCGCTCCGCACGTTGCTCAAGCAGGCCGAGGCCATGATCGAGGGGCTCCGCGAGGAGCGCACGATGACGGCCCGGGTGCGCGCGGCGGTGACCGGGATCGGCATGGACGACGAGGACGACGAGCCCGAAGCCAAGGCCGCGTAGGCTTCGTCCCGGAGTCGGCGCCAAGCAGGCGGCGCGGAGGGAGACACCCTCCGCGCCGCGGCGCTTCGGGGCCGAAGGGACCACCACCCGCGCCAGGACGACGCCCGCGGCGCCCGTGGAGGTCCCGGGCCCCGCGAGGCCTCAGCGCGGGTAGACCGGCTCCACGGCGTCCTTCGGCACCCAGCCCCCGCTGCCGCCGGGGAGCTGCACGAGCAGGTAGCCGCCGCGCGCCTCGCGGACCCTGACCTCCGTGCCGTCGTGGACGAGCAGGATCTGCTTGAACTCCTCGCCCGGGCCGCTCTGGGCGCTCACCTCCGGCACCACCACCACGGCCGGGCGCGCGCTCACCTCGCCGAGCCAGGCCTGCTGGCTCCCGAGGCAGAGCCCGAACAGCACGGCGAGGACCGCGGCCGCGGCCAGGAAGGCCGTCCAGCGCCGTAGGATCCAGAGCGAGAGGGAGAGCGCGGCCAGCGCGAAGCAGGCCGCGGCCAGCCAGGCCGCCTCGCGAACCGAGAGGAAGTGGAGGGCCCGATCCAGCCCGCGGGCCAGCGGGCTCGGCAGGGTCAGCACCTTGTCCACGCGATAGCCGCGCGCGAAGGCGAGGTTGGCGGCGATGTCCGCGTCACGGGGCTCGAGGTACCAGGCCCGCCGGTAGGCCACGATGGCCTTGCCGATCTTGCCGGACTTGAACCAGGCGTTGCCCAGGTTGTAGCCCGCGTCGGCGTTGGGCCCGGCCGCCAGCGCCTGCTGGTAGGCCCGCACCGCGCCGGCGTAGTCCTTCCGGGCATAGAGCCGGTTGCCCTCGTTGTAGACCCCGGCCGGCCCGGCGGCCAGGGCGAGGACGAGGAGAAGGTTCGCGAGCATCTCACGGCCTCCCGAGCGGCGGATCCCGCGGCTCAGATCTCGGCCAGCGCATCGCGGGTCCTGCGGAAGAGCTGCTGCGGGTCCTGGATCTCGGCCAGGCCCGGGGAGAAGCGGGCCAGCTCGCACTGCTCGACGATCCCGGTCACGGCGGCCACCGTCTCGGCGGGGACGGCGAGGCGCGCCAGCTCCGCCTGGAGCTGCTCCTTGGTCATGGCCTGGGTCTCGAGGTTGTAGCGATCGCCGATGTAGCCCATGACCGCCTGGCCGAGCGCCGCATAGAAGCCGCGGGCGTCCTTCTTCCTCAGCATCGCCTCGGCCTGGCGAAGGCGGGCGCGCACGAGCCGCGAGGAGCGGACCTTCCGGGCGTAGCCGCGGTCCGAGGAGAGCCGTTGGCTGTGCGCGTGGTACCAGACCGCGCCGCCGACGAGCCCGAGCGAGAGCAGGTAGATCGCGTTCGGCCACCAGGGCGGATCGAGGGGCGTGACCGCCAGCGCCCGCGCGTCGGCCTTGATGTAGGCGATGTCGGCGCCCAGCACCTTGAGCCCGGTCGCCTCGACCAGGGGCGCGCTGGGCGCGGAGCCCGTGGCCGAGCACTCGAGCGCGGCCGTGGCGATCGTCCGGTAGGCGCGCGCCTCCGGATCGAAGTAGGCGATCCGGATGGGCGGGATCAGGTACTTGCCGTCCGCCTGCGGGATCACGGGGTAGCGGAAGGTCTTCGTGCCCCGCACGCCCTCCGCCGTCGCGCGCACGTCGTCCTTGATCTCCGGCTCCAGGATGCGCAGCCCGGGGACGACGGCCAGCGCCGGTTTCTCGATCAGCCGGACGTTTCCCCGGCCGCTCACCTGCACGGTCAGGTTGAGAGGCTCGCTGTTGGCGCTGGCCCTGCGATCCAGCGTCGCCGAGATGGTGAACTGCCCGACGCCGCCGGTGAACTCGGCGGGCTTGCCCGCCTCCGGCAGGGCGACCACCTTGATCCGCACGGGCTTCGACTCGACGCGCACCGCCTGGCTGCGGCCGAAGAAGCCGAACAGGTCGCGCGCGGGCTGGACGACGGCCACGTTGAAGGCCAGGGGCTTGATCGTCAGCTCGCCCGGCGAGAGGGGCACGAGCGCCACCGTCTTGAGCCGCGAGACGTCGTAGGCCTTGCCCTCGAGCGTGCGGCGCTGGAAGTCGAAGCGGTCCGCGTCGTAGATCTTCTCCGCCCAGAAGCCGTCGAAGGCGGGCGCTTGGGCCCAGCCGCCGTTGGCGATCTGCAGCCGCGTGCACAGCGCGACGTCGAGCACGAGCGGCTCGCCGACGTACACGGTCTTGCGGCTCGCGGTGGCGGAGAGGAAGAGGTTGCCCTCGACCGGCACGCTCGCGCTCGGCGGACCCGGCCCGGGCGCCGGTCCCGGCGCGGGGCGGGCCTGGCCCTGGGCGGCCTTCACCACGCTGATCTCGATCGGCCGGGTCTCGTAGGCCTTCCCCTGGTAGCTGAGCCGGCAGGGCGGGATCACCAGCGTCCCGAGCCGCTTCGCCGAGAGCCCGTAGACGAAGACGACGCTGGACTGCTTCTTCACCTGGCCGTTGACGAACGAGATGTTGGTGGACTGCGAGGAGGTGCTGCCCAGCACGGTGAAGTCGGCCAGCGGCGGAAGCTCCGGCTTGGGCACCGAGAGCACGTCCTCGCCCTGCACGGTGAGCTGGAGCTGGAATTCCTCTCCGAGCCCGACGGTCGTCCGGTCCACGGCCGCGGTGAACTGGATCTCGGCCGCGCCCCCGGGCCGGGCCAGCGCCAGCGCGATCGCCAGACCGCCGAGGGCGAGCGTGCGCCGGCCCGCGAGAGCCCCGCGCCTCGCCGGCCGCGCCCGGGCCGCGGTCGCCGCGCGCGGCGCGCGGTCACCAGTCCTTGTCACCCGCCCGCTCCTCCCGAGGCGGCTTCTGCTGCTTCTTCATGTTCTCCTTTTCCTTGTTCTCCAGGGCTTGCAGCATGCGAGCGGCTTCCTCCTTGCCGATCTGGCCCTTCTCGGGCCGTGCCGGCTGCGGTGACGGGCTCGCCTGGCCCTGGCCGGCCTTCGGCTGCGACTGGCTCGAGTCCGGCCTCGCCTGCGCCCTCAGCTTCCAGCACAGCTCCAGGTTCTGCTTGGCCGCGGCGTCGCGGGGCTCGAGCAGCAGCGCCTGCGTGTAGGAGGCGATCGCCCCGTCCAGGTCGCGCTGGCGGAAGCGGCTGTTGCCGATGTTGTAGAGGCTCCGCTCGCGAAGCGGCTTCTTCTTCGCCAGGAGCCCCAACTGGAACTCGGAGATCGCCTCGGGCTGCCGGTTCAGCCGGTGGAGCACGCGGCCGAGATTGTAGTGGATGCGGACGTTGTCCGGCTCCAGGACCAGCGCCTCCTGGTACTTCTTGAGCGCCTCCTCGTAGCGGCCCTTCCGCTCCAGCGCGGCGCCCTGCCGCATGCTCGCGCCCACGTCCGCCTGGGCGGCGCGGCCCAGGCCGAGGAGCAGCAGCGCCACCAGCGCGCCGCGCGCCGGCCCGCGGCCGAGGCGCGGGAGGCGCAGCCGCCACGCACCGGGCGCCGCGAACCAGGCGCCGCGGCGGTCGCTGAGGAGGAGGCCCGTGAAGATCAGGACGAAGGCGACGAGCAGGAAGTACTGGAAGCGCTCCTCGTACTCCACGTACTCCCCGCCGGCGATCTGCTTCTTCTGCATCTGGTCGAGCGCCGTGACCAGGGCGTTCAGGTTCACGCTCTCCGAGCGGAAGTAGCGGCCGTCGGTGGCCTTCGCCATGACCAGCAGCAGCCGCTCGGCGAGCCGCGAGATCACCACCTTGCCGTCCTTGTCCTTCTTGTACGAGACGGCCGAGCCCTGCGCCTCGGGGACGGTGGAGCCTTCCAGCGTGCCCACGCCCACGGCGAAGATGCGGATGCCCTCCCGCACCGCCAGCGCGGTGGCCGCCGCGGGGTCGCCCTGCAGGTTGTCGCCGTCGGTGACGAGCACCAGCGCCTTCGCGCCCTCCCCGCGGGGATCGAAGAGGGAGGCCGCCGTCTCGACCGCGCGCGGGATGTCGGTCCCCGGGCGCGGCATGTTGTCCGGATCGATGATGTCGAGGAACAGCTTGGCCGCCTCGACGTCGGGCGTCAGCGGGCACATGACCTGCGCGTCGCCGGCGAAGGCCACGATGCCCACCTGGTTCGTGCTCAGGTTGTCGAGCAGGGAGGCGATCTCGGTCTTGGCCCGCGCCAGGCGGCTCGGCCGCACGTCGGTCGAGAGCATGCTCTTCGAGGCGTCGAGGGCGATCACGATGTCGATGCCGCGGCCCTTGTAGAGCTGGAGCTTCTCGCCCCACTGCGGCCGGGCCAGGGCGAGGATGGCGAAGAGCAGGCCGAGCACGAGGCAGACGGCCTTCGTGGCGGCCAGCCGCGGGCTCCGGCTCCGGGTCAGGCGCGGCACCAGCTCGGGGTCGGCCAGCCGCGCCAGGCTCCGTTGCTTGAGCCAGTGGCCCACGAGCATCAGGACCACCACCAGCGGCACCGCGAGCAGCCAGCCGAGGTACTGCGGCGAGGCCCAGCGGATCACGGCAGCCTCCGCGCGAGCAGGGCGGGCGCGACGAGCCCGAGGAGGAGGAGCAGGCCCGCGGGCAGGAGGAAGCCCTGCGCCCTCTCCGCGTAGACGGTGTGGCGCGCGACCTTGTAGGTCGTGGGCTCCATGCGGTCGATCTCGTCGTAGATGCGGCGCAGGGCCTCGTCGTCGGAGGCGAGGAACGACTTGCCGCCGGTGATCGCCGCGATCTCGTCCAGGGTCTTCATGTCGAACTCGACCTGCACCGTCTGCGGGCGCGGGCCCCACATCGGGTCGTCGACCATCACCGTCACGGGCCCCTCGGAGCCGATGCCGATGCCGTAGACCTTGATGCCGAAGCTCCGCGCGAGCTGGGCCGCGGTGAGTGGCTCGATCTCCCCCGTGTTGTTGAGCCCGTCCGTGAGGAGGATCACGATCCGGTCCTTGGCCTTCAGGTCCTTGAGCCGCGAGACGGCGCTCGCGAGACCCATGCCGATCGCGGTGCGCGAGGGATCGATCGTCCCGACCTGCAGCCGGTCGATGATGGCCTTGAGCACGCTGCGGTCCGAGGTGAGCGGGCACCGGGTCATGGCGCCGTTGCCGAAGATCACCAGGCCGACGCGATCGCCGCTCCGCTTGGCGATGAAGGCCTCGGCTCGCTGCTTGGCCACGGTGATCCGGTCGGGCCGGTAGTCGGGGAACGACATGGTCTCGGAGACGTCCATGCACAGCATGATGTCCACGCCCCGCGACTCCACCTCCTCGTACACGCGGCCGCGCTGAGGCCGGGCGAGCGCGACGACGATCAGGGCCAGCGCCAGGGCGTTCACCGCGAGCAGCGCCGGCTTGAGCCAGCGGCCCGGTCCCCGGTAGGCGCGGAAGAACGAGGCGTCGGAGAAGCTCACCGCGCCCGTGCGCTTGCGCAGCTCGAGCCAGACGAGCGCCGCGACGGGAACGAGCAGGAGCAGCCAGGCGGGCGAGGCGAAGCGCACTAGGCGGCCTCCTGCGGCGGCGCGGCGCCCGCGCCGGCCTCGGCCGGGAGCGCGGGGGGCCGGGGCGTGGTCCTGGCCACGAAGTCCCGGATCTGCTGGATGGCCGCGCGGGTCTCCTCCTCCGGCGGCACCGTCTTCGCGTACTTCACGAAGTCGGCGCGGGTGAGGAACCGGCCGACCTCGTCGCGGAAGGGCGTGCGGTACGCGTGCAGGCTGGCCAGGATCTCGGTCGTGGTCTGCTCCACCGCGTTGAACTCGAAGCGGCGCTCGATGTAGCGCTTGAGGATCTCCGAGAGCGCGTAGTAGCAGCGCTTGACCTGGCCCGCGGCGAGCCACTCCTGCCAGGGCAGCGCGTCGAGAGCGGCCAGCGCCTGCTCCCACGGCGGCAGGGGCGAGAGCGCCTCCTCCCGCGCACGGCGCAGCCGGCGGTAGAGCCGGCGGCCCAGCCAGGCCAGCGCCGCGGCGAGCAGGAGGACGCCGGGAATCGCCCAGAGCCGATGGTCGGGGAAGGATTCGGCCGGCTTCAGGTCGCGCACGTCCTGCATCCTGGGCGGGAGCACGCTGGCGATCGTGACGCTGTCCGCCGCGCTCCGGAGCGTGTCGGTCCGCGCGCCCGCGCGCACGAGGAAGGTGAACACGGGGAGCGCCTGCCGGCCGGGCTTGAAGCCCGCCAGGCTCAGGCGGTGCTCGCTCTCGGCCTGGCCCGCGCGCTTCGCGGTCTTCGTCTTCTGGCCGGTGACGAGGAAGACGCCGAGGGAGTCCGCCAGCGGGCCGAGCACGCGGCTCGCTTCCGGCGCACGCACCGTCAGCACCAGCTCGAAGCGATCGCCGACCGTGAGCCGCGGCTTCGGCACGGGCCGCGTGCGCAGCGACGCGGGCCCCGGAAGCGGGACCGCGAGCAGCAGGGCGAGGACGGCCCGGCCCAGGATCATCGAGATCTTCCCGTGCGCGCGCGCGTCACGTCAGTGGTACCGCCGGGCCCGGAGCCGGAAGAACGTGTGCAGCTTGGGGGTGAAGTCCTCGTGCGTCGTGAGGCCGATGCTGTCCACGTTCAGCTGCTTGAAGAGCCGATCGCGCCGCGCGACGAGAGTGCGCATGTGCTGCTCGTAGGCGCTGCGCAGCCGGCGGTCCGAGGTGTTCACGGTCACCAGCTCGCCCGTCTCCATGTCCTCCAGCTCGACCAGCCCCGCGCGCGGCAGCTCCTGCTCGGCGGGATCGCTGATCGGGATCGCCACCACGTCGTGGCGCCGGGCCGCGATGCCCAGGGGAATGCGGAAGACGTCGGGAGCGAAGCCGGGGCCCAGGAAATCGCTCACCAGGAAGACGATCGCCCGGTGCTTGAGCGTGTGCATGACGAACTCGAGCGCCGCGGCCGGATTCGTGCCGCGATGCTCGGCGTCGAGGAGCAGGATGTCGCGCACCAGCCGCAGCACGTGCTGGCGGCCCTTGCGCGGCGGGATGAACTTCTCCACCCGGTCGGTGAAGAACACGAGCCCCACCTTGTCGTTGTTCGTCACCGCCGAGAACGCCAGCGTCCCCGCCACCTGCGCCGACTGCTCGAGCTTGAACTGCGAGCGCGTGCCGAAGCGGCCCGAGCCCGAGGCGTCCACGCAGAGGATCACCGTCAGCTCGCGCTCCTCGACGAACTTCTTCACGTAGGGCCGGCCCATGCGGGCCGTCACCTTCCAGTCGATGGCGCGGATGTCGTCGCCCGGCAGGTACTCGCGCACGTCCACGAACTCCATGCCCGTGCCCTTGAAGGTGGAGCGGTACTCGCCCACGAAGGTCGAGTTGAGGACCTTGCGCGTGTGGAGCTCGATCCGCCGGAGCTTCTCGAGGAACTCGGCGGTCAGCATGCCGGACCGGGGACTCCGCCGCCGGCGGGAGGCGGCGGCCCGCCGCCCGGCCGCCGCCGGGCCTCGCCGCGGGAGCCGTCGCCGCCCCTCGCCGTCGCGAGGCGCGCGGCCGACCATCTCGCGCGCGCGACGCTCACGGCACCTCGACCGAGGCCAGGATCTTCTGGATGATGTCGTCCGTGGTCAGCTCCTCGGCCTCGGCCTCGTAGGAGAGGATGATGCGGTGGCGAAGCACGTCGGCGGCCAGCTCTTTCACGTCCTCGGGGATCACGAAGCCGCGCCGCTTGAGGAAGGCCATGGCCCGGGCCGTGGTCGTCAGGTAGATGGACGCCCGCGGCGAGGCGCCGAAGCGGATCAGGGGCTTCAGCTCCGGGAGGCCGTACTTCTCGGGCTCGCGGGTGGCGAACACGAGATCGATGATGTAGTCCTGCAGGTTCTTGTCGATGTAGATGGACTTGCACAGCTCGCGGGCCCTGACGAGGTCGCCCGGGTCCACGACCGGCGCGATCCTGGGCTCGCCGCTGATCGCGATCCGCTCGACGATCTCGCGCTCCTCCTCCCGGGTCGGATAGGTGATGCGGATCTTGAGCAGGAAGCGGTCGAGCTGGGCCTCGGGGAGCGGGTAGGTCCCCTCCTGCTCGATCGGATTCTGGGTCGCCAGCACGAGGAACGGGTCGTCCAGCTTGAACGTCTGCTCGCCGATCGTCACCTGCCGCTCCTGCATGGCCTCGAGCAGCGCGCTCTGCACCTTGGGCGGCGTCCGGTTGATCTCGTCGGCGAGGATCAGGTTCGCGAAGATGGGGCCCTTGCTCGTGACGAACTCGCCCGTCTTCTGGTTGTAGATCAACGTGCCGATGATGTCGGCCGGCAGGAGGTCGGGGGTGAACTGGATCCGCTGGTAGCGGGTCCTGATCGCCGCCGAGAGGGTGCGCACCGCGTAGGTCTTGGCCAGCCCCGGCACGCCTTCGATGAGGATGTGACCGTTGGCCAGCAGGCCGACCAGCAGCCGGTTCACGAGGTAGCGCTGGCCGACGATGGCCTTGGACACCTCGGCGGTGATGGTCTGGACGACGACGCTCTCCCTCTCGATCCGCTCGTGGATGGCCTTGATCTCGTCCGTCTGGATCTCCATCTCTCCTCCGGTCACACCTCCGTTCGACGCAACCCGCACTCCCCCGCTCGACGAGGCCGGGACCCCGCCCGTCTGCCGCCCGCCCGACGGGCGACCCCGGCGGCGGCGGAGGGTCCGGCCCTGCAAGCCTCGGCGAGAACGCGCTCCGCCCCCCTGCCCGCCCAGGGGCGCCCGCGGCACCCGGCGCCATAATTCGAGCTTCTCATTCTATAAGGAGGCCGCCGCGCGTCGTCAAGACCGGGCAAAGTCCGAGCGGCGTGGCCCCGGCGGGCTCCTCCGCGGCCGAGCCGGGCGGAGGGACGGCGGGTGGCTCAGCACGATCGCCGACCCCTGCGGGCGCAAGGCCGCCCGCCTATCTCCTCAGCGGGTGCGTCTCGCGCTCCATCGAGCCGCTCCGCAGCACCTCCTCGATCTTGAAGACCCCGAGCTTGCGGTTCTTGATGAACCCGCTCAGCGCCTTCTCGGCGAACACGCCGTCCTTCAGCATGTCCGTCACCCACTCGAGGGCCAGCGTCGGCGTGTACTGCGGCAGGGCGCAGCCCTTGTCCATCAGCCAGCGGAGGTTCTTGTTCTCCTGCGAGCCGATGGGCGGCGCCATCACGATCGGGATCCCGAGCGCCGAGTAGAAGGACAGCTCGCTCGGCTTGGTCCAGAGGATGTCGGTCTCGCGCATCAGCGCGTTGAACCGGTCGAAGTAGCGGGGCTTGTCGTCCTCGCAGACGACCCGCACGCCGTCGCCCAGGGCGGATTCGAGTCCCGTGCGGATCAGGAACTCGGTGAAGAGGCGCTCCACCAGCCGGTTCACCCCCGCGACGAGGACCAGGCGAAGGCGGCCGTCCAGGATCGCCGGCTTGAGGGCGCGCGCCAGCATGAGGCCGATCTCCGTCTGCGCGCCCGCTCCCCCCACCGCGAACGTCAGCGTGACCCGCGCCCGATCGCCCGCGGGCTCGGGCCTCGCGCCCAGCAGCTCGCGGGCCGTGGAGCCGTACACCGACGAGAACCGGCCCCGGGGATCCAGCCGCCCGAGCCGCTGCAACAGGTCGTCCTTCAGCGTCGCCATCTCGGGCCCGCCGAGGTTCTCGCGCGGGAGCGTGAAGCCGGTGATGAAGATCCTCTCGTCGGGGACCCCGTACTGCCGGAGCCGGCGCATCACCCGCCCGCAGGGCGCGAAGTACTGGATCGTGCTGTTCCTGGCCCTGGAGGCCACCCACACGCGGTTGAGATCCGCGTCGCAGATGACGCAGTAGACCTGGCCGCCGTAGACGCGGTCCGCCACCAGACACGGGGCGTAGAAGGTCGAGATCATCGGCAGGCGCCGCGTGCGCAGCCGGGCGAGCAGCGACATGCCGAGCCCCTGCCGGATCAGCCGGTCCACGATGTAGTTGTTGATCGAGGGGAACGAGAGATCGCGGAGCGGGTAGAACGGCGGGATGCGGAGGAAGCTGTCCATCATGCCGAACAGCGCGCCGCCCACCACCGGCACGGTCTTGGCCCGCGAGAGGAACTCGTAGGACCAGGTCAACCGCCGCCAGAAGCGCACCTCGTCCTCGTCCGTGACGTCCGGATTGCCGGCGGTGATCACGCCGCCCTCCGCGAGGTGGGCCAGGGCGTGCGCGGCGCGCTGGTGACCGAGCCCCATGTTGGCGCTCACGATCCACGCGCGCAGCTCGCCGAGTCTGTCCGTCATGGCGCGGCTCTGAAGCGGTTCCTCCGTGCGTCCCGGGGCAGGGGCCAGTCTGCGCGCAGTCTACAGGGCGGGTGGAGCGAGTTCCACAGGGGAGGCGCCTGCAGGCCGCGGGCGCGATGCCCCGCGGCCCGAGGCCGGGCGGGCGCCCCGCCGGGCGGCGGCGCGGCCCGCGAAGGCGCGACAAGGGTCGAAGGCGGGCCCGGCCCTCTCCCGGATCAGCGCGCCGCGAGCTTGCTCGCCTCGACGACCACGTTGGTCGTGGCCTTGGCCCGCTCGAGCTGGAGCACCTTGAAGTCGGGGTCCACCACCAGGCGCTTGGGCTCGAAGGCGCAGGTGAGGACCACGGCCTTCGTCTCCTTGGGTCCGAGCGTCACGGTGGTGCGGGACTCGCGCCAGGGCTCCTCCTTCTTCTTGGAATCGGCGAAGCGCGTGCCGCGCACGACGGCGATCTCGACCGGCATGGTCCCGGTGCCCGCGTTGCGCGCCTTGGCCCGCACCTCCCACACCGCTCCCCGCTTCACCGCCCGCGCCTCGCTCAGGCGGTACTCGGGCACCACGACCTGCCAGTACCACTGCCGCACGAAGGCGTCGTAGGCCACGGTGTCGGGCGCGTAGCGGCGCATGTGCGCGAGGTAGTCCTGCAGCACCGGATGGTCCCGGCTGTCCCGCCACGCCGCGATGAAGTCGCGCAAGCCCGCCAGCATCCGCTCGCGTCCGACGAGCTGCATCATCATCCACGCCGTCCAGCCGCCCTTGTCGTAGATGATGCGCCCGTCGCCGGCGCGTGAGCCGTCGATCCGCGTGAGCGGGCGCTCGGAGTCCGCCTGGCGCGTGTTCGCGTACTGGTCCTCGATCTGGCGCAGGAACGCGAGCTGCTGCTGCGGGCCCTTCGTCTGCCCGACCAGGAGCGCCGTCGAGAAATGGGCCATGCCCTCGGAGAGCACCGAGCCGCCGGGGCGCGCGGAGGGCGTCAGGATGTTGCCCCACCACTGGTGCGCGGCCTCGTGCGCCGTCACCCAGAAGGCGGCGTCGGCCTTGGGCTCGCTCTTGGTGAGGAAGCCGACGCCCTCGGAGAACGTGATGTTGGTGGGCGAGCCCATCGCGTAGGTGCGCAGGTTGGGGAACTCGCTCAGCCGCAGCTCGCGCCACGGGTAGGGCGCGAACCACTCCCCGTACCAGCGCCGCGAGCCCTCCAGCGCGGCGAGCATCTCCTCGATGTTGTAGGTGTGCGCGGGGTGGTAGTAGATCGCCACGCCCTTGCCCCGCTTCTCGGCCCAGCGGCCGGCGATCACGTTGAAGAGCTTGACCGGGTAGTCGGTGACGTAGGTGAAGGTGCGGCGATCCCCGCTGACGGTCTCCGAAGCGAGCACCCCGTTGGCGTTGGCCCGGTAGTCCCGGGGCACGCTCACGCGCATGCGCACGGGGAACCACGTCTCGGCGATCGGCGCCATCGCCGGCAGCGTGTCGCGCTGCACGTCGTCGGCGTAGCGGCGCGGCTCGGGGCGGTCCTTGGCCTCCGGCCCCATGTCCTCGACGTAGCCGAGCTGCGGCACCAGCGTCGGCCCGCCGAACGCGGTGAACACGGCGCACGAGGGCAGGATGAACTCCTCGGCCCCGGCGCCGTTCTTGCTGATGCCCGGCGGGAAGCTGCCCCGGTAGCGGAAGCCGATGCGCACGCGCTCCCCCGGCCCCAGCGGCCGCGGCGGCGTGAACACGTAGAGCTTGGAGCGGTCCTCGGGCACGTAGGGCGCCCCGTCCAGCGTCCAGGCGAGCGAGTCCCACCAGGCCGCGCCGGTGAGCGGGATCTGGGCGAGCGGCTGCGCGTGCAGGTTCGTGAGGTCGTAGTGCCCCGCCACGCGGTAGCGCCGGGCCGCCGGCTCGAGCGCGGCCTCGAGATCCACCCCCGCCATCGCCGGCAGCGGCGCCTCGGCCCAGGTCGCCGCGTTCTGCCGCCAGTAGTCCTTGGCCAGCTTCTTCGCCTTGCGTCCCTCCCACCCCTGCTCCACCTGGAACCAGAGGAGCGCCCAGGCGAGGAGCGGCAGGGCCAGCAGCGGCGCCAGGCGCAGCGCCCCGCGCCCGAGCGCCGCCGGGCGCAGCCGGTGCAGGGCGCGCGTGGCGTCGGCCTCGACCCGCGGGAACAGCCGCACCGCCAGCACCCCGAAGAAGGCGGCGAGCCCCAGCACCATCAGCCGGTTCAGCACCAGCGGCAGGCGGTCCAGCTCGAACACGCTCATGTCGCTCCAGCGCGTGGCGCTCCACAGATCCCAGTTGAACGCCCAGTTCATCTTGCCCCGCATCTGCAGGAAGCCGGTCAGGGCCATGGCCCCCAGGGCCAGCGCGTAGGTGACGTGGCGCCGGCGCGCGAGCGCGAACAGCGCCATCACGAACGTGGTCCACAGCAGGAACGTGGGCGTCAGCAGCAGCCCCCAGCAGAGGAGGAAGGGCTCGAGGCGGAAGGGCACCTTGCCCTGGACGGCCAGCATCACGACGCTGCTCGCCAGCACGGTCAGCACCACCGCCGCCGCCACCACCGTGTTGGCCAGCGCCTTCCCCAGCAGCAGCGAGCCGGTGCGGAGCGGGGTGGCGTAGTGGATCGCCCCGAAGCCCGTGCCGCGCTCGCGTTGCAGCGACTCGACCGTGTAGAAGAGCAGGAGCAGGCAGACCAGCAGCGTCAGCGTGTTCATCGCGTCCGCCGCCAGAGTGCCCGGCGTCAGGAGCCGGGTGGTGTCGAAGGCGGCGACGGTGATGACGCTGCCCAGGCTCTGCGCCAGGATCAGCGGCACGAACAGGTAGAGCCCGGGGTGCCGGCGCAGCTCGCGCAGCTCCACGCGCGCCACCTCCCACGCGCCCGCGAGCCGGCCGGTGCCTTCCGAGCGCATGGCCAGGGCGGCCACCGGGATCTCGTCGGGCCGCCCCGCGGCATCGGGCTGGACCGCCGCGCGGGCACGCCCGCGCTTCACCGCCCGCGTGCCGCGCAGCGTGGCCCCGAAGCGCCACTGCGCGAGCAGCAGGGCGCCCAGGCCGAGCGCCAGCTCCAGCGCGCGGTTCGCCCAGAACACGCCGTCCGTCGCCACGTGGGCCCGGTTGTAGAAGTCCACCCCGCGGTCCACGTTGAGCCAGGTCTCGTTGAGCCAGCGGATGCCCGTGGGGTCCAGCACCATCAGCAGCTGGTTCACGGCCGGGCTCAGCCACGACGGCGACCAGTTCCAGAGGAACGCCGCCCCCACCAGGATCGAGGCCAGGGGGAAGGCGAACACCAGGATCGGCATGCGCGTCAGCGTGCCGAGCGCGAAGCTGGTGCCCGCCAGGCAGAGGAGCGGCGGCAGCGCGAAGAGCAGCAGCGGGCGCAGGTAGTTCGACCAGGCGAGCGGGCCGATGACCTCGACGTTCTCGCCGTGCGGCAGGCCGTGGTTGAACAGCACCATCAGCGCCACGTTGACCGCGAGCACCACCAGGAAGCCCGCCAGCGTCCCGGTGAACTTGCCCCACACGTACTCGCCCGAGGTGAGCGGCGTGGCGTGCAGCAGCTCGCCCACCTTCTGCTCCTCGTCGCGGATCACGCTCATGCCCGCGCCGACCGCGACGAAGAAGGCGTAGACGATGCTGACCACCATCGCCAGGAGCTGGGCCAGCGCGAACTCGGAGGTGATCCAGGCCTTGGTGCCGCCGACCGCGGTGTTGCCGGACTGGATGCTGGCGGTGCCTCTGGACATCTCGAACGCCATGAAGCCGACGATCAGGAGCAGGATCCACAGCAGCGGCC
Source organism: Candidatus Eiseniibacteriota bacterium (assembly GCA_033853925.1). Taxonomy (GTDB): domain Bacteria; phylum Eisenbacteria; class RBG-16-71-46; order RBG-16-71-46; family RBG-16-71-46; genus JANXPZ01. The sequence continues at coordinate 24,908 of JAWOLC010000057.1, forward strand.
GGCGCAGGCCGTGGACGAACTCCTGGCGGCAGACCTCGCCCCCGCGCCGGAGGCTCACGACGCGCGCTCCGTGCCGGTTCCGGCCGATTCGCCGGCGGAAGGCCTGCCGGCGCCGGCGGCCGCGGAGGGCCTGCCGGCTCGAGCGCCGGTGGAGGTGGTGGCGGCCGCTGACGAGCGGTCCGCGGGAACCCCGGTGTGGGCGCTGCCGGCCGGGGCGTCGCCCGCCAGCACGGCCTCGCCGTTGTCGCCGTTGCCCGAGCGCATCATCACCAGATAGGCGTCCTCCAGGGTCGGGCTCACCCGCTCGAACCCGGCGGGCGGGCGACCGCTCGGCTCGTAGACGCGCACGCGGTGCAGGCCCTCGACCAGGATCGCCTGCGTGACCGTGCGCTCGCGCCGCAGCGCCGGCAGGTCGGCGGGCGAGACCGCTCCCTCGAACACCGCGCCGTCCAGCGCGGCGCGGGCCTCGCGCGGCGTGGTGGGCGGGATCAGGCGCCCGTGGCGCAGCACCGCGAAGCGCGGGCAGAGCACGGCGACGTCCTCGACGATGTGGGTGGAGAGGATGACGATGCGGCGCTCGGCCAGCTCGGCGAGCAGGTGATAGAAGCGCAGGCGCTCCTCGGGATCGAGGCCCGCGGTGGGCTCGTCCACGATCAGGAGGCGCGGGTCGCCGGCGATCGCCTGGGCGATGCCGAGGCGCTGGCGCATGCCGCCCGAGTAGGTCTTCACCTTGCGCCGTGCCGCGTACGTGAGGTTCACGCGCTCGAGCAGCTCGCGCGCGAGCTGGCGCTGCCCCGAGGGCGCGGAGACGCCCTTCAAGCGCAGCAGGTGGAGGAGCATCTGCTCGCCCGTCAGATGGGGATAGAAGCCGAACTCCTGCGGCAGGTAGCCGAGCCGCGCGCGCAGGCGCTCGGGGCGCTCCAGGACGTCCTCGCCGTCGAACGTGACCCGGCCCGAGGTCGGCTCGAGCAGGCCCGCGACGATGCGCATCAGGGTGGTCTTGCCCGCTCCGTTCGGCCCAAGCAAGCCGAACATCCCGGAGCGAACCTCGAGGTCGATGCCCTGCAGCGCAGCGACCGGACCCGGATACACCTTGACCAGAGCCTGGATGGACAGCATGGAGCACCTCGCGGGCGAGAACGGGTGATCCGGTTCCGGGCCTCCCATCCGGAGCGCCACGGCCGGGGATCGCGAGCGCCCTGCGCCTCCGCCGCGCAGGGCGAGAACGAACTGGGTCTCGGGGAGCAGCCTCGCTCTCGCTACGGGGCGGCGCGCGCGGAAGATGCTGGCCCCACGAACGCCCCGACGAGCGCGGCAAGATGGGGCACGAGCGCCCCGCGGCCCGCCGTCTACCTTCCCAGCGGGTGGGTCTCGCGCGCCATGGGCGCCCCGGCGACCGGAAGGCTGTGAGGTGGCGAGGCGCGGGCGGCCAGGCCTCCCGGAGGTCGGCGGCGGGCGGCAGGGGCAGGGCGCGGAAGGATGGTAGGGAGACGAAGCGCGGAGAGGCTGTACGGAGGCGGCGGCCTGGAAGGGCGGTCTGGCCCGAGGTTCGCGCCGCTCTTCTCGGGGTCACGATTCTGACGCTTTGAGGCTAGAATGCCGGGCGTGACTGGCTGGCCCCGGCCTCAATCATGAGGCGCAGGCCACCCGGCCGGACTTCGGAGGCGCACCGATGACCGAACCAGAGGATCGCGAGTCGGGGGCCAAGCCCACAGAGCCCCCACAGCCCAAGAAGAGCGACGAGGGTTATCTGCCGCCGCGCTTGCGGGAGAAGCTCGACGCGGCGGAAGACATGGGAGAAGAGAAGAGGTCGCCGGCCGGCCTGATCATCGGCATCGTGGTCGTCGTCGTTCTGGTGCTCGTCGGCTGGTGGTTCTTCCACAACCAGCAGGTGAAGGCCAAGGCCGAGGCCGCGCGGGTCGCCGCCGTCGCCAAGGCGGCTGCGGATTCCGTGGCTCGCGTTCGCGCGGCCGACAGTCTGGCCGCCAAGGCCCGCGCCGACTCGATCGCCGCCTTCAACGCGCTGCCCAAGGCGAAGCAGCGGCAGATCAGGCTCCAGCTGGCCCGCGCCGCGGGAGGCACGGCGCTGGCCGAGATGGAGAAGGCGGAAGGCCCGTACGTGATCGATGCCGGCGAGTTCATGTTCGAGGAAAAGGCCAAGACCGAGGCCGAGGCGCTCAAGAACAGCACGAAGCTCGCGGCCCGAGTCGCCAAGGTCGGCAGCTCCTATCACGTCTACTTGGGCCGGTTCGAGATGCGCGCTCCAGCCGAGAAGGCGGCGAGTGAGCTGGCCGCGAAGGGCCTGGTGGAGCAGGCGACCGTGGTGGCGGCGGGTGGGAAGTAGCGGGGGCCCGGATATGGCGTACGGCTCCCGTGCGCGTGACGAACCCCGGCGCGCGGGAGCCGCCTGGGTCAGAACTGGGAGTCTCCGCCCTCGTGGCCGCCGGCGTTCCCGTGCGGTGGCGTCAGCCCGGTGAAGTCACCGATGACCTTCGCATCATACGGCGCATACAGGCCCTTCTGCACCGTCTTCAGGTCGTAGCCGACATTGTTGCCGATTGAGCCGCCGCCGGCCAGAGGCAGCCCGTAGCTCGTGACGATCTCGCCGGCCGCGCTCACGCGGATCACCCGGTTGTTGAACTGGTCGCTGATCAACGTGTCGCCGTTGCGGAGGCGCACGGCGCGCGTCGGCAGCGGCGCCGCAACGCTCTTCGGGTCGGTGTTGGTGACGAACTGCCACACGATCACGTCATTCTCGTTCACCTCGACCGCGCGGCTGTTCCCGGCGTCGGTAAGGAGCGTGTGGCCGTTGGGGAGGCGGCTGGCGAAGGCCACCGCCCCGACCGTGCCCCCCGCCGTGAACGTCCTCACGACCTGGTGATCGCGCGTCACCTCGATCGCGCGGTTGTTGTTCTCGTCCGCGATCAGCACGTGGCCGTTCTCGAGCAGCTCGGCCGAGTTCGGGCTGTTGAGCTGGTCCGCCGGGTTGGTGTTCGGGCCCGGGTACTGCCAGACGATCCGCTTCGCCCGGGTTACCTCGATCACCCGCTGGTTGCCCTGGTCGGTGATGAGCACGTGTCCGTCGGGAAGGTAAGTGCACTGGACCGGCGTGTTGAGCTGGTCGGGACCCGAGCCGGTGACGCCGAAGGTGCCGTACTGCCAGATGATGTGGCCGTCTGGGCTCACCAGGATGACGCGGTTGTCCGGCTGGCCGCCCGGACTCTGCGGGATCACGCCCGGGGGCGTGCCGGTTCCCGCCATGAGCGTCAGCGCCCCGACGCGCTCGGCGTCGTTCGTGCCGATGATCGACTTCGCCGTGAAGTCGTTCGGACCGAGCCCGAACGACCAGACGATGTCGCCGGCGGGATCGACCTCGACCACGCGGTTGTTGAACTGGTCGGCGATCAGGACGTTGCCGGGCGCGTTGAAGTGGCCCGAGGGCCGGTGGTCCCCGGGCATCGTGGCGCGGGCGAGCACCGGCGCCTGCGCCAGAGGCGACGTCGGCATGTTCTGCTTCGAGCACCCGGCCGCGAGAACGAGCGCGCCGGCCATCACGAGGAGAGCGAGTCGCTGTGACATGGCAGCCTCCGGATGGGATTCCGGCAGACCCGCGGGGGCACGGTTTCAGGCGTGGACGGCGTGGAGTGCGGCGAAGGCCCGCGGAATACCGCCCATGCTCGCCGGCGTGCAACTTATGAGGTCGCTTGCCCGCGCGATTGACACGGGGCTGCAAGGAAGTTGCCAATCCCGTCGCGAGCCGGCGCGCAGTGAAGCCTGCAGCGGAGAAGCGGAGACCCTACTCCTCGAGCCTCATCCCCACTGTGAAGAAAGGGCCGCCGCCCGCCCCGCCACTGTCCCGCTCGACCACGCCCACTGGAAGTTGAATCCCCCGAGCCTGCCGTCCACGTCGAGGATCTCGCCGCAGAGGTAGATGCCGGGCGCCTTGCGTGACTCCAGCGTGCTCGGATTCACCTCGTCGAGCGCCACGCCGCCCGCCGTGACCTCGGCCTTCTCGTAGCCGAGCGTGCCGGTCACGGGCAGTGGTCGCGCGCACAACCGCTCGATGAGTGCGGCGCGATGCGCTCGATCCAGTTGGCTCGCGATCGCGGTCGCCTCCGCTCCCGCCTCCGCGCACAGCGCCACTGCCAGCCGATCTGGCAGCCTGCGCCCGAGCCACTGCCGGACCGACAACCGCGGCTCTGCCTCCGCCTCCCGCCGCAGCGCGCGGAGCAGGCCTTCCCTCGTTTCTCCCGGAACGAAGCTCGCCAGCACGGCGACCTCCGCGCTCCCATGCGCGCGGAGCCATGAGCGCGACAGATCGAGCGCGGCGGGGCCCGAGTAGCCGAAGTGCGTGAAGAGGAACGAGCCGTGTGCGATCTCGACCGCCCTCCCTCCCACTGAGAGCTTCAGATCCACGTCGGCCGACAGCCCCTGGAGCTGCGCGCAGAGGGGATCCGCCGCCGTGAGAGGTGTGAGTCCAGGCACGGGTGGCACGATGGTGTGCCCCAGCGCGCCGGCGAGTGCGTAGCCCGTCCCATCGCTGCCCGTGCGCGGGAACGAGAGCCCTCCGCTCGCGAGGATCACGGCCTCGGCCTCGAGCCAGCTCTCTGGAGTCTCCTCGCGCAACGGCCATTCGGATCCACCGTACCCGTGAGCCGCGGGCGAGAAGTCGGCGCTCGCCGTCATCCTCCGAATCCCGAGCCGCCAGCGGCCGCGGGGCGCCGCGCGAGTGGATCCGCTGCCCGGAGCCACCGTGCCAGCGCCTTTCCCAGACCGGCGCTCCTGCACTGTCGTATCAGCGCCTCTCCCGGCCCCGCGCTCCGGCGCTGTCGCGTCAGCGCCGGCCTCCGCCGCGCCGCCCTCCGCGACCGCCGCCGGAGCGCCCCTGCCTTCGCCCCCATGCTCCAACCTCACGACGCGCGCGCCCGGCACCACCTCCACGCCGGCGCGTGCCACCGCGCCGAGCAGCGCATCCAGCACGGTCTGCGCGTCACCGCTCGCGGGGAAGTACTTGCCCGTCTCCTCGAGCACCAGCGGCACGCCCAGAGACTCGAACCAGGCCCGCGTCTGCTCGGACGAGAAGGCCCGCAGGACACGCGCCACGACGTGCAGCGACCCGCCGTGGAAGTCGCGCGCCTCGACGACGCGATGGGTCACGTTGCAGCGCGTTCCGCCGGACATGAGGATCTTGAGGCCGATCTTGGGGTGGGCGTTCAGAAGGACGACGTGCGCTCCGGCCTCGGCGGCCCGCAGGGCGGCGGTCAGCCCCGCCGCTCCCGCGCCTATGACGGCGACGCTGCGGCTCATCGGTGCGCGCTCTCTGCAGCGAACGCCAGGCTCGCCCCCGCGCCTGCGAGCCTGACCAGCGCCAGATCCGCCCCCGCGCCGACGACCGCGACGCTGCGCCTCATCGGCGGGGCCCTCTGCGCCGTGCGCCACGGCCGCCCGCGACCATGACGGCGACACCCCGTCTCTTCGTTGGGCGCACCCGTCTGCTCATGAGGAACGAGGGTCCGGCGCAGTCACTCGCGACGGCGACTCCCTGGCCTCGCGCATCCCTACGCCAGCCGCCAGAAGTCCCCCTCGCGCGCCGCCCGCCCTTCGCCCTCGAGCTTTAGCAGGTGCGCGAGCAGCGAGCGCTCGGCGTAGCCCCACAGCTCGGCGGGCGTGTCTCGATAGACGCGCTCGACCAGCGCGGGGAGCTGCTGCGGCAGGTCGCTCAGCGCGCCGAGCACCAGGGTCTGCCGCTTGAGCCGGTGCTCGAGCAGCCCGCGGATGCGCCGCGGTCCAGCCCCCTGCGGCGCGCCGTGCGCCGGAAACACCGCGTCGATCGGCTCGCCGAGGAGCCGCTCCAGCGAGGCGATGTAGGCGCGCATGTCGCCTTCGGGGGGGTCGATGATGACCGAGCCCCGGCCGCCGGGCACCAGGTCGCCGCAGAAGAGCGACTTCGTGCGCTCGTGCAGGAAGCAGAGCTGCCCGGGCGCGTGCCCGGGCGTGTGCAGCACGCGCAGCTCCCAGTCGCCGAGCCCGGGGGCGAGCCGCACGACGTCGCCTTCCTTCAGCGTCTGGTCCACGGGCAGGTGGCGCGCGGTCTCGGCGTGCGCGGCGACGGGCACGCGCCAGCGCTGCTTCACCGCCTGCAGCCCCGCCGTGTGATCGAGGTGATGGTGCGTGAGCAGGATCAACTTGAGCTTCCGCCCCTCGGCGCCGAGGGTCTCGATCAGCGTGAACAGCGAGTCCAGCTCGGCGACGTCGGCGCCGCCCGGGTCCACGAGCGCCATCTCCCGCTCGCCGATCAGGTAGGCGTTCGTGTGGGTCGCGGGCGGCAGGGGCCGCGTCTTCATGGGGTGCAGCACGACGCCCCACTTCAGCTCGATGCGCCGCACGGGATACGAGGCCAGCTCGGGCCCCTCGGCGAGGCGCTCGGCCAGTCCCTCCTCGCCGGCCGCGAGCGCGAGCAGCGCGTGCAGCACGGGTGGCGCGAAGGTGGCCGTGCCCTGATGATAACGGTCGAGCGCCGCCAGCGGGCGGATCCACTCCCCCGAAGCCAGCTCGCCCGGGCGCACGTCGGGCTCCTGCCCTTCGCCCAGGCGCGCCAGGAAGTAGGTGGTGTCGAAGCGCAGCGGCGTGAACGGCGGCGTGTGCCAGCGGCCGGCGAAGGCGAGGCCGCGCGCGTGGAAGCGCCAGCCGCACTCCCAGGCCAACGCGGGGAAGGTGGCCACGCCCGTCACGAGCCGCCGACGCGCCTCGAGCCGCCGCTCGGGCGTGCACCGGGTCGCGGCCTCGAGCGCCACGAGCACGCCCGCCTCCTCGAAGGCCTCCCGGATCGCGCAGGCGAGGAGCACGCGCTCGGCGTCGTCCCGGGCGCCCTCGACGGGCAGCTCCGAGTCCTCGGGCTCGATGGCGCCGCCGATGAAGGCGTCGGTCCCGGGCATGTGAGCCACAGCGTCGCCGCGGCGGACCCACCAGGTCTCGAGATCGTCCCCGTGCCCGCGGATGAGCACAACGGCGGCCGAGCCCCGGAAGCGCGCCTTCTCGGGAGTGCTCATGCCCGCAGCCTACCACCGGCCGCAGGCCAGGAACACAGGCCGCTGCGCCCGCAAGCGATTCATATTCCGGCCGGCGGCAGACGTCTCTCCCGGCCTTCGCCGGCCGGCTCATCGCCCGGCGTTTCCCTCAAGAAGGACCGGCAAACGGCCGAAAACCCCCAGGAAATCGCCTCGTCGGCATCCGGTCTCCCCCCGGGGCGCGCCGATGCCGTCCCACCTTCGCATGGAGCGTATGGGATGCGCGCCAAGGCCGCTACGCCGGGCGTCACGGATGGGCTCATCGTGCCGGAGCCGCCCCCGACGTTGGACGGCCTGGAGCCACGGGCCATTCTCGCCGCCCCCGACGACCCGGCTCCGTCCGTGGCCTCGCTCAGCCAGATCATCGACTGCATCGGCGATCCCATCTTCGTCAAGGACGCCCGCCATCGCCTCGTGCTGGTGAACGACGCGGAATGCGCCCTGGCCGGACGGCGCCGCGAGGAGCTGCTGGGCCGCACGGACTACGACATCCTGCCCGCCGAGCAGCGCCAGGTCTTCTGGCGCCAGGACGACCACGTGATCGAGACGGGCGAGGAGATCGTCAGCGAGGACGAGCTGCCCGACGCGCTGGGCCGGCCCCGCACCCTGATCACCCGCAAGACCCGCCTGATCGACAGCGCCGGCCACCGCTTCGTGGTCGGCGTGATCCGCGACATCACGGCGCGGAAGCAGGCCGAGCGCGCCCTGCAAGCGGCCAAGGAGTACGCCGAGAGCCTGCTCGCCACGGCCAACGCCATGGTGATCGGGCTCGACAGCGAAGGCGCGATCCGCGTCTTCAACCAGGCGGCCGAGAAGGTCACGGGCTACACGCACGCCGAGCTGGCGGGGCGCGACTGGTTCGAGGTCATCGTGCCGCGCGAGCGCTTCCCGCAGGTGTGGGAGGAGTTCGCCCGGCTCACGGCCGGAGGCGAGGCCGGCGAGTTCGAGAACCCGATCCTCACCAAGTCCGGCGAAGAGCGCTACGTCGCCTGGCGCAACTCGGCCCTCTGCGATCGCGGCCGGTTCGTGGGCACGATCTCCTTCGGCATCGACATCACCGAGCGCAGGCGCGCCGAGGAACGGCTCGCCAGCCTGGCGGCCGCGGTCGAGCAGGCCGCGGACGACATCATCGTCACCGACCTCCAGGGCCGCGTCCGCTACGCGAACTCCGCCTTCGAGCGCACCACGGGCTACTCGCTCGCCGAGGCGGTGGGGCGCAACGTCGCCGAGCTGCTCGGGGGTGGCCAACGCGACGCGATCCTCCGCGAGTGCCAGGAGGCGCTCGCCGCCGGGCGGTCCTGGCAGGGGCGGCTCTTCGCCCCCACGCGCAGCGGCCGGCTGATCGTGCAGGACGCGAACGTCACGACCATCCGCGACCCGGCGGGACGAGCGGTGGGCTACGCCTACGCGGGGCGCGACGTCACGCGGCAGGTCGAGATGGAGCGGCGCGCCGCCCAGGCCGAGAAGCTGGAGGCCATCGGCACGCTCGCCGGCGGCATCGCCCACGACTTCAACAACATCCTCTGCGCGATCGTCGGCTACGCGCAGATGGCGCAGACGAAGTGCGACGCGGACTCGCCGATCCGGCGCGACCTCAAGGCCATCCTGGACGGCTCGCGCCGGGCGAGCGACCTGATCAAGCAGATCCTGGCTTTCAGCCGGCAGGAGAAGCGCGAGGAGAAGCCGGTGCCGGTGGCGCCGATCGTCGAGGAGGCGCTCCAGCTCCTGCGCGCCTCGATCCCCACGACCGTCGAGATCCGCCGAGCGCTCGCCTCGGACGCCGTCGTGCTCGCCGACCCGACGGAGATCCACCGGATCGTGGTGAACCTCGGCACGAACGCGTCCCTGGCCATGGGCGAGCGCGGCGGCGTCCTGGAGGTCGGCCTGCGCGACGAGCGCCTGGACGAGGCGGCCGCGGCGCAGCGCGACGGCGTGGCTCCGGGGCGCTACGCGCGGCTCACCGTGGGCGACACGGGCTGCGGCATGAGCCGCGAGCTGATCGGACGCATCTTCGAGCCGTTCTTCACCACCCGCGAGTGCGGCCAGGGCACGGGCCTCGGGCTGGCGACGGTGCACGGCATCGTCAAGCGTTGCCGGGGAGCGATCAGCGTCGAGAGCGAGCCCGGGCGCGGGACCCGCTTCGACATCTTCCTGCCCGCGCTCGAGCAGGGCGCCGCCCCGGCTCCCGCCCCCACGGAGGCCCTCCCGCGCGGCACGGAGCGCGTGCTCGTGGTGGACGACGACCCGCTCGTGGCCGAGGCGCTGGCCGGCATGCTCGTCGCCCTGGGCTACGACGTGCGCGTCCGCGCCAACGGGGCCGAGGCGCTGGCGGCAGTCGAGGCGGACCCCGACGCCGTCGACCTCGTGGTCACCGATCTCACCATGCCGGGCCTGACCGGCGACCTGCTGGCCCAGAGGCTCAAGCGACTGCGCCCGGGCCTGCCGGTGATCCTCTGCACCGGCTACAGCGAGGCGGCGCCCGGCGACCGGGCGCGGTCGGGCGCCGTGGACGCCTGCCTGCTCAAGCCGATCGTGATCGCCGATCTCTCGCGGCGCGCGCGCGAGGTCCTCGAGCGCTGAGAGCCGGATCCGGCTCGCCGCTCAGAGGCCGAGCGCCAGCATCCGGCTCACCAGCCGCTCGATGTCCGCGCGACCCTCGAGGCGCACGCCCAGCTCGCGCGCCAGGGCGCCCAGGTGGCGGCTCAGGAAGTGCAGCTCCGTCGCCGTCGTGTCGTGCCCCTCGAACGGCCCGTCCAGCCGCGACGCGCTCACGCGCGCGACCAGCTCCTCCAGGAAGCGGGCGACGCCGGCCATCTTCGCGTAGTTCAGGCGATCGGGCGTGTCGGTCTCCCGGTGGTAGTGCTCCCAGTGCCCGCAGGAAAGGAAGAGATACGGCCGGCGCCGGATCCGGAACACGTGGTGGTCGCTCAGGTCGTAGCCGAATGGCGTGATGTAGCGGTTGAGGGTGGGCACGAAGCGCAGCCCGCCCGCGCAGTCGCGCAGCGCCGCCTCGAGCCCCGGGTCGCTCTCCATGCCGGTGACGAAGAGCAGGTCCTCGAGTCCCTCGACCGGCACGTCGTGCCCCACCAGGTCGAGCACGATGGCGCAGTGGATCGCGTCGCGGCGCTGCCGGTCGTAGAACCAGGTCGAGCCCATCAGGGGCCGGAGCCAGTAGGGCGGCTCCTCGGCGTCGAAGAAGGCGAAGAGAAGCGGGCGCTCGAGCGCGCGGCGGCGCAGCGGCTCGACCAGCGCCAACAGGATGGCGATGGCCGCGGCGTTGTCGTCGGCGCCGGGCTGGGAGCCGCAGGTGTCGTAGTGGGCGGCGAGGAGCACCGGGGCCTCCGCGGAAGCCCGGCCGGGGAGCCGGCCGACGAGGTTCACGAGCCGCGGCTCGCCATTCCCCTCGTCCCCGGCCCGGCCCGCCGCGCCGAGGAGCCCGGCGAGCCAGCCCCGTGGCGGCGAGTAGGGCAGCTCGAAGGACCCGCCCGCGTAGGGCTCGAGGCCCTCTTCCGCCAGCCGGCGCACGAGCCAGGCTCGCGCGGCCTCGTGCCCCAGCGAGCCCACCTCGCGCTCGCCGGGCGCACACAGCGCCTCCACGTCGAGCACGAGCGAGTCGATCACGCGGCCCTCCGAGCGAAACGCCCCTCACCCCGAGGGCGGAGCGAGTGGTCGCCGCTTCGCCGCTCGGCGGCGGGAGCCCGGCCAAGGTAGCACGATTCCCGCGGGCCGGGGGGCACGGCCGCGTGGCGTGTTGTGCGTGGCGCGAAGGCCTTGGCCCCGCGAGGGCGGGGCGCGCGCATCGGCGCCTGGCGCCTCGCTCGCCGCACAGCGAGGCGCCACCGGCGCGCCGAGGCTCGGCGGGCGCGGGCTCAGGCGGCGAGGAGCGCTCCCACGTCCACGCCCAGCTCGTCGGGCCCCAGCACGCGCAGCACCCTCTCCTGCTCGGGCATGGGATCCCAGATCTCGGGGCTGTCGGGGAGCGGGCTCGAGCCGTCGGGGCGACGCAGCACGCGGCAGTGCGGCCGGCCGGGGTCCCGAGGGTTCGGGCTCAGGCTCAGCACGACATGCCCCGAGCCGGTGAGCATCACCGTGCCGGCCGGGTACGCTCCCACGGTCCGCACCAGGCCCCACACCGCCGCCGCGTCGAAGCGGTGGCGCTCCGGGCCCGTCAGCAGGCGGAGGCCCTCGTAGGTCGTGAGCGGGCGCTTCCGGTAGGCCCGGTGCGAGGTGACGGCGTCGAAGAAGTCCGCCACCGCCACGATGCGCGCCAAGGTGGACGGCGCGCCCCGTCCGCTGGACTTCGGGTATCCGCTCCGATCCACGTGCACGTGGTGCTCGAGGGCGACGCGCATGGAATCGAGCGACAGCGTGGACAGCGCGGGCAGCCGGGCGATCATCTTCGCGCCTTCCAGGGGATGGCGGTGGATGAGGACCCACTCCTCGGGGCCCAGGACGCCGGGCTTCTGCAGGACGGCGGAGGGCACCGCCAGCTTTCCCAGATCGTGCAGCAGCGCGGCCACGCCCAGCGTGGCCAGCGCCTGGCGGGGGAAGCCGAGGATCTGGCCGATGCCGATCGAGAGCACGCTGACGTTGACGCAGTGGGCGTACGTGTACTCGTCGTGGTCCTTGAGCGCCGTGAGCCCGAGGATCGAGTACTCGTCCTTCAGCACGCTGTCCACGACGGGCTGGACCAGGCGGCGCGCCAGGTGGAGGGCCGGTCGGCCGGTCTGGGCCGCGCTCGCGACGAGGTGCTGCGTGCCCTTGACGGCCCGCCAGTACGTGCGGCGCGCCCGCTGGCGCTCGCCGTCGCTGCCCGGCTCGTCGGCCACCGCGCACCGGGCCCGGGCGCCCAGGTCGCGCGCCAGCACGGGCACGATGTGCAGGATGCCGAGCGCCCGCGCCTCCTCGGGCAGCCGCTCGCCGCGCGCTCCGTCCCGCGCCGCCAGGAAGAGCTTGAGGAACGTCTCCAGCTCCGCGGTCGCGAGCCCCGACGTGAAGCGCAGGCCGCTCAGGGCGCGGATCTCGAATTCGGACATCAAGGAGCGGTAGAGATGCACCTGCGTGTCGCCGGGCTTGAGACGGGCGCCGTTCAGGTAGAAGTAGTCGCCCATGCCGAGCAGCTCGACCTCGTCCTCCATCGCCGCGAGGATCACGCTCAGCAGGCCCTGGATCTGCTCGCGCAGGGTCTGGTTCGAGCTGTCGTAGAGCCGGAGGCTGCGCAACACCCCGTGCAGGGCGACGAGGAGCCTCGGCCCCAGCCGGGCTCCCGGCTCGCCGTCGCCCGGCGCGAGCGGAGAGAGGGGCTCAGCCATGGGGGCGCATTCCTTCGAGCGCCGCCGCGCAGGCCGCGCGCACCTCCGCGCTCCGGCCGCGAGCGCCGCGCTCGAGGATCTCTCGCGCCGCCGGGCTGCCGACGTGGGCGATGCAGCGCGCGATCGCCTGGCGGTGCTCCTGCTGATGGCCCGAGAACCAGTGCCCGCGGCGCAACTCCAGCTCGAGCTGGGGCAGGGCCTCGTCCTGCGCGGCGCCGGCCAGGCACAGGTAGATCGCGCGGCGCTCCTCGAGCGGGCGATCGAAGAAGCCCGGAGCCTGGAGGTAGCCCACGAGCAGGCGCGTCACCTCGGGGTCGCGCCCCGAGGCCAGCTGCCGCAGGACGGCGCAGAAGAGGCTCGTGTCGGCCCCCGCGAGCAGCCCGAGGAGGGCCCGGCGGGCCCCCTCGGGCGGCGTGTTGGCCAGCGCGGCGGCCACCTCCTGGCGCACGCGGAGATCCGGGTGTGCCGTCACCGTCTGGAGCAGAGCCAGCACCTCGGCCCCCCCGATGCAGCCCAGGACTCGCACGACGCTCTGGACCACGGGCGAGCGCTCGTCTCCGAGCCAGGGCGCCAACCTCTCCGGGCTGTCGATGCACAGCTCCGTGAGCGCGAGGGTCAGCACCCAGCAGGCGCGCTGCTGCCGGCTCTCGGCCAGCATCAGCATCAGCCAGTCCGTCGCCGGCGGTCCCAGCTCGCGCGCCAGCCGGGGGAATTCCTCCAGGCTCTGGCTCCCCTGGTGGTTCAGCTCGCGGACGGCGCTGGCGGCGACCACCGAGTTGGGCTGGCGCAGCTCCTCCAGGAGCCGGGTCAGCGCGCTCTCGCCGATCGTCCGACAGCGGAGGAGCTGCGCGGCCTGCCGCGCCTCGCTCCACGCCCCCACGGCGATCGCCTCCTGGAGGAGCCGCAGGAGCAGGCCCGAGAGCTCTTCCTGGTCCGCAGGGGTGGCGCCGGAGTCCCCGCACTCGCCGACGAACGCCAGCGTGGACCTCAGCAGGTCCTCCCGACTCTCGGCCTCGTATTCGCTTCGGAAGCGTGCGACCTCGGCGGGCGCCATCGCCTCCAGATCGGTGAGGAAGGTCTCGGCCGCGCCGGCGAGATCGCTCGTGGCCCAGTCGTCGGAGCGGGTCTCGACGCCCTCGGGTGCCGGCGCGGCCTCGCTCGCGGCTGCGGAGCTGCCCTGCGGCCAGGGCATCAGGGAGGGTCCGGCGGAGACGCCCTCGGACTCGGCCGCCCCGTCGCCCGGGTCCGCCTCGATCGAGACGTGCTCGACGCTCACGTGCGGCAGATCCGCGTCCCAGAGCATCGTGACCAGATCGGCGTCCCCCGCCGCGCGATCGGTGACCTTGAGGAGCGCGTCCACCAGCGCGTCGCACTCCCGCGGCTCGATTCCGGACGCCAGCGTGAGCGTGCGGATGCCGTCACGGAAGAACGGGCCGGCGAGGTTGTCCTCGCGCGAGCGGGCCCGGTAGAGCGGGACTCCGTTCCACGACACGTCGGTCGCGGAGAAGGCCAGGGTCAGGGAGCCGCGTTCCTGGAGGAGCGGGGCCAGGGAGGCGCCGAGCTCCTGGCGAAAGCGCACGACCGCCGGATTCCGCGGATCGTACAGGCGGCAGGTCTTGAGGGTGCGCGCGAGCTGCCCGATCCACTTCGATGCCGCCGCGCTGAAGGCGGCATCTTGCGCCGTCAGCTCCTTGACGGCTTCCGCGGCAGATCCTGCACCACGCTCGCTCATCGTCTCCCGATTCAGGACTGAGGGTGGATCCTGGCATCAGGCGAGGCGCTCGGGGTATCGGCCGCGGAACGAAGCCGCTTGAGCCCGCACCAGGCTCGGCCCCGAGCCGACCCGTCTCGATGCGGAGACCCCGCACGCTCGGGCAGGCGAACGGATTTCAGCCGGCGGAGGGCAAGGCCGGAGGGATCGGGGGTGTCGCCGGGCTCGCCCAACAGCGAAGCGCCACCGGCCCTCCTTCTGCCGCGAAGGTGGCCGGTGGCCGGAGGCGACGGCGCCGCGAGCGTCGCGCCTGTCGCTACTTCGCCTTGACGACGAGATCCACGGCCCGCTTCAGGATCTCGAGCGCCTCGTCCACCTCGGCCGCCGTGACGTCCAGGGGCGGACGGAAGCGGAGGCTCAGCGCCCCGCAGCCGAGGATCATCATGCCCAGCTCGTAGGCCTTGTCCTGCACGGCGTCGCGGGTCGGGCCGTCGGGGAAGTCGATCGCGCACATGAGCCCGCGCCCGCGCGCGTTCGACAGCGCGGTCGGCCGCGCGGCCGCCAGGCTCTCGAGGCCCCGCCGCAGGTGCTCGCCCACGGTGGCCGCGTTCTGCACCAGGTGCTCGGCCTCGATGATCTCCAGGTAGCGCTGGGAACGCACCATGTCCACCAGGTTGCCGCCCCAGGTCGAGTTCAGCCGGCTCGAGACGACGAAGACGTTGTCGGGCTCCTGGTCGATGCGCGGCCCGGCCATCATGCCGCACACCTGCATCTTCTTGCCGAAGCCGAGCAGGTCGGGCTCGAGATCGAAGTGCTGGTGCGCCCACATCCGCCCGGTGAGCCCCACGCCGGCCTGCACCTCGTCCACCGCGAAGAGGGCGTCGTTCTCGTGCGCCAGGTCCCGCAGCGCCCGCAGGAACTCGCCGCGGAAGTGGTGGTCGCCGCCCTCGGCCTGGATGGGCTCGATGAGGACGCAGGCGATGTCGTCCTTGCGCTCGCGGAAGGCGGTCTTGGCCTGCTCGAGCGCTTCGGCCTCGACCTTCTGCACGCGCTCCAGCTCGGCGGCGTCCACCGGGAAGCGCAGCTTGGGATTCACCACCCGCGGCCAGTCGAACTTCGGGAAGTACTCGTACTTCCTCGGGTCGGCCGTGTTCGTCAGCGAGAGCGTGTAGCCCGAGCGGCCGTGGAACGCCTCGCGGAAGTGCAGCACCTGATGGCCCCGCTCCTCGCGGTAGCCCTTGCGGAAGTTGCGGCGCACCTTCCAGTCGAAGGCGGCCTTGAGCGCGTTCTCGACGCCCAGCGTGCCGCCGGCGACGAAGAAGGCGTGCGGCAGATAGGCGGGCTGGGCGAGGCGCCCGAAGGTCTCGACGAACTCGCCCATCTCGACCGTGTAGATGTCCGAGTTCGCCGGATTGGCGAGGGCGGCGCGCTGGAGCTTCGCCAGGAAGCCGGGCTCCTCGAGCCCCGGATGGTTGAGACCCACCGGCAGCGTGGCGAAGAAGGAGAACATGTCCAGGATCCAGCGCTGGCCACGGGCGTCCCACAGCCGCCGGCCGTGGCTCTTCTCCAGGTCCAGCACCATGTCGTAGCCGTCCGCCAGCATGTGGCGGGCGAGTGCCGCGTGCACCTCGGAAGGCGCCAGGCGACCGGCCGATGTCGTGCTGGGGTTCATGTTGCTTCTCCTCTTGCGCCGGTCGCGACGAAGCTCTCTTCTTTGACCGTCGAGAGCACCATCACGGTGCGAGTCTGGCGCACGCCCTCGGTGCTGTTGAGCTGGTGGAGGATCAGCTTCTGCAGCGACTCCACGTCGCGGACCCGCACCTTGAGGAGCAGCGAGAACTCCCCCGTGATGTGATGGCACTCCTGCACTTCGTCCAGCTCGAGGAGCCGCCGGATGAAGGGCTCCTCGTACCGCGGGTGCTCGATGAAGACCTCGACGAAGGCCGTGACCTGCATGCCCACGGCCTTGGGATCCACGAGGGCGGCGAAGCGCCGGATGACCCCCGCTTGCTCGAGCTTCTTCAGCCGCTCGTTCACGGCGGCGGTGGAGAGCCCGACGTGCTTGGCGATGAGCGCCTGGCTCATCTTGCCGTCACGCTGCACCAGCGCCAGGATGCGGCGATCCTTGGCGTCGAGTTCGTGGTTGCCGTTCGCCCTGGTGGCCATGGCGCTAGTATACGTTCGGCCTCTTGCGCGCGCAACCGTAGGATGTTCGGGAGTGTGGTGTTGACGCAACCCATTGCGCCCCAAGGGGCGGGCGGCTGGGCACAGTTTAACCCTTACGCCGCCTAGACTTGGCCCGGCGCTTCCGGGCCTTCTTCTCCGGCTTTGGCCAGCCCTCGGGCGGGCGCTTCTTGCCAAGCGCATTAGCAACTGCGCGCTCCCACGAGCCGGCAATTCTCAGCGTGTCGGACTTCCTTGCCATCAGGCACACTCCCACTTGCACACGGGCGGCCCCGGGTGTATAACCCCTTCAGTTCGGTCCACAAGGAGGCACACATGGCTTACAAGGTCGAGGTGAGCGGTCTCACGATCTGGTGCGAGACGATCGCCGATCTTCAAGCTCTCATCAACAGTGTGACGCGAGATCAGCCGCGAAATCTGCGGCTGAATACGCCCTCTTCGTCTCGGGCCGCTGAAAGCCCCACACTGTTTCCATTGAACGGCGGTCGCTCTCGTTCGCGCGAGGAAGCTCTGACTCGGGCAGTGGCGATGCTTGAATGCGTGATCGCTGCGGGTCACGGCGGGATCTCCGCTGCCGACTTGGCGGTGGGGATGAAGGTCAAGGACGCTCGGGGCCTTGGGGGCTACGCAACGTCGGCCAGCAACTTCCTCGCAAAGGCCGGCTTCAAATTCGACAAGGTCATCCGTCAGGCCCGGAATCCAAGCGGTGTCCGCACCTGGTACGCAGGCCCGGATTCCGAACGAGCCCTTGCTGCACTCAAGCAGGCAAGCACGTGACTGCGCGGCCAGGGAGGGTCGGCATGAGGAGGGTCTAGGGCTGGCTGGGCGGCCCAGGAACA
Source organism: Candidatus Eiseniibacteriota bacterium (assembly GCA_033853925.1). Taxonomy (GTDB): domain Bacteria; phylum Eisenbacteria; class RBG-16-71-46; order RBG-16-71-46; family RBG-16-71-46; genus JANXPZ01. Next base: position 42,021 of record JAWOLC010000057.1, read on the forward strand.
GAAGCGGGGATGACGGCTCGGGCTTGCGAGAGCAGAGCGTCATCCCCGACCCCAGAAAAGACGGGGCAACTTCCTACGTGCCGGGATGGCGAAATGGGTAAACGCGCACCGCTTGGACCGGTGTGAGCCAAACTCTTGCGGGTTCGACTCCCGTTCCCGGCACGTAGGTAGCGTGCCCTTTCTGTCTCTTCTTGTCAAGAGGGCCTAACCTGCTGAGCATACGTAAGGCGCTTCCCCTCGGCCTTACGAATCGCTCGCACCGTTCGCTCGCCATCGTCCACGTCGCGCAGGTTGTAGCGGAACTCGAACTCGCTACAGTAGCGGTGTAAGTGCTTCTTGCTAACCGAATGGAAGGTGCCGTACATCCCGCGCTTGAAGATCGAGAAGAAGCCCTCGATGGTGTTGGTGTGCACGTCACCGCGCACGTACTCGCCGACCGAATGTTTGACCGACTCATGGCCGCCAGCAAATAGGCGCCCGACCTTCCGGTAGAGGAAACTCTCGTCCGTCAAGAGCCGCGCATCGCGGCTGACGTGGGTGAGCACCGCACCGCGCACGCTTGGGCCAGCGTCGCCCGCGACGTGGAGTGGCCGCAGTTCACCACCACGCTCAACCAGACCCACGACGCACGCCTTGTTGTCGCGGATGCCGATGTTCTCGTGACCGCGCCGCCGCGGCTTGCCGCCGACATACGTCTCGTCGGCCTCGACGGAGCCGACGAGTGGCCGCGCCTCGCCGGGAAGATCGGCCATCGCGTACCGGATGCGGTGCATCATGAACAGGGCGCTCTTGTAGCTCAGGCCCGTCTGCCGCTTGATCTGGAGAGCGCTCACGCCCTTCTTGCTGGAGCACGCAGCCCAGAATGCGTAGCACCAGTGACGGAGCGGGATACGTGAGTCCTCGAACACGGTGCCGACCCGCACGGTGAACTGCCGTCCACAGGCGCGACAGAGCCATAGGAAGCGACGGTTGCGCTCACCCGTCGCGCGGTCGCGCATCTGGTAGGACTCGCCAATCACGCCGCAACGCGGGCAGACAGCCTCGCCGTTCCAGCGCGTCTGCTCCATGAATTCGACTGCCTTTGTCTCGTCGGAGCATGCGGCTGGTAGTGCCGCCACCACGTCCGACTTGTCCTGGGCCACGCTCTGCTTGCTAGCCATGATCTCCCTCCATTCGTGCCTCTATTATGCAACGGGAACGATCGTTGCGTCAAGTAAAATATTCCATGGCACGAACGGTGCAAAAAATGTGCTTGAAGCCCTGCCTGGATCGGCTAATCTACCTGCGGGAACGTGCCGAAAGACCTAGTTAATGCCGCCAGTCCCCAGCCGAGACGGCGGGGCGACTTGGACCCGCGAAAGGACCGAGGTCGCCAATGGCTGAAGCCACGTTGGAACAGGTTGCAAACTACCTCATTTGGCGCTTGCAGGATGCCGGCGATCCCGTAACACACCTCAAGCTCCAGAAGTTGGTGTACTACGCCCAGGCTTGGCACTTGGCGCTTTACGACACTCCGCTACTTGACGAAACGTTCGAGGCCTGGGTTCACGGGCCAGTCTGCCGCAACCTGTACCGGCAGTTCTCGCACAAGGGCTGGCAGACAATCACGCTCGAGGCCCAACCGGAGACGCCTTCGGAACACGTTTGCTCTCATCTCGATGATGTTCTTGAGGCATATGGCTCGTTCGGAGCCTGGGCTCTTGAGCGGCTGGTACACGAAGAAACACCGTGGAAAGAAGCCCGTGGCGCCCTCCCCCTGGATGCACCGTGCGATAACCGCATCGATAACGAGTCCATGAGGCGGTTCTACGCTGCCATGCGAGCCAATGCCCAGAATCAAGCCCCCGAAACTGCCTAAGACCCACGGGAGGATCCCGGAGCAGACACCACCTCCAAGCGGGGTGGTGTTTGGCTTCAAGTACTGGGATCATTCCTCAAAGTTCTCCCTGTCGGACCGGGAGGCCAGATACTTCCTCAAACTGTTTGAGCGGCTCAAGTCGGTCTGCCAGAGCCAGATTGTTGAACTCAGGACGAATAACAGCCCGGCACTGCGCTTTCATCCAATCCGCTGGGAGGAAACCTCGGAGCCCGGCGGTTTCCCCGTCCCCCAGCACCTCCATGACTCCGAGTGTTTCCAGTTCTCAGTTAGTGCAAATGAGCATGGCAGGGTGCACGGTTTTGTGACGGGAAACACCTTCCATGTCGTTTGGTTTGACCCCTGCCACCAACTGTATCCATGCCACTGACCGTCCAGCCGGCTACTCCCCATTTGCGTTAAGTACACACTTCCGAGGATGTTCGGGAGATGTGCTGACTCGGCCGCCTGCTCGGACGGGGTCGGGCCCATCTGGCCCTTTCGCGACGGAGGACATGAATAGTCCCGGCGGCGCCGTTCCGTCAGGGTGCGGGGTGACCAGCGATCGCCCGACCCCAGTCCACGATGGCCTCCACCCCGGACAGATCGTCGAGCAGCAAGTCGGGCTGCGCCGGCTCCAGCTCGGCGCGCGAAGCGGTTCCCGTCGCCACCGCGATCACCCGGGCTCCGGCGGCGCGGGCGCAGGTCACGTCGTGCACCGTGTCGCCGACCACGATGCAGCGCTGCGGGGGCACGCCGAGATCGCGCTCGAGCCGCTCGACCAGTGCGCGGGCGAGGGCGTTCCGGTCGGCAGCCATCTCGCCAAAGGCGCCGAAGGCGAAGTGGCGGTCGAGGCCGAAGTGACCGAGCTTGATCTGGGCCATCTGGGTCATGTTGCCGGTGAGCAGCCCCAGCACCCAGCCGGGCTCGGCGGCGATCCGCTCGAGCAGCTCGGGGATGCCCGGCATCGTGCGTCCCCGGCCCGGACCGAGCCGCCGGCGCATGTGGGCGAAGACCGCGTCCCAGAACCGGGCCTCGTCGGCCGGATCGAAGGCGCGGGCGTGCTTGCGCAGGATGTCGGCGAGGATGTGGGGCTCGGTCCGGCCCGCGAAGGGGATGTCCGCGAGGTCGTCCTCGATTCCGAGGCGTTCGCGCACGGCGTCCGCGAAGGCGGCGCGGGCGGCGCCCTCCGTGAGGAGCAGCGTGCCGTCCACGTCGAACAGCCAGGCGAGGCGCACGCTCATCGCGAACCGATGCCCGGAGGCCGGCGCGCCCCGAGCGGCGAACGGCCGAGACGCCCCCGTGAGCGGATCACTCCGGAGCGAACGGGAACCGCGTGCCCAGCCCGATGCTGCGCCGCTCGCGGATCGAGCGGTGGGCGGCGAGCAGCGCCTGCGCCGCGAGCACGAACGAGTCGGTCTCGTCGCTCGCCCCCGGGGCGCGAGCGAACTGCCCCAGCATGCGGCCGAGCATGGCCTTCTGGCCGAGGTCCGGCTGCAGGTTGGCGACCTTCCGCGCGTGGCCCCCGCGCAGCTCGAGCCGGCGGAAGCCCGCGACGTGCGCGGACCGTCCGCCGCCGAAGACATCCACGGTCTCCCGCTCCCAGCCTTCCTGGCTGCCGCAGGTGTAGTGGACGGTGGCGATGCCGCCGTTCACGAAGCGCAGCGTGATCGCCCAGCTCTCCTCGCGGTGGCCGGGGTCGGGAGTCGCCAGCGCGTGGATCTCCGCCGGCAGGCTCTGCGCGAACCAGATCGCCAGGTCGATGAAGTGGCAGACGTCGCCGAAGAGCACGCCTCCGCCCTCGGTGGGGTCCTGGTACCAGCTATCGGGCGGGACGCCCGCGGAGCGCACGGTGACCGTGACCTGGCGCACGTCTATGCCCGCGAAGTGCGCGAGCGCCTGCTGGCTGAGCGGCGCGTAACGGCGGTTGTGGCCGAGCCACAGGGTCGGCCCGTCCGCGCCGCGGGCGCCGAGAGCCTCGAGCACGGGCGCGAGCTGCTCGTCGCTGAGGGCCAGCGGCTTCTCGACGTACACGTGCTTCCCCGCGCGCAGCGCCTCGGCGGCGTAGCGCGCGTGGCTGTCGTGTCGCGTGGCCACCATCACCGCGTTGATCTCGGGGTCGGCCAGGAGCTTCGCCGAGTCGGTGGTCGCGTAGCGGAAGCCGTAGCGGCGCGCCAGGGCCTCCGCGTTGGCGCCGCGGGCCGTGCAGACGCCTTCGAGGCTCAGGCCGTCCAGCCCCGGGAGGTGCGGCAGGATCATGGACTTCGCGTAGTTGCCCGCGCCGATGACCCCCAGGCGCACGGCCCCGCGCGGGCTCGTCGTGGCGTAGCGCACGGTGCGCGGCTCGGCCGCGGGGGGCTCGGCCTCCGCCTGCGGGTATTCGAGGACGATGCCCACCGCCGAGGACAGCTCGCCGCTGGCCAGCTTGTCGAAGACCGCTTCGGCCTCCGCGAACGGGAAGCGGTGGGTGATGAGCCGCGCCAGATCGAGACGGCCCTCGGCGACCAGGTCCAGGAACGAGGCCATGTTCCGGTTCGCCGTCCAGCGCACGTAGCCGGCGGGGTAGTCCTTGCCCCGCACGAAGTAGTCCATGTCGTACATGCCCGCGCCCATCGCCCGGCTGAAGAGGAAGTCCGCCTCCTTCGCGAACCAGTTGCGCCACTCCAGCTCGATGTGGGTGTTCCCCAGGCAGACGACCCGGCCGCGCTCCCGCACGATCGCCGCCGACATCTCGATGGGGCCCGAGTCCTTCACCGCCGTCGTGACCATCACCGCGTCCACGCCCTGCCCGCCGCTCACGCGCAGCGCGTGGTAGAGCACCTCCTCCGGCACCGGCGCGACCGCCGCGTCCGCCCCGCTCGCCAGCGCCAGCGCCCGCTTGCTCTCGTCGGGGTCCACGCCCACGACGCGGCAGCCATTGGCGCGGCAGAGCTGGACGAGGAACTGGCCGAGCAGGCCGAGGCCGATCACGGCCACGGTCTCGCCCAGCTCGAGCCGGGCCTGACGCACGCCCTGCAGGGCGATCGCTCCCACCGCGGTGCTGCTGGCGTGGTCGAGGCGCACGCCCCCGGGCACGAGCACGGTCAGCGTGCGCGGCACGGTGTTGTACTCGGCGTGCGTGGCCACGCCCTCGCCGATGCAGGCCACCCGGTCGCCGACCCGGAACTCCTCCACGTCCGCGCCCACCTCGACCACCTGGCCGGAGCAGCTGTAGCCGAGCGTGGTCGGCGCCTTGAGCCGCTCCTGCACCTTGCGCACCGTCGGCATCAGGCCCTGCTCCTTCAAGGTGGTGAGCACCTGGCGCACCTGGTCGGGGCGCTCCTTCGCCTTCTCGGCCAGGTTCATCCGGGCCTGCGTCACCTTCATCTTCTCGGTCCCGACGCTCACGAAGGAGTAGTGCGTGCGGACGAGGACATCGCTCCGGCCCAGCGGGGGCAGCGGCACCTCGCTCATGTCCAGCGCTCCGTTCCTGAGGTACTGCCGGATCTGTCTCAACGTCTCCTCCTCGGAGAAGAGGGCCGGAGCAGGGCCCGACCGGGTGGACGTCCGCCCGCGGCCGCGGGGGAGAAAAGGGCCCCTCATGCTAAAGGGCCGCGCGCGAATCGGCAACGCACGCGGGAGCCGCGCGGAGCCGAGGACGCGAGCCCCCCGCGCGAGGCGCGGATCGCCGCCGTCCCGGGCGGGCCTGTTCCGCGCCGAAGGAGCGCCGCCGTCCCGGGGGAGCCCGCTCCGCGCCGAAGGAGCGCCGCCCGGCTCGCCCCGGAGGCGGAGGCAGGTGCTACACTGCGCGGCCCGAACGCGCCGCGTCCGCCCTTCCCGGAGGTCACTTCCCGTGTCCCCAGGCCGCTGGCTCCCGATGTTCCGCTGGGCTCCGTGGGGAGTGCTCTACGTCGCCGCGGGGATCGTGGCCGCGGCCGCCGTGGGCCACCCCGACCTCGTGGCCCGCCGCTCGGGTCTCATCCCCACGCTGCGCGGCGAGGCCTACAATCCCTACGCGCGGCGCGTGCTGGCGCCGACCCTGATCCGGGCGATCCAGGCCACGTTCCCGCCCTCCCTGCGCGCCGCGATCGAGCGGCGAGTCCGCCCCCTGGCCGGCCGTCTCTCGAGGCGGGACAACCCGGCCGCGGAGGAGGCGGCCCGTTGGCGGGCGATGGAGGGGCAGTGGAGCTACGCCGTCGCCGGCGTGATCCTGAACGCGCTCGGCTACGCCGGCTTCCTCTTCGCCCTGCGCGCCCTGCTCGCGCTCCTCTTCCGCCCGCCCGGGCTCGTCGCCGGAGCGTTCCCGCTCCTGAGCCTGCTCGCCATCCCGGTCTTCGAGGAGCACGGCACGTTCGCCTACGACTACCTGCAGCTCTTCCTCTTCACCCTGGGCCTCTACTTCATCGCCGCGCGGCGGGAGCGCTCCTTCCTGCTCCTCTTGCCGCTCGCCACGCTGAGCAAGGAGACGACGCTCCTGCTGCCCGCGGTCTACGCGGCCACGCGCGCCGGCGCCATGCCGGCGCGGCGCCTGGCACGGAACGTCGGCCTCCAGCTCGCTCTCTGCGCGGTGACGCTCGCCGTGACCGCGTACGCCTGCCGCCATCACCCGGGCGAGATCGTCGAGGGCCACCTGCGCGACAACCTCCGGGAGATGCTGCGGGTCGCGAGCTACTTCCGCTTCGGCCGCGTGGACCCGTGCCCGCTCCTTCCCCGCGGGCTCGACGTGCCCGTGCCGCTCGGCTGGAACCTCCCGGGCCTGCTGGCCCTCGGCCTGGTGATCGCCCCCGGCTGGCGCGAGGCGCCGGAGTTCCTCAAGCGGGCGCTGCCCACCATCCTCCTCCCGCTCGTGGGCCTCGTGCTCTTCTACGGCATGTGGTCCGAGCTGCGCGCGGTGCGGGAGGTGTTGCCCGTCGTGCTGCTGCTCCTTTACGCTGGCGCGCGCAGACTGTCTCGCTCCCGGGCCGCGTCGCGGTGACGGGGGCCGGTTCCGAGGCCAGCACGATGGACGATCCGCCACCTCCCATGCCCGCATCCTCGCCCCTGCGGCCGGGCCCTTCCGCCCCGGCCGCTTCTTCGGCCCCGGGCACGCCTCCGCCCTCGCAGCGGCCCCGCGTGCTGGTCGTGGGGCCGCTGCCGCCGCCGCTGGGGGGCGTGCAGCTCATGGTCGAGATGCTCGTGAACTCGAGCCTGAGCCGGGACTACGAGATCCACGTGGTCAACACCTCGAAGGGGGTGCTGCGCTGGGCGGTGGAGAGGCGGACCTGGCGGACCGTGCCCTACTTCTTCCGCGACATGGCCCGGCTCGCCTTCGCCCTCCTGCGCGTGCGGCCGGAGGCGGTGATCGTGCACGTGGCTCCGAGCGTCTCCATCCTCCGCGACTGGCTGTTCATGGCGCTGCCGCGGCTCGCGGGTCGGCCCGTCGTCTGCCACTACCACGGCACCCTGCACACGCGCTTCCCCTCGGGCGAGACCTCCTGGGGCAGGCTCGCGGGGAGGCTGCTCATGCGCGCCGCCCAGCGAGTGATCGTGCTCGGTCCCACCTATTGCCAGGCCTTCCGCGCCGCCTGGAAGCGCGCCGACATCGTCTGGTCGCCCAACGTCACCGACGTGGCCCTCTACCAGGAGGCCGCGCGCTCCCCGCAGGCGCCATGGCTCGCGCCCGGCGAGCGCGGAGTGCTCTTCGTGGGACGGCTCTCGCGGCCCAAGGGGATCTGGGACCTCTTCGAGGCGATGCCGGCGGTGCTCGCCGGCCACCCCGAGGCGCGCTTCCTCCTCCTCGGCGTGGCCGAGAACGACGCGCAGGAGCCCGTGCTGCGCGCCGAGGTGCAGCAGCGGGGCCTGGCCGAGCGGGTCACGTTCCTCGGCTCGCGCGAGGGGCTCGAGAAGGCCCGCGTCTGGGTGTCGGCCAGCATCTTCGTCTCGCCCTCGTGGACGGAGGCGTTTCCCCTCGTCGTCCCCGAGGCCATGGCCGCCGGCGTGCCCATGGTCCTCACGGCGGTGGGCGCGATCCCGGACTTCGTGAAGGACGGCGAGGACGGCTTCCTCGTCCCCCCGCACGATCCCGCCGCGCTGGCGGACCGCATCAACCGGCTGCTCGATGACGAACCCCTGCGCCGACGCATGGCCGAGCGCGTGCGGGCGCGCGCTCCGGTGGAGTTCGCGATCGAGACCGGCGCCGCCCGCATCCGCGAGGTGCTGGAAGGCCTGCTCGCCGAGCGGGCACGCCGGCGCTGAGGCGCGGCCGCGGCCCCCGGGCGGGCGCGTTGCCCGTCGAGCGGGCTCGGCCTAGAATTGCGGGGCTCCGCGTCATCGGCCCTCACCTGGGAGGCCTCGTGCATCTCCTGCGCCGCTCCGCCTGCGTCCTCTCGCTCTGCGCCGCGTGCCTGGCGCCCGCGGCGGCCGCCCCCGCCACCTCCTCCGACAGCAAGCTGGTGCGGCTGCGCCTGAGCGCCACCCTGCCCCTGGACTCGGTGCTCGCGCGCCACTTCGACGTCGCCTCCGTGCGGCGCGGCGGTTGGGTGGACGTGGTGCTCCACCCCGGCGAGGAGCCGCGCCTGCAGGCGCTGGGCGCGCCCTTCGAGCTGCGGGACGACGCGCTCGAGCGGCACTACGCGGAGCGGGCCCGGCGCGAGCTGGCCACGCGCCCGCGCCCCGAGCCCGCGAAGGTGCTGAGCGCCGTCCGCCCCGACGGCGTCTTCCGCGTCGAGGCGCTCCCGCCCGTGGGCTCGGGGAGCATGGGAGGCTTCTGGACGCTGGCCGAGGTGAAGATGAAGCTCGACTCGCTGGTGGCGAGCGACACGCGCGACCTCGTGGCGGACAAGCTCGACACCCTCGGCTATTCGCTCGAGGGGCGGCCCATCTGGGGGCTGCGCCTCGGCAAGGCGGCGCCCGCCCCCGACCCGCGGCCGGTCGTCTACTACAGCGCCCTCACCCACGCCCGCGAGGCCGAGGGCATGCAGGCCCTCTTCTGGTTCGTGGACGACCTGCTGGGCAGGTACGACACCGACCTCTTCGCGAAGTACCTGCTCGAGCATCGCCGGATCTACATCTGCCCGGTCGTCAATCCCGACGGCTACGCCTACAACCAGGCCACCGATCCCGCGGGCGGCGGGATGTGGCGCAAGAACCGCCGGGCCAATGCCGGCGGCTCCTACGGCGTGGACATCAACCGCAACTTCGGCTTCAAGTGGGGCTACGACAACATCGGCTCGAGCCCCACCCCCACCGACGAGGACTACCGGGGCACGGCCGCCTTCTCGGAGCCCGAAGCGCGGGTGCAGCGCGACGCGGTCTCGGCCCTCGCGCCCCCGACCGGCATCACCTTCCACACCTACTCCGACGACTTCATCCACCCGTGGGGCTACACCAACCAGCCGACGAGCGACGCCGCCGCGTTCTACGAGTGGAACGACGAGGCGACGCTGGGCTCGCCCTACATCGCCGGCGACGGCCCGCACATCCTCTATTCCACGAACGGCGACTTCAACGACTGGTCCTACGGCGACACGCTCGCCAAGCCGCGCTGCTTCTCGTGGACGCCGGAGATCGGCACGGAGAGCGACGGCTTCTGGCCGCCGCCCTCGCGCATCGTGCCGCTCGCCGAGGAGAACCTGCGGAAGGCGTACACGGTCGCCGCGATCGCCGGGCCCTACGTCCGGGTCGAGAGCAGCGCCCTCGCCGAGGGCGAGCTGACCGCGGGCAACCTCGCCCACCTCGCCGTGCGGGCGCGCAACCTGGGCCTCGCGCCGACGCCGCCCAACCTCCGGCTCACGCTCGCCGCCCTCGACGCGGGCGTGGAGGTCCTGCCCGGCGGCGCGCTGACCTACCCGGCGCTCGCCTCCCGCACGAGCGCCGACGCCGCGGGAGGCGCCACGTTCCTGGTCGCCGCGTACGACAGCGTGACGCCCGGCCGGCTGGTGCGCTTCGCGGCGGACTTCACCGCCGACAGCGGCTACTTCTCCCGCGATACGGTCGAGGTGATCCTGGGCCGCCCCACCCCGGTTCTCGTCGAGGCGTGCAACGCCACGACCAACTGGACGGTGTCGAGCGGCTGGGGCGTGGTCGCGAGCGATGCCGGCCACCCGGATCGCTACTTCGCCGATAGCCCGGCGGGCAACTACCCGGGCAACGCGAACCTCCGCCTCGTCTACAAGGGGCGGCTGGACCTCTCGGCCGGCGTGCACGCCTGGGCGCTGCTCGAGACGAAGTGGTACCTCGAGCAGACCTACGACGGGACCGTGGTGGAGGCGAGCCTCGACAGCCTGACCTGGACCGCGCTCGCCGGGCGGGGCAGCTCGGGCGGAGTCTACCAGTCGGGCCTCCAGGGCAAGCCCGTCTACCAGGCCTCGCGCTTCAACTGGATGAAGGATCGCCTCGACCTGTCGGCTCTCGCGGGACCGGCCGGCAGCCTGGTGCGGCTCCGCTTCCGCACGGTGAGCGACTTCTACACGAGCTACGACGGGTTCGACTTCGATTCGCTGCGCGTGCTCGTCTACGACCCCGCCGAGCAGCCCGCGCCCGCCTTGACCGCCGTGGACGCGGTCCCGGGCACGACGCTCGAGCTGGCCCAGCCCCGGCCGAACCCGGCCCGGGAGACCGCCCGCCTCGGCTTCACCCTGCCGCGAGCCGCCACGCTCACCCTCGAGGTGCACGACGTCCAGGGCCGCCGGGTGCGCACGCTGGCGAGCGCGCGCTACGGGCCGGGCCGCTACGTGCTCTCCTGGGACCTGCGCGACGACCTGGGGCGGCCGGTGGCCCCGGGGATCTACCTGGCCCGCCTGAGCGTGGACGCCGGGACGAAGGTGCGGCGGCTCGTGGTCCTGCGTTAGGCTGAGCCCCGACGATCCCCGGGGGGCTGACCGCATGCGTGACGCAGGTTGGGCGCTCCGTCGCCTGACGGCGATGGGGCCGAGCGAGATGCTGCATCGCGCGCGCATGGCCGCGCGCGACCGCTTCTCGCCGCCGCCGTACGCCGGCCTCCCCTCCCGCGAGGCCGGGGCGCGGCTCTTCACGACCGATCCCCCGACCGCCCTCGGCCAGAGCCGGCTCGCGCGGCTCGTCGTCCAGGCGCTGCCGCCCGAGCCGTTCGCGCGCGAGATCGCCGCGGCCGACGCGCTCCTCGGGGGAGAGTGGACCCTCTTCGGCCGCGCCGTCCGCCTCGCGGACCCGCCGGCCTGGAGCCGCAATCCCTTCTCCGGCGATGCCTGGCCCGACGTGTCGAGCCGCGACCTCGACTATCGCCGCACGGACGTGGCGGGGGGCGCGAAGCTCGTCTGGGAGCTGGGTCGGCTGACCATGCTCCCGACTCTGGCCCTGGCCTGGCACCTCACGGGCCGCCGGGCCTACGCCGAGTTGGCGGCCCGCTGGCTGGACGACTTCTGCGCCCGCAATCCGCTGGGCCGCGGCATCCATCACACGAGCGGCATCGAGATGGCCCTGCGGGTGCTCACCCTGTCGTGGACGCTGGCCTTCCTCGAGGGCAGCGACCTGCCCGCCGATCCCGCGCCCGCCCTCGGGCTGATCGCCCAGCAGGCGCTCTACTGCCGCGACCATCTCAGCCTGGGCTCGAGCGCCAACAACCATCTTCTCGCCGAGTACGGAGCCATGACCGTGGCGGGCGCGCTCTTCCCCGCCCTGCGCGGGGCGGACGAGCTGCTCGCGCACGGCCACGCGGGGCTCGAGCGCGAATGCCTGCGGCAGATCCACCCGGACGGCGTGAGCGCGGAGCAGGCCTTCGGCTACGTCCCCTTCATCTGGGAGATCGTGCTCGCCTCGTTCCTCGCCGGCGAGGCCGCGGGCCGTCCCGTGGCGGCCGCGGTCAAGGAGCGGCTGGCCGCCTCGCTCGAGTTCGCGCGCGCCATCCGCCTGCCCGACGGCCGCGTGCCGCAGGTCGGCGACGAGGACGACGGTCGCGTGCTGCTGGCCGCCGAAGGCTGGAGCCGGCTCGATCTCGTGGGCAACGCGCTGGCTGCCTGGCTCGGCGCCGACGCGCTCTCCGACGAGGGCGCGCTGGCCCGCCTGCTCCTCGGACGCCGCACGAGCCCCCGGGCCGCCGCCGAGGGGAGGCAGGAGTTCGCGCCCGGGGGCTGGACGGTCTGGCGCGCGGGCGGCCTCCTCGTCCTCTTCGACCACGGTCCCCTCGGGCTCGGGGCCACGGCCGCCCATGGGCACGCCGACGCGCTCGCCGTCCTGGTCTTCCGCGGCGACGACGCGATCGCGCTCGATCCCGGGACCTACGCGTACCAGGAGGACGCCGAGGTGCGCGATCGCTTCCGCGGCACGCCCGCCCACAACACGATCCACTTCGGCGACCGCAACCAGAGCCGGATCCTGGGGCCGTTCCTCTGGGGCGCCAAGGCGCGCGTGCGGCGCGATCGCGACGGCTACGCGTGCGTCTGGGAGAGCGGCGAGTACCACTGGCGGGCGGTCGAGGTCGAGGCGGGGTGCATCCGGATCCGCGACGCCGTGAGGCAACCGGGCGCGGAGCTGTCCTTCGCCCTTCACCCGCGGGCGAAGGTGGAGCTGGACGGCCCGCGGGCGCGCGTCACCGTCGGCCGCACGACGGCGCAGTTCGAGGCCACGCCCATCTCGAACTGGTCGTGCGTCCCCGCCGAGTACTCGCCGCGCTTCGGCGCCCGGGAGCCCTCGCTCAGGCTCAGCGCCTCGCTCGAGGCGCTCGCCTGCCGCACGGAGATCACCGTCCGGGAGGCGTGACGCGGCTGGACCCGCGCAGGCGGTGCGGACGAACCAGCGCGGCCCCGAAGGCGGCCGTGGGGGCCCACGCGCGCCTTCCCGGCGCCCGCCATCCGGGTCCATCGGGCGGCGGAGGAGGGCCGACCCCTCAGCGCGCCGGATGGTAGTAGCGGTCCGGCTTGCCCTCGGCCCACGGCTGATAGGTGAGCGCGAAGCGCACCCGGTCGAGCAGCGGCGGATGATCGTACTCGAAGAGCTCCACGAGCGGGGACGGCTCCGGGTCCGAGCGGCTCTGGGCCCCGAGGGCGATGAAGGCGCGCGCCGCCGCGTCGTTCAGATGCGTGACCTCGAGCCCGAAGGCGTCCGCCTGGTGCTCGACCCCGCGCGAGAACGCGTTCACGACCGGCGAGCCGAGGAAGGCGACGAGCGTGAGCGCCGCGGCGAACAGCGGCAGCGAGGCGAGATCGTGCGCCTCGACGAAGCCCCAGCGCCTCCCCCAGACCCGCGTCGCGCCGCGCACGACCGCCGCGCACAGCCGGAACGCCAGGAACCCGAGCAGGGTGAAGGAGCCGATCCCGATCCAGATGTGGTGCAGCCGATAGTGCCCCGCCTCGTGGCCCACCACGAAGAGGATCTCGTCGGGCTTCATGCCCTTCAGGGTCGTGTCCCAGATGACCACGCGGTGCGAAGGCCCGAACCCGGTCACGTAGGCGTTGTACTTGACCGTCTGCCGGCTCTTGTCCACCTGGAAGACGTGCCGCGCCGGAACGCCCGCCCGCCGCGTCACCTCGAGGATCTGTGCCTCGAGCTTCTTGTCCTGGAGCGGGGTGAAGCGGTTGTAGAGCGGATCCACGAGCACGGGCGCGATGAGAACGCCGATCAGGATGACGGGCAGCGTGCCGAGCCCCAGCGCGAGCCACCAGCGCCGCGGAAAGCGCCGCACGGCGCCGTAGGCCAGGTGCACGATCGGCACCACGCCGAAGAAGAAGACGCCCACGGCCAGGCCGGTGAGCTGCTGGACGAACCAGCCGCCGAAGGACTCCGTCGAGAGCGCGTACTGGTGCTCGAGGCCGAAGCCCTCGTAGTACGAGAGTGGAAACGAGAGGACGAAGTCGGCCACCAGGAAGAGCGCGAGGTAGACGAGCGTCCTCGCGTAGGCGCGGGAGCCGACCCGGTGGGCGAGGTCGCGCATGCGGGCCGAGAGCCCGGAGAAGAGCAGGAAGAGGGCGACGAGGAGCGCGTAGAGCGGATCGATGAAGCCCAGGGCGGCTCGTGTGTTCGCATAATCGCGGTTCAACGGCGTGAAGTCGGCGCGGATCTGGGCCAGGTAGTCGCGTCCCGCGGCGCCCGGGAACACGTACGCGGCCCGGCCGCCGGTCGCGGGCGGGAGCCCGGCGGGCGCGGCTCCCGCCCGGGTCGCCGCCCGCGCCAGACTGTCCGCGCGCGCCACGCTGTCCGCGACCGCGCGCGCCCGCAGGTGACGCAGCCAGGCCCGGTAGGCACGCCGGGCGCTGTCGGTGACGCTCGAGGCGAAGACCCGCCGGGCCGGCCGGCGCGCGGTGATCGCGGGGCCTTCCGTCCGCGGCGCCGCGGGTGCGACCCGTGGCCCGGCAGCCGCCTGGGGCGTGGTCGCCCGGAGCGTGTCCGCGCCGGCTGCCGCGGACGCGGCGTCAGCGCTCAGGAGCAGCGAGAGCGCGATTGGAGCGAGGAGCAGAGCGAAGGGCAGCGGCCGCCTCCGGCGCATCGAAGCCTCCCGATCGTGCGTGGCAGCGACAGTCTATCCGCGGCCCGCGCGAGCCGCAACGCTTCGGCGCGGTCGCGGGCCGCGACGCCGCCAGCCCCGGGGCGCGATCGAGGCGGGCCGGGTCGAAGGTCCCGCCCCCGCTCCCTACTGCAGAACCACGAGACGCCGGGTGACGCTCCCCTGTCCGGTCGTGGCGCGCACCAGGTAGAGGCCGGATCGGACGCGGCGGCCGCCGGCGTCCCTCAGGTCCCAGCGCAGGTCGGCGGTCCCGGCCGGCGCCGCGCCATCCAGGATCGAGCACACGCGCCGGCCCGCGAGGTCGAAGACCTCGACCCGCGCGGGTCCGGCGCTCGGCAGGGTGAGGGTGAGGCGCGCGCCCGCGCTCGCCGGGTTGGGCGCGGGCTCGCCCAGCATGGCCACCGGCCCCGCCGGACCCGGCGGGCTCCCGTCGTCGCCGAAGACGATGTGCACGGGCGGCAGGCCCGTGGCGATCGGCCCCGCCACGAGCGTGTCCGCCCCCGCGCGGAAGACGAGGAGGCCCGGAGCGTCGAAGCTGCGGTTGCAGACGTACAGCTCGCCGCGGTCGTCGAGCGCGGCGTCCGAGAGGCTGAACCCGCCCGGCGCATAGACGGTGGCGAGCGCCGCCCCCGTCCCGGGATCCCAGGCGACGAGGCTCGTGTTCGGATTGGGGGCGAGATCGCTGGTGATGGCGTAGGAGTGGCTGTCCGCCCAGGCGACCACGCTCACCACGTCGCCGGCCAGTGCCGCTTCGGTGATGGCGAGGCCGCCGCGGACGGCGCCCGCCGGGAGCGGCACGCGCAGCTCGCTCACCCCTCCGTCCAGGACACCCCAGCGCCCCGTGAGCCCGATGAGCAGCCGCTCCAGGTCCGCCTCGCCTGCCGCCGGCAGCCGCGCGAACGGCGTGCTGGGATTCAGCCCCGCGAGCCGCACGACCTGCGTGCCCGGCGTGAGCGGATCGACGTCGTAGACGGTGTCGGCCCGCATGTCGATGACCGCCACGAGCCCCGTGTCCGCGGGGACGAAGTTGGTGAGCCGCTGCAGCGCGACGAGGAGCAGGTCGCCACAGGTGGCCATGTAGCCCATCTCCGGAACGCCGTCGCCATCGGCCCAGGCCGCGAGCGAGATGGCGCCGAGCGGGGTGCCGGTCGTGGGATCCACGACGAGCAGGTCGGGCGAGCCGAGCCGCGAGACGTAGGCCTTGGTGGGCGAGGCGAAGGCGATGTCCTGCGGGTTGGTGCCGCTCCCCACCGAGAACTGGCGGATCGTCGCGTAGCCGCGGGCCGGGTCGATCACCTGCACATTGTCGTAGCCGAAGCGGTTGACGACGTAGAGCAGGCCGTCGTGCCAGCGCGGGAAGGCGTCGCCCGACACGGTGGCCACGTCGCGCGTCAGCTCGCGGGTGTCGAGGTCGACGACGCTCAAGGTCCCGGTCGAGTAGTCGGAGGTGATGACGAATCCCTTCTCGGCCGCCGCGGGGCCTCGGCCCCCCGCCGGGCCGAGCGCCGCGAGGGCGGTGACGAGAGCGAGCAGGACAGGGACGATTCGCGGTCGCGACATGTCATGGCTCCTGGCCGGTGGTGTGCGCCGGGGTCAGATCCCAGCCACAGGCGAGAAAGACGCTCCGGCCGGGCAGCGGGAAGCCGTCCACGTCCTGCGCCCGGTCGTCGCCCAGGTTCTTGCCTTCGAGCGTGAAGCGCAGCGTCTCGCCGAAGGGTGTCACGGACAGCGAGGCGCCCACGAGCCGACGCTCCGGCACGCGCTCGCTGTTGTAGGGGTCGAGGACGTTGTCGCCGATCAGCTCCAGATCGGCGGCCGCGCGCAGCCCGAGGCGCCCGCCCGCGCGCCACTGGGCCCGCGCGAAGAGCTGGCGCGACGGGCGCCCGGGCAGGCGCTTGCCCACCCAGAACGCGGGCAGCGGACCCTCGTTGAGCGCCGACTGCCACATCCAGGCCGCGGAGAGGACGAGCCGCGGAACGGGCTCGAGCCGCGCGCTCCACTCGTCCCCGCGGATGCGGGCGCGGTTGAAGTTGCGCGCCCGCACGGTGGTCGCGGAGTTCTCGACGAAGACCACGAGATCACGCGCCTCGGAATGGAAGTGCGCCCACTCGACCCAGGCCGGCGCGCCCTGGAGGCGGCCGTGCCAGGCGAGCCCCGCGTCCCAGTTCTCGGCGGTCTCGGGGCGGAGCACGGGGTTTCCCGTCACGCTGCCGCGCCCGCCGAACAGCTCGAGGAACTCGGGTGCGCGCTGCGCCCGCGTCCAGTTCCCCCGGGCCTCGAGCCCCGCGACCAGGAGGAGGCGGGCACCGAGCTGCGGCGAGTCGAGAGCGCGCACCACGTCCGTGCCGGTCAGGACGCTCTCCGCCCCCGCCGCGCCCAGATGATCCGCGACACGATCCCAGCGCTGCGCCGCGTGCAGCACGAGGCGCCCGCGCAGGAGGCGGATCTGCACCGCCGCCATCGCTCCGCGCGACGAGCGCCGGCTCGTGGGCGGGTCGGGCAGGCTGTCCGCCGCGTCGCGCGAGTCGGCCCGCTCGCGCCCCAGGGAGCCCGCGCACTCCAGGCTGAGCCACTCCACCGGCCGCGCCCAGGCGAGCGACAGCGTGAGCCCGTCGGCCGCGCTCGGCTCGTCGCTGTCGTGCCGCGTGAGTCCCAGCTCGCCACGGTCGGGAAGGCGCGTGTCGCGGAAGCGCGAGCGCTCGCGGTTCGCCGAGAGCCGGAGCCCGACGCGCGGCACCACGCCCCCGCCCTCGCGCGAGGCCTCGAGGAGGGTCAGCGCGCGCCGGAACGAGAGCTGCGCGGCGAGCGCCTGCACGGTGCCGCGGCCCGGCATGCCCTGGATCTTCTCGAACAGGTCCTCGCGCGCGAGCACGCGCCAGGCCCGCCACGGCCGCCAGGTCAGGCTCGCCAGGGCGCTCCAGGCGTCGAAGCCGTCGTTGCGGCGCGAGGCGAGGTGGTCGTCGGCGGCATTGAGCGGGGTGCCGTTGTCGTCGAGATAGCGGAAGTCGCCGGCGGAGCGCTGGTAGCCCGCGTGCACGAGGAGGCCGAGCGGGCCGCGCTCGAAGCCGGCGGTGCCCCGGCCCTCCCAGGTCGCGAACGAGCCGCGGCTCAGGTGCAGCTCGCGCATCGCCGGCGACGAGACCGTGACGAGGTTGACCGCCCCGCCCGGCGTGGCCACGCCCAGGCCGAGCGGCCCGAGGCCGCGGAAGACCTCCACGCGCTCGATGGCGCCCGCAGGCAGGTCGCCCAGGCTCACGACGCCGTGCGCGGCCGAGGTGAGCGGCACGCCGTCGAGGAAGATCGTGACCTGGCCCGGCGCGGCTCCGCGCAGGGAGACCGTGCTGAACGAGCCGAGGCCGCCGTACTGCTGCACGTGCACGCCGGCGGCTTCGGCGAGCAGCTCGGCGAGGCTCTCGACCGCGCGCCCCGAGGCGCGCGGCGCGAGGTCGGTGACGAACGCGGTGGGCAGCAGACGGCGCGCATCGGAGAGCGCGCGCTCGCGCTCGACGCGCACCTCGGGCAGCACGATGAGCGTGTCGGCGAGGCGTGAGCGGCCGGCCGGCGGCGCGGCCGGGGAGTGACTCGCGGCGGCGAGCGCGAGAACGAGCAGGCTCGGGACGATCACGGCGTCACTCGCGCCCCAATCGAAACGCCCCGCCCCGAGGGAGCCTCCTCACGGGGACGGGGCGCGAGGGCGCGCCGTCCGGGCGCGGATGCCTTCCTGCGAAGCACCACGGGCGTTGCCCGCGCCGACTCGGACGCAGCGGCGCCGCGAACCGCGCGGGCGGTGGCTTCCGGGCAGGTTTCCTGACTCGGGGCCGATGCGGGGTCTCGCCTTCCCAGCGCGAACGCCAGTGGCGTCTGAGACCCGGTGTGCCCATCACAGTGGCGGGACCGTGGGGGCTTCTCACCCCTCTTCCCTCTTGGCCGCACGCTGCGGCACCCGGAAGACTGCGGCGGGACACTGCGCCGCAGCCGGGGCGCTGTCAAGCGGACGAAGCCCGCGAGCGCCGCCGCTCGAGGGGCGGCCTCGGTGCTAGGCTCGCCGCGCGTCGGCACGGCGAGGGCGTCCCCCGGCGCCCGGCCGGAGCGCGCACGGCGTCAGCCGGCAGAGGAGGGAGCGAATGCCCGAGATCAGGCTGCACGTGATCGGCACGGTGAAGAACGGTCGGGACGACGCCGCGGACCGCGGCTGGGGCGCCGTCGTCTCGGCGATCGAGATGCTGCCGGAGTTCGTCGCCGGGATCGAGGGTCTCGGCTCGTTCTCGCATTGCCTCGTGCTCTTCTACATGGATCGGGACCCCGACCAGGAAGCGCCGACGCTCGAGCGGCGGCCGCGCGGGCGCGCCGACATGCCGCTGCTCGGTGTCTTCGCGCAGCGCGCGCGGCGGCGGCCGAACCCCGTGGGCATCACCGCGGTCGAGATCGTGCGTGTCGAGCCCGGCAAGGTCGTCGTGCGCGGGCTCGACGCCCTGGACGGCACGCCCGTGCTCGACCTGAAGCCCTACGTGCCGGTGTTCGACCGCCGCGAGGCGGCTCGCGTGCCCGAATGGATGGATCGGCTCATGGAGGGGTACTTCGAGGAGTGAGGCTCGCAGGGCCGGGGACCACGGGCGGCACGCGAGGTCGGGGCCGTCGCCTACCGCTCGAGGATCTCCCCGACCTTTCGAAACACCGCGTACCACATCGCCCGCGTGAGGCGGCCCGTGTTCGTGTTCTGGCGACTCGGGTGGTAGGCGGCCACGAGCACGCGGCCATCGGGCAGCGTCGTCTCCGCGCCGTGCGCGAAGCGCGGGCGCTCGCGCGGCGGGAGCTTCTCCCACCAGCCCGCGGCGCGCAGCCACGCCTCATGGGCCACGCCCCCCAGCAGGAGCACCACGCGCACCTCGGGCAAGAGCGCCACCTCCGCTTCGAGGTACGGGCGGCAGTTCTCCAGCTCCTGGCGCGTCGGCCGGTTCGCGGGCGGGGCGCAGCGCGCCGCGGCCGTGATGTAGACGCCGGTCAAGCGCTGGCCGTCGTCGCGGCCCGTGGAGTCCGGCTGGCTCGCGTAGCCGAAGCGGTGGAGGGCCTCGTACAGCCAGTTCCCGCTCGAGTCGCCGGTGAAGATCCGGCCCGTGCGGTTGCCGCCGTGGGCGGCGGGCGCGAGGCCCACGATCAGCAGGCGCGCCTCGGGGTCGCCGAAGCCCGGCACCGGCCGCCCCCAGTAGACCTGGTCGCGGAACTGCCGCTTCCGTTCCGCCGCGACCCGCAGGCAGTAGGCCCGCAGGCGCGGGCAGCGCTGGCAGGCCACCACGGCCCGACGCACGCCTTCCAGAGTGCGGAACGAAGTGCGGGGCATCGAATTCCTCGGCTTGATTCGGCCTTGACGAGTCCCTATGTTCCGGCCGTGCTTGCCCGATTGAGGGGCATCCTGCTCGGGGGCCCCAAGAACCTCTTCGACCCGGACATCCATCGCAGCCTGGCCCTGATCGCGCTGCTCGCCTGGATCGGGCTGGGCGCGGACGGCCTCTCTTCCTCGTCCTACGGCCCCGAGGAGGCGTTCCTCAACCTCGGCGGCCACGTCCACCTCGCCCTCTACCTGATGCTGGCGACCGTGGTCACCGTCTTCGTGATCTCCGCCTCCTACAGCCAGATCATCGAGCTGTTCCCCACGGGCGGTGGCGGCTACGTCGTGGGCGCCAAGCTCCTCGGCCCCAACGCGGGCATCGTCTCGGGGAGCGCCCTGGTCGTGGACTACGTGCTCACCATCGCCATATCCACGGCTTCGGGCGTCGAGGCCATCTTCTCCTTCCTGCCCCTGTGGCTGCAACCGCTCAAGCTCTGGGTCGAGTTCCTGATGGTGCTGCTCCTCACCGGCCTGAACCTGCGCGGCGTCAAGGAGTCGGTGCTGGTGCTGACCCCGATCTTCCTGGCCTTCATGGTGAGCCACATTCCGCTCATCCTCTTCGGCGTCTTCCACCACGCCTCGGCCCTGCCCTCGCTGCTCGCGGACACGGTGGCCGACACGCGCCAAGCCGGCGCCGAGCTGGGCTGGCTCGGCGTGCTCATCATCTTCCTGCGCGCCTTCTCGATGGGGGGAGGCACCTACACCGGCATCGAGGCGGTCAGCAACAGCACGGACATCCTCAGCGAGCCCCGGGTGGCGACGGGCAAGCGCACGATGCTCTACATGGCCACGTCCCTCTCCTTCACCGCGGGCGGGATCCTGCTCTGCTACCTTCTGAACGGCGTGCATCACGAGCAGGGCCGCACGCTCAACGCCTCGCTCTGGGACATCCTCACCCGCGGCTGGAGCCTCGGCGAGGTCCCGCTCGGCCCCATCGTGGTGGCGTTCACGCTGCTCTCCGAGGGCGCGCTCCTCTTCGTGGCCGTGCAGACCGGCTTCACGGCCGGCCCGCGCACCCTGGCGGCGATGGCCGTGGACGAGTGGGTGCCGAAGCGGATGGCCCACCTCTCCGAGCGCCTGGTGACGCAGAACGGCATCATCGCCATGGGTCTCGCGGCGGTGGTCGTGCTCACCTACACCCTGGGGCAGATCAAGATCCTGGTCGTCATGTACTCGATCAACGTGTTCATGACCTTCACCCTGAGCCAGCTCGGGATGGTGCGCCACTGGTGGCAGGTGCGACGCGAGGGCGGCCACTGGCGGCGGCGCATCAGCGTGGCGCTCGCCGGCACCGTGCTCACCTCCACGATCCTCGTCGTGACCTCGGTGGTGAAGTTCCGCGAGGGCGGCTGGGTCACGCTGCTCGCCACGAGCGGGCTGATCGGCTTCTGCTTCCTCGTGCGCTCGCACTACCACCGGGTGCGCGGCATGCTCCGCTCGCTCGACGAGGTGCTGGTGAACCTGCCCCTGGCGGAGCACGGCCCGCCCGCCGACCTGGCGCCCGAGGGCCCGACGGGGATCATCCTGGTGGAGTCGTACGGCGGCCTCGGCATCCACACGCTGCTCTCCGTGCTCCGCCTCTTCCCCCGGCACTACAAGAACCTGGTGTTCTGCTCCGTGGGCCTGGTGGACTCGGGCCAGTTCAAGGGGGCGCGCGACGTCGAGGCCCTCGAGGCGAAGGTGCGGCACGACCTGGAGCGCTACGTCTCGCTGGCCCAGCGGATCGGCGTCTACGCCGAGTACCGCTACACGATCGGCACCGACCTGATCTCCGAGCTGGAGGCCATGTGCCTCGACCTCACCAAGGAGTTCCGACGCTGCGTCGTCTTCGCGGGCCAGCTCGTGTTCGAGAAGGAGAGCCTCTTCACCCGCACGCTCCATCACGAGACCGCGTTCTCGATCCAGCGCCGCCTGCAATTCCGCGGCACGCAGGTCGTCATCCTGCCCATCCGCGTGTGGGACCAGCTTCGGGCCGCCTGACGGGGCCGCGGCGAGGGCCGAGGGAGGCAGCATGGTGACCATCGATCTGAGCGGCAGGCATGCCCTGGTCATGGGCGTCGCCAATCACCGCAGCCTGTCGTGGGCCGTGGCGCAGCAGCTCCACCACGCGGGCGCGGCCCTGTGCCTGACCTACGCGTGCGAGCGGCTGCGCCCCGCGGTCGAGGAGCTGGCGAGCCACCTGCCCGGGACGCTGACGCTGGACTGCGACGTCACCCAGGATCGGACGATCGCCGCGGTGGCGCGGCGCCTCGCCCGCGAGTGGGGCTCGCTCGAGTGCCTGCTGCACGGCATCGCCTTCGCGCGCAAGGAGGACCTCGAGGGCAAGTTCGTGGCCACCAGCCGCGAGGGCTTCCAGATGGCCCTCGAGGTGAGCGCCTACTCGCTCCTCAACGTCACCCACCACCTCCTGCCGCTGCTCGAGCGGAACGGGGCGAGCATCGTCACCCTGAGCTACCTGGCCGCCGAGCGGGCGGTGCCCAGCTACAACGTCATGGGCAGCGCCAAGGCGGTGCTCGAGCAGAGCGTGCGCCAGCTGGCCTGGGAGCTGGGGCCCAAGGCGATCCGGGTGAACGCGATCTCGGCGGGCCCGGTCAGCACGCTGGCGGCGCGCGGCATCCGCGGCTTCACCGGCATGCTGCGCCACCACGCCGAGAAGGCCCCGCTGCGCCGCAACATCACGCGCGAGGAGATCGGCAAGGCCGGAGTCTTCCTCCTCTCCGACCTGGCCAGCGGCATCACCGGCGAGACGCTCTACGTGGACGCCGGCTACCATGTGATGGGAATCTAGGCGGACGGGCCGGCGCGCGGCGCGGCGCGGCGCCCGGTCCGCGTCGGCAGCGGTGCGCTCGGCCTACACCTTCAGCAGCACCGTGACCAGCACCTGGGCGAGCAGGATCTTGGCGATCATCGAGGCCGGGTACACGCTCGCGTACCACTCGTTCGCCATGTCGCTGCGGCTGTGCTGGGTCGCGAACGCCAGGCAGGCGGGCTGGGTGTGCATGCCGGAGACCATGCCCATCACCGCCGACATGGGCAGCCTGAGGTAGCGATGGCCGGCCAGGATCCCGCCCACCGCCACCACCGAGGTGATGATCGCTCCGGCCGCGATCATCGGGCCGCCCCCCTGCGCGAAGGTGCTCACCAGGCCCTGCCCGGCGCGCGTGCCGATGCCGGCGAGGAAGAACACGAGCCCGAGCTGCCGCATGACGAGGTTGGCCTCGAAGGGCAGCCCCCAGGTGACGGGCCCGGTGCGCTCGAGCCGCCCGACCACGAGCGCCACGATGAGCGGCCCGCCCGCGAAGCCGAGCTTGAAGGTCATGCCGTTCGGCAGCGGCAGGGGCACCATGCCCAGCAGGACGCCCAGCACGATCCCCAGCGACAGCGAGAGGAAGTCGGTCTCGGAGAGGGCGCGGATCGAGTCACCCAGGTACTTCGAGATCCGATCCAGGTCGGCGGCGGGGGCCACGACGCGGACGCGGTCGCCCAGCTCGAGCACCGTGTCGGGCGTGGGCACGAAGTCCACGTCGCCGCGCCGCAGCCGCGTGATCGTGGCGTGGTAGCGGTGGAGCTGGGCCTGCGCCACCGTGCGGCCCACGACCTCGCGGCTCGAGACGAAGATGCGCCGGTAGGTGATCCCGGCGTCGTGCGGCTGCGGGAGGTGCTCGGCGCACTCCTCGCCGAAGAGCACCTTGGCGCGGCCCATGGACTCGGCGGTGCCCACCGCCACGACCTCGTCTCGGGGCGAGAGCGGCGTCTCGGGCAGCGCCACCTCGAGGCTCTCGCCGTGCCGCACGCGGCTCAGGACGAAGCCGGGCTCGACGAGCAGCGCCATGGCCTGCTGCACGGTGAGCCCGAACAGTCCCGGGTTCGTGACGCGGAACGTGCGGGAGAGGATGGCTCCGGCTCCCGCCGCCCGGCGCCGCTCGGCCTCCTCGCGGGCGAAGTCGATGCGAAAGAGACGGGAGAAGATCCAGAACGCGAGGATCACGCCGAGCACGCCGAAGGGATAGGCCAGGCCGTAGGCGACGACCGGTCGCGCGAGCTGAGCGCCGGCCGCCACGGGCGGCTGGCCGGCGGAGAGCTGCTTGAGCGTCTCCACCGTGGTCGCCAGCGCCGGCGTGTTGGTCAGCGCCCCGCAGAACAGACCGGCGATCTCGGGACCCGGCAGCCGCAGGATCCGCCCGACCACGACCGCGGTGACGGCGCCCAGCGCCAGCATGCCGACGGCCACCAGATTCAGGCGCAGGCCGCGCTGGCCGAACGAGGCGAAGAAGCCCGGCCCCGACTGCAGGCCGACGGCGTAGACGAACAGCACCAGCCCGATGACGTAGACGTACTCGGGCAGCGCCAGCGCCGGGTCCAGCGCGCCGAAGGCCAGGCCGACGAAGAGCACGGCGCTGACGCCCAGGCTGAAGCCCAGGATGCGCGCGCTGCCCACGAGGTAGCCGAGGCCCACGACGCTGAAGAGCAGCAACAGGGGGTTGGAGGCCACCAGTTGGATCGATGCGGACATGAAGCGGTCTCGGCCGGAGGAGCTACCCGGCGAGCTTCGCCGCCTCGCGGACGAGGTGGCTGCCGATCACGTTCCGCTGGATCTGGTTCGTCCCCTCGTAGATCTGCGTGATCTTGGCGTCGCGCATCATCTTCTCGACCGGGTAGTCGGTCATGTAGCCGTAGCCTCCCAGGAGCTGGACCGCGTCCGTCGTGACCTTCATCGCCACGTCGGAGGCGAACACCTTGGCCATCGCCGAGAGGTGCCCGATGTCCTTGGTGTCGCCGCGATCGATGCGGTCGGCCAGCCCGTAGATGAGCGCGCGCGCGGCCTCGATCTGCGTGGCCATGTCGGCCAGCATCCACTGCACGCCCTGGAAGGAGACGATGTTCTTGCCGAACTGCTGCCGCTGGTGCACGTACTTAAGCGTCTCGTTCAGCGCGCCCTCGGCGATGCCCAGCGCCTGGGCCGCCACGCCGGGGCGCGAGATGTCGAACGTCTTCATGGCCACGATGAAGCCCATGCCCTCGCGCGCGAGCAGGTTCTCCACGGGCACGCGGGCGTTGTCGAAGACCAGCTCGGCGGTGACGCTGGCGCGGATGCCCATCTTGTGCTCCCGCTTGCCGAAGGTGAACCCGGGCGTGCCCTTCTCGACGATGAAGCACGAGGCGCCCCGCGCGCCCTTCTCCGGCTGGGTGAGGGCGACCGTGGTGTAGACGTCGGCCTCGCCGCCGTTCGTGATGAAGACCTTGGTGCCGTTCAGCACGTAGTGGTCGCCCTCGCGCCGGGCCGTCGTGCGGATCGAGCCGGCGTCCGAGCCGGCCATGGGCTCGGTGAGCCCGAACGCCGCCAGCTTCTTCCCCGCCGCCAGGGGCGCCAGGTAGCGCTTCTTCTGCTCCTCCGAGCCGAAGAGCAGGATGGGGAAGGCGCCGAGCGCCGTGCCCGCGAAGGCCAGGGCGATGCCCGCGCAGGCCTTCGACAGCTCCTCGGTCACGAGGCACATGTTCGTGATGCCGTAGCCCTGCTCGACGAGTCCGTCGTAGGCGGTCGGCACGAAGACGCGGAACAGGTCCACCTGCGCCAGCTCCCGCACGATGTCCCAGGGGAAGATGCCCTCTTCGTCGTACTTCGCCCGGACGGGCTTGACCTTCTCCTCGGCGATGGTGCGCGCCAGCTCCTGGATGGTCTGCTGCTCCTCGGTCAGAAGGTGATGCATGTGATCCTGCTCCCCTGCCCTGCTCGGGCGGCGTCGCGCTCCCGCGGCCTCGCGGGGCGATCGGTCCATGGGCCGGGTGGCGGACCCGGCGGCAGCGACAATGGGCGGCACTCTACACCGTCCGCCGTGAGGCGTCAGCCTCCGGGCGCGTGGCCGCGCCGCCCCGCTGGCGAGTGCGGCGCCCCCGGCCACGCCTCGCGCGGAGCACCTCCTCGGGGCCGCGCCTCGCGAGGCGCGCGTGGCGTCGGAAGGCACGGCCGGAGAAGGCGCCAGATCCCCCGGGGAATAGCCCGCCCCGGGCGGCGTACTCGGGGCAAGAAGAGCCTCAGCGCCGTGGACCCCACAAAGAGGAGGACCGCCATGCTCACCACCACGAGATCCCCCGCCAGGACACGGACCCAGGCGCGCACCGTGCCGATCCTCGCCGCCTTCGTCGGGCTGGCTCTCGCCTCGAGCGCCGGGCCCGCGGCGGCCAGCCATCCCGAGACGGCCACCGCGGCCTGGGATCGCGCGGCCCGGGGGAGCCTGGTGGACGTGCAGGTCCTGGTCGAGGGACGGAGCGCGCCCCTCTACCTGGCGCCAGGCCACTGGGACCGCCGCTACTTCCAGGCGTTCCGCGGCCGGCACTACGCTCTGCGCGTCACGAATCGCAGCAGCGAGCGCGTGGGCGTGCTCATCTCCGTGGACGGCCTCAACGTGGTGAGCGGCGAGCGCTCGAGCCTCGGCCGCGACGAAGGCATGTACGTCCTCGATCCGTGGGAGTCGGCCACGATCCGCGGCTGGCGAACCTCGCTCGAGCAGGTGCGGCAGTTCGTCTTCGTGGACGAGGAGCGCTCCTACGCCACGCGCACCGGGCAGGCGAACGGCGACATGGGCTGGATCCGCGTGCTCGCCTTCCTCGAGCAACGCCCCGTCGTCTGGTGCGAGCCGCGCCCCCTGCCCGATCGCTGCGACGAGAAGGCCAGCCCCCCAGCCGACGATCGGCGGGTCGAGCGCGACTTCCGCGGCAGCGCCGGGCCGAACTTCGGCGCCCCCAAGCGGAGCGACGCGCGCCCGTCGCCCCACGCGCTGCAGGGCCCGCGAGCCGAGAAGTCGCTCGCGGACGGCTTGGCCGGCGGCTCGGCCGCCCAGGCCTATCCTGGGACGGGCTGGGGCGAGCGGCGGCAGGACCCGGTGCGCGAGACCTGGTTCGTCGCCGCGGCCGCGCCCACCGATCACTTGATCCTGCGCTACGAATACGAGCGTGGCCTGCTCGCGCTGGGCCTCGATCTCGGCGGCGACCGGCTCCAGAGCCGCGAGCGCGGCGAGCTGGGGTTCGCGCAGCCGCCGCGCTGGTGAGCGTCGCTCGCTTCACCCGCGGCCTCCATCTCCCGCGGCCCGCCTCGAGCGGAGGCGGGCCGCGCGGCTTCGCGGCCCGTGGCCGGGGAGGCGCCACGGACTCTCGACTTCGCCCGCAGGCCCACGGCCCGGCTCGCCCGCGATCGGCACCACAAAACCCGGCGAGCCCGGCCATGAGACCGCAGGCGGCCTCTGGCGCAAACCCCGGCCGGGCGCCCGCATCCCAACCATCAGGCCCGTCGCTTCCCGCCGGCCGCGAGCAGTGCTCACCCGGCCGTGCGAAGTCGAGTCCGATGAAGATCGCCCAGGTGGCGCCCCTCCACGAGAGCGTGCCGCCGCGCTCCTACGGGGGCACCGAGCGCGTCGTCTCGTACCTGACCGAGGAGCTGGTCCGCCACGGTCAGGACGTGACCCTGTTCGCCAGCGGTGACTCCGTGACCCGCGCCCGCCTGGTCCCCTGTGCGCCGCGGGCGCTGCGCCTGGACGGGCGCTGGCGGGATCCGCTCGCTCATCACGTGGCCATGCTCGAGCGCGTGCTCCGCCGCGCGCGCGACTTCGACGTGATCCACTTCCACATCGACTACCTGCACTTCCCCTGCTCGCGGCGCGCGGGCATCGCCCAGCTCACGACCCTGCACGGCCGGCTGGACCTGCCCGACCTGGCACTCCTCTACCGCACGTTCCCGCGCATGCCGGTGGTCTCCATCTCCGCCGCGCAGCGCCGCCCTCTGCCCTGGCTGAACTGGCAGGGAACGGTCCACCACGGCCTGCCGGCGAGCCTCTACGCCGGCCGCGCCGAGCCCGGCGAGTACCTGGCCTTCCTCGGGCGCATCTCCCCGGAGAAGGGGATCGAGGCGGCGATCGAGATCGCCCGTCGCGCCGGGCTGCCGCTGCGGATCGCCGCCAAGGTGGACCGCGTGGACCAGGAGTACTTCGAGACCGCCGTGGCGCCGCTCCTGCGCCAGCCGCACGTCGAGTTCGTGGGCGAGATCGGCGAGGCGGACAAGCAGGAGTTCCTGGGCGGAGCGCGGGCCCTGCTCTTCCCCATCGACTGGCCCGAGCCCTTCGGCCTGGTGATGATCGAGGCCCTGGCCTGCGGTACGCCCGTCGTCGCCTTCGCGCGCGGCTCGGTGTCCGAGGTGATCGAGGACGGGGTGACCGGCTTCGTCGTGCGCGGGGTCGCCGAGGCGGTCGCCGCGGTCGAGCGCGTCGGCTCGCTCGACCGCCGCCGCTGCCGGTGCGAGTTCGAGCGCCGCTTCGCCGTGTCGCGCATGGCCGGCGACTACCTGGACCTCTACCAGCGCTGCCTCGCGGAGCGCGCCAGGCGAGAGCCGCGCGCGGCGGGGGACCGCGGCTCGCTCTGGACGGTGGGGACGGCATGAAGGACGTCATCCAGGTCGAGGAGAAGTTCTACATCCTCGCCACCTCCGCGCGGGTGGACGACCGCACGCGGGTGCTCAAGCAGGGCGAGACCTTCGCGGTCCTCGACCGGTACGGCGACGTCACCCCCACGGGGCTCGGCGAGCTGGGCCTCTACCACGAGGACACCCGCTTCCTCTCCCGCCTCACCCTGAGCCTGGGCCAGGACCGGCCGCTCCTCCTCAGCTCCACCGTCAAGGACGACAACAGCGTCCTCGTCGTGGACCTGACGAATCCCGACGTGCGCGAGAACGGCGAGGTCGCGCTGCGCCGCGGGACGATCCACCTGGCGCGCGAGACGCTGCTGTGGCAGGGGAGCTGCTGCGAGCGCCTGCGCATCACCCACTACGGCACGCGCCCCGCCCGACTCACGCTGGGACTGCGCTTCGCCGCCGACTTCCGCGACATCTTCGAGGTCCGGGGCATGGCCCGCGCCCAGCGCGGCCGCCTCCAGCCCCCCGACATCGTGGACGGCGAGGTGCGCCTCGACTACGAGGGGCTCGATGGCCGCACCCGCCGCACCCGCCTCACCTGCTCGCCGAAGCCCAGCCGGATCACCGAGGACGGCCTGTATCTCGATCTGACGCTCGAGCCGCACGCCCAAGCCACCTGGGAGATCACCGTCACCTGCGAGACCGGCGGGAGCCCCGCGCCGAGGCTGGGGTTCGGCCAGGCCCTGCACGACTCCTCCGCCGCGCTCGAGGAGGCGCGGCGGAAAGAGTGCAGCGTCTACACTTCCAACGAGCAGTTCAACGACTTCTTCAACCGCGCCTCGGCCGATCTGAGCATGATGCTCACCAAGACCCACGCCGGGCTCTACCCGTACGCTGGCGTCCCCTGGTTCAGCACCGCCTTCGGGCGCGACGGCCTCATCACCGCCCTCGAGACGCTGTGGGCGAGGCCCGAGATCGCCCGCGGGGTGCTGGCCTACCTCGCCGCCACGCAGGCCGCCGAGTCGGACCCCGAGCGGGACGCGGAACCCGGCAAGATCCTGCACGAGACGCGGCGCGGCGAGATGGCGGCGCTCGGCGAGGTGCCGTTCGGCCGCTACTACGGCAGCGTGGACGCGACGCCGCTCTTCGTCATGCTGGCGGGCGCCTACTTCGCGCGCACGGGCGACAGGGCCTTCATCGCCGAGCTGTGGCCGGCGGTGGAGCGGGCCCTGAGCTGGATCGAGGGCCGCGGGGACGCCGACGGGGACGGCTTCGTCGAGTACGCGCCCGGGTCGGCGCGCGGGCTCGTGCACCAGGGGTGGAAGGATTCGCGCGACGCGGTCTTCCACGCCGACGGCGAGGCCGCCGACCCGCCGATCGCGCTCTGCGAGGTGCAGGGCTACGCGTTCGCCGCCCGCCGCCGTGCCTCGGAGATCGCCGCCGAGCTGGGGCTCAAGGCGCGGGCGCGCGAGCTGTGGCGGCAGTCCGAGGTCCTGCAGGAGCGCTTCGAGGCCGCCTTCTGGTGCGAGGAGCTGGGCACCTACGCGCTGGCCCTGGACGGCCGGAAGCGGCCGTGCCGAGTGCGCACCTCGAACGCCGGGCACTGCCTCTACACGGGCATCGCCGAGCCGGAGCGGGCGCGGCGCACCGCCCGAACGCTGCTCGCCGACGAGTCGTTCTGCGGCTGGGGCATTCGCACGCTCGCGGCGGGCGAAGCCCGCTTCAACCCGATGTCGTACCACAACGGCTCGGTCTGGCCGCACGACAACGCGATCATCGCCCAGGGGCTGGCGCGCTACCGGCTGCAGGAGGAATCGCTGCGCGTGCTCGGCGGCCTCTTCGACGCGAGCCTGTTCGTGGACCTGCACCGGCTGCCCGAGCTGTTCTGCGGATTCGCCCGCCGGGCGGGCGGGGGCCCGACGCTCTACCCGGTCGCGTGCGCTCCCCAGGCCTGGGCGGCCGGAGCGCCCTTCATGCTGCTGCGCGCGTGCCTGGGCCTCACCGTGCGCGCGAACGAGCGGCGGGTGCGCTTCCGCCACCCCCTGCTGCCCGCCTTCCTCGACGAGGTGACGATCCGCGGCCTGCAGGTCGGCGAGGCCTCGGTGGACTTGCTGCTCACCCGCCACCTGCACGATGTCTCGGTCAACGTGCTCGCCCGGCGCGGCGACGTGGACGTGGCCGTGATCATGTGAGCGCTCGCTGACGCCGCCCCGCGCGGCGAGGTGGACGCGGCCGTGATCATCATGAAGGTGCGCGGGGGCAGCGCCCGGCGCGGCGCCGCCGCCCGGAGCCGTCTTGGAAAGCAGCGGCCGGGGCCGTACAATTGACCGGTCCAGAGTCCTGTGCGCCGGCCCCCTCCTGTCGCCTGGACCGTCCTGCGTCCCAGCGACACGAGGCCCGCCGATGCGTCTTCGCTTGCCCTTCCTCCTGCTGAGCCTGCTCCTCGCCTCCTCCCCCGCCTGGGCCGACAAGAAGGCGCTCTTCGACAACGCCCACGCGGAGACCGCAGGAAACGCCGACTGGATCATCGACGACAACCAGCCGATTCCCTCGCCGGCCCAGTCGGGCATCGGACCCAACACCCCGGGCACCTACTGGACGGGCGCCATCTCCTCGTGGGGCGTGGACCTGGTCAAGCGCGGCTACACCGTGGCCACGAACACCTCGGCCCTCACCTACGGGAACGCCAGCAACCCCTACGACCTCGCCAACTACGACGTGCTCGTCGTGGACGAGCCGAACACGCTCTTCTCCTCGGCCGAGGCCACGGCCATCCTGAGCTTCGTGCGGGACGGCGGCGGGCTCGTCGCGATCTCCGACCATGGGCAGTCCGATCGCAACAACGACGGCTACGACTCCCCCATGATCTGGAACGCCCTCGACCCCACGCACCTGCTCGGCGTGCGCTGCGCCGTCTACAACGAAACCAACAACAACATCACCCAGACCTCGGCCAACGTGAACGCCTCGGCCGCGGACTCGGTGACCCGCGGCCCGGTGGGGAACGTGACGGGACTGGCCTTCCACAACGGCACGACGTTCACCCTCTACCCTTCGGTGAATCCGAGCGTGCGGGGCGAGGTGTGGATGACCGGCACCCCGCAGACGAGCCTGACCGGGGTGATGGCCGCCTCGTCGGTCTACGGCAACGGTCGCTTCGTGATCGTGGGGGACAGCTCGCCGGCGGACGACGGCTCCGCCACGCCCGGGAACAGCAGCATCTACGACGGCTGGGGCGAGGCGGGCGCCACCGACAGCACCCTCTTCCTGAACGCCACGCTCTGGGCGACGCGGCGGACGGCGAGCGGCGACGCCACGCCGCCCACGGTCTCGGTGGCCGCGCCGAACGGCGGCGAGGACTGGAAGGCGGGCTCCACGCACTCGATCACCTGGACCGCCACCGACGACGTGGGCGTGACGGCGGTGGACCTCGCCTACTCCACGAACGGTGGCGCGAGCTTCCCCAACCCCATCGCCACCGGCCTGGCGAACAGCGGCAGCTACTCCTGGACCGTGCCGAACGCGCCGGGCACGGCGACGCGCGTGCGCGTGGTCGCGCACGACGCCGCCGGCAACCTGGGCGCGGACTCCAGCGCGGCGAGCTTCACGGTCTCGACCTGGACGATCGCGGCCACGGCCGGCGCGAACGGGAGCATCCAGCCGAGCGGAGCCGTGGCGGTCGTGCAGGGCGCTAGCCAGAGCTTCGCGATCGTGCCGGCGCCGGGCTACCACGTGGCCACCCTGACGGTGGACGGGGGCCAGGTGACGCCCGACACGAGCTACACCTTCGCCAACGTGACCGCCAGCCACACGATCGCCGCCGCCTTCTCGGCCGACGCCTTCACGCTCACCGTGAGCACGGTGGGCGCGGGCTCGGTGGCCCGGAGCCCCGACCAGGAGAGCTATCTCTACGGCACGGGCGTCGAGCTGACGGCCACGGCCGCGCCCGGCTGGGCATTCACCGGCTGGAGCGGGGACCGGACGGGCACGGCCGACACGCTGTCGCTCACCATGGACGGCAACGTCGGTCTGACCGCCACCTTCGTGGACATCCAGGCCCCGTCCGTGAGCGTCACCGCGCCGGTGGGCGGCGAGCGCTGGAACACCGGGAGCGTGGAGACGATCACCTGGACGGCGAGCGACAACGCCAGTGTGGATTCGGTCCGAGTGGACTACTCGCTCAGCGGCGCCGCGGGGCCGTGGCTCACGGCGGCGCACGGGCTCGCGAACTCGGGCTCGTTCGCGTGGACGCTCCCCGCGCAGGTGAGCGACAGCGCTCTCGTCCGCGTGACGGCCTTCGACCACGCGCTGAACACGGGCAGCGCCACGAGCGACAGCGTCTTCAGCATCGTGGACGCCACGGCCGGCGTGGGTGACCGCGGCCCGACCGTGCTGGCCCTGGCGCGCCCGCAACCGAATCCGGGCAATGGGGCGACGCTGCTGCGCTTCTCGCTGCCGCAGGCGGGCCACGCCCGGCTCGAGATCCTGGACCTCGGCGGTCGGCGCCTATGGCAGAGCGAGGGCGACTTCGCCGCCGGCCCGCAGGCACGCCGCTGGGACGGCCGCTCGACGGCGGGGGCGCGCGTGGGGGCCGGCCTCTACTTCGTGCGCCTGGCGACCCCGTGGGGCAATCGCACCCAGCGCCTCGTCTGGCTCCGCTGAGTATCGCCGCCGCGATTCGGTGACAGCCGCGGCTGCATGGGCCGTGGGCGGGGGCACGCTCCTCGCGGGGTCCCCACTTCGTGGCTCCGCCGATCGTTGAGCGGGGCCGTGGGCGGGAGCACGCTCCTC
>JAWOLC010000058.1:0-5717 GCA_033853925.1 Candidatus Eiseniibacteriota bacterium
GGCGGCGTTCGCGCTACGAACGCGGCCACGGCCTCGAGGCGGGCGGCAGCGCCGGCCAGACCCGCGGCACCGGCGGTGCCCGCGGTGCCCGCACCGCCGACGGTGCCCGCGGCCGCGCCTGTCGTCGCGCCGCCCGGAACGGCAATGATCGCGGCCGTGGTCGTGAGCCGCCAGTCGGCACTCCCGGCCGCGCGGGCGCTGATCGCCCGGCGCAACGTGGCGGCGGTGGCGGAGGTGCTGGGCGCCGACCCGGAGGAGCCGGGCCCCGATTTCCAGGGCGAGCTGCGGCTCTTCCTGGGCGCAGGCGCGGACCCCCAGGCGGTGGAGGCCGCGGCGCGCGCGGCGGGCGAGATCGAGAGCGTGATCGTGGCCGGGCCGAGCGCGCCGGGCGTAGCGGCCGCTGCCGCGCAGGCGGCGCGACCGGCGGCGGTGGCCGCCGCCCCCAAGGCGCGCCACGTCCGGGTGGACCTGGGGCGGCTGGACGAGCTGGCGGACGCCATCGGCGAGCTGTCGGTGCTGACCATCCGGCTCTCGGACCTGGTCGGTGCGGGGGACCTGGCGGGGCTGCGGGAAGAGCTCGAGCGCACCACGTCGCTCGTGGACGGGCTGCGGGAGACCGCGCTGGCCATGCGCATGGTGCCGGTGGGCGACATCTTCGACCGCTTCCCCCGCCTGGTCCGCGACGCCGCCCGTGCCCTGGGCAAGGAGGTGGATTTCGTGATCGAAGGGCGGGAGATCGAGGTGGACCGCTCGGTCATCGACGCCATGGCCGATCCGCTGGTGCACCTCCTCCGCAACGCCGTCGATCATGGGATCGAGGCGCCGGCGGTGCGCGCGGCGCTGGGAAAGCCGCCCCGCGGGCGCGTGGTGCTACGCGCGTTCCGCGAGCGCGCCAGCGTCCGGATCCTGGTGGAGGACGACGGCGCCGGCGTGGACTCCGTCCGCGTGGCGCAGAAGGCGCTCGCCCTGGGGCTGCTGGGCGAGGACGATCCCGTGCCCAACACGGGCGACGCCCTCCTGCGCCTCCTGTCCCGCCCTGGCTTCTCCACCGCCGCGGAAGTGACGGAGGTGTCCGGGCGCGGCGTCGGCCTGGACGTCGTCGCCGCCAGCCTGCGCGCCGTAGGCGGCAGCCTGGAGCTGCGGACGGAGCGGGGCGTCGGCAGCATCTTCGCCATGCGGTTGCCGATCTCGCTGGCGGTGGCGGCCGCGCTGCGGGTGCTGGTGGGCGGGGAGAGCTACGCCGTGCCGATGACGCACGTGCGCGAGGCCGTCGAGCTGCAGGACGTCGGGCTGGCGAAGGTGCTGGGCAAGGAAGTCATGCGGCTGCGCGGCGAAGCGATCCCGCTCGTGCGCCTGAGCGAGCTGCTGGAGGTGCCGGGCGAGCGGCGCCGGGAGACCGCGGCCGTGATCGCCGAGGTGGGCGAGCGCCGGGCCGCGCTCGCCGTGGACGAGCTGGTAGCCCGGGAGCAGGTGGTGGTGAAGCCGTTCGATGCCGCCGCCGGCATGCTCCCGTTCTTCTCCGGGGTCACGCTGCTGGCCGATGGTCGGCCGGCCCTGGTGCTCGACCCCATGACCGTTCTCTGAGGACCTCGGTTATGATCGACGTCCGCGAGCTGGATGCCCTGCAGATCGACGCGCTGCGAGAGGTGGCCAACATCGGCGCGGGGCACGCGGCCACGGCGCTGTCGCAGATGACCAGCCGCCGCATCGGGGTCAACGTCCCCGAGATCCGCATCGTGCGGCTGGAGGATGTGCCGGAGCTGGTGGGCGATCCCGAGAGCCCCGTCGCCGCCGTGCTCATGCAGACCCTCGGCGATGCGCCCGGGCGCACGGTCCAGATCTTCCCCGCGACCAGCGCATCGCGCATCGCCGGCATTCTGCTGGGCCGCGACCACGTGGACTTCCCCGCGGGATTCGGCG
This sequence comes from Candidatus Eiseniibacteriota bacterium, assembly GCA_033853925.1. GTDB lineage: Bacteria > Eisenbacteria > RBG-16-71-46 > RBG-16-71-46 > RBG-16-71-46 > JANXPZ01. The sequence goes on from JAWOLC010000058.1 coordinate 1,921, forward strand.
AGCTCGAGCAATCGGTCCTGAAGGAGGTGGCCAACATCCTGGTCGGCGCCTACCTCAGCGCCCTCTCCGACTTCCTGGGCATGGTCCTCATCATGTCGGTCCCGGCGCTGGCGATCGACCAGGCGGGTGCGATCCTGTCCTCCGCCTACCTGAACTTCGGCGACGAGGCGGATTACGTCCTCTGCATCGACACGCAGCTCACCGTGGCCGAGCAGGCGGAGCCGCTGCGGGCGCACTTCCTCCTCGTGCCCGACATGGTCTCGCTCCGCGTGATCCTGCGGGCGCTCCGCCTCGGCTGAGCGGGAGTGGCCGGTGCAGCCGGATCTGATGCCGTGGGAGGTCGCCGACGACGCGCACGGCGCCCCGTCGCCCAAGCCCCAGCGCCGGGAGGGCGGGCCGGTGGCGCCCCAGGCGCCGACTCCGCCTCCGCCCGCCTGGTCCGAGCTCGAGGAGCCGCGCGGGGCGCTGGCGCTCCCGTCGCCCCGTTCCTCCCGTGACCTCGACATCCTGCGCGCCCTGGCCCGCCGCATCAATCCCGGCGACGCCGGGGCGCACAACAACCTGGGGGTCGTCTACTACCATAAGGCGCTCTTCGCCGAGGCGATCCAGGAGTTCGAGGAGGCGCTCGAGATCGATCCGCGCATGCAGGTGGCCGAGCGCAACCTGCAGATCGCCTACTTCCACACCGGCTATTTCGAGCAGCTCGTCACCGAGCTGCGCGCCCGCCTCGCCGCCGACGCCGACGACTCCGATGCCCACGAGCGGCTCGCCCGCGCGTACTTCTACGTGGGCGACATCGCTACCGCCGTCCGCGAATGGCGCGTGCTGCTCCAGCTGCGGCCGGGCGAGGTCCGGCACTACTTGGACCTGGCGCGCGCGGAGGCCGAGCGCGGCGACCTGGACGCCGCGCTCATCCACCTGCGCACCGCCGCGGTCATCGAGCCGAGCAACGCCCGCGTCCAGCTGCGCACGGGCGAGCTGCTGTACCACCGCGGCCTCCCCGACGAGGCGCGCGAGGCGCTCGAGCGCGCCATCGAGCTCGACCCGAAGCTGGCGGACGCGCACTACCTGCTGGCTTTCATTTACGGCGACAAGGGCGACGAGGCGAAAGCCGCCGCCGCCGCCGCCCGCGCCAGCGAGCTGAACCCGACCTACATCAAGGCCGAGACCAACCTCTCGCTCGACCGCTACAACGAGGCCCGGTACGAGGAGCTGGTGGGCGACCGGGGTGCCCGCGGGCCGGAGGTGGCCGACAGCACGCTCGCGCACTACAACCTCGGCCTGGCCTTCCGCTCCAAGGCGCTCTACGACGAGGCCGCCCGGGAGTTCGGGCTCGCGCTCGAGCGCGGCGAGGACGAGTACCTGGTGCACCAGGCGCAGGCCGAGATGGCGCTCCTGCGCGGCAAGCCCCAGGAGGCGCTGCGTCTCTACGAGCCGATCCTGGCCCTGGAGAAGGGCAGCCCGAAGCTCTGGAACGAGCGCGGCGTGGCCCTGCACCAGGAGGGCGACCTCGACGGCGCCGAGGCCGCCTACCGTGCCGCCCTGGAGCTCGATGGCAGCTACGCGCTCGCGCTCAACAACATGGGCGTGGTGCGCTACCACCGGGGCGACGGCGCCGGCGCCGAGGCGGCCCTGCGCCAGGCGCTCGAGGGCGGCCGGGCGCCGGGCGACATCTGGCGCAACCTCGGGCTGCTGCTCACGCGCGTCGGCCGCATCGCGGCCGCCGTCGACGCCTACCGGCGCGCGCTCGAGCTCGACCCCCGTTCCGCCCCGGCCTGGACCGGGCTCGGCACCGTGCTCATGGAGACGGGGCGGCCCGAGGAGGCCAAGGCGGCGTTCGTGCGCGCGGTCGCGGTCGATCCCGACCTGGCCGAGGCCCGCTACCAGCTGGCCTTCGCGCTCTCCGCCCTGGGCGACTACCAGGGCGCCCTGCGCGAGACCAAGCACGCCCTCGAGCTCGACCCCTACTTCCCCACGCCTCGCTTCCGGCTGCTGATCGACCTCCAGTTCGAGGAGGCGAGCCTGCTGGCACCGGAGCTGGACGTCCCCGACCGCGTCCAGGCCGGCGCCAGCATCGAGGAGTTCGTCTTCGACCCGAGCACGCTCGAGGGGATCTTCGGCGAGCTGCAGAAGCCGGCCGCGGCGGGGCCGGCGCCGCACGTCTCGCTGGAGGCGGCGCGCGCAGCCTTCCGCCACGGCGACCTCGAGCAGGCCGCGGCCCTGGCGCAGCAGGCGGCGCCGGGCGGCGATCCCGCCGAGGTGCGGCTGCTCCAGGGTGAGATCTTCCTCCGCCGTGGCCTGGCGGGCGAGGCGGTGGAGCGCTTCCGCGCCGTGCTGGCGCTGGGCGGCGAGGACGGGAGCGAGGCGTCGCGGCGCGCGCTGCGCGGCGCCGCCGAGTCGCTCTTGCTCATGGGGCGCGTGCAGCAGGCGGCGGAGCTGGCGTACCGACTGCGCGCCGCCGCGCCCGCCGACGCCCAGGCGCTGCGGACGCACGGGCGCGTACTCACGGCCGCGGGCGAGGCGGCCATGGCGGTGGAAGCGCTGGAGCGCGCCAGCGCGCTCGCGCCCGAGGACGCCGCCATCCTGGTCGAGCTCGGACTGGCCGCGCTGGCCGCGGGCGACGAGGCCGGGGCGGAGTCGGCGCTGCGCGGCGCGATCGCCCTCGACAGCGGCAGCGTCGGCGCGCGCACGGCGCTGGGCCGCCTCCTCGCCAGTCGCGGCGATCTCGACGCCGCCGCCGCTGAGCTGAACAGCGCGCTCGACATGATTCCGACCTACGGCGACGCCGCGCTCGCGCTGGCGACGCTGGAGGTCGAGCGCGGGAACGCGCCCGCGGGGATCGGCGTCCTGGTCGATCTCCTCGTGCTCGACCCGTACCACCTGGACGCGCTCGCCCGCCTGGGCGACCTGCTGCTGTACGCGGGTCGGCCGCACGACGCCGAGCGCGCGTACCAGCGCGTGCTCCGCTTCGAGGCGGCGCACCCGGCGGCTATCGCCGGGCTCGAGCGCTGCGTCGTCTCGGCCTGAGGGAGGGGATCCCATGGCGATCGAAGGGCCCCTCGAAGAACTCGGGATCCAGGACGTGCTCCAGCTGCTGGAGCTCGCCCGCAAGACGGGCGTGCTCACCGTGCGCTCCGACCGGCTGGACGACGAGGCCGTGGTGCACTTCGAGCACGGCAGCATCATCTTCGCCGCGCGGCGCCGCTCCACCCGCCGGCTGGGGCAAGTGCTCATCCGGGCCGGCAAGCTGACCGAAGGCGAGCTGGAGCGCGGCCTGGAGCTGCAGCGCCAGACGCCGGAGCGCCGGCTCGCGGAGATCCTGCTGGAGATGGGCAGCGTCTCCGAGACGGACCTCGAGCGCGTCCTCCAGTTCCAGATGGAGGAGACGATCTACGAGGTCATGGCCTGGGACCAGGGCTACTTCCGCTTCGAGGAGCGACACGTCGGCGACAACCGCGTGCTCGCCCGCATCCGCGTCGAGTCGCTGCTCATGGAGGGCGCGCGGCGCGTGGACGAGTGGACGCAGCTCGAGTCCAAGGTGCCCAGTGCCGACGCCGTGCCGGCGCTCTCCTACTCTGCCGCGGGCGAGGGGCTGACCAGCGCGCCGCTCGAGCTGCGCCCGGAGGAGTGGGAGGTGCTCGCCGAGATCGACGGCGAGCGCGACGTGCGGCAGATCGCCGCCGCGCTGGGCCGCAGCACCTTCGACGTGGCCAAGATGATCTTCGGCCTCGTGAACGTGGCGGTGGTGCAGATCCAGGAGCGCCGCTCCCGCATGCCCGAGCGGGAGCTGCACGCCG
>JAWOLC010000059.1:0-39765 GCA_033853925.1 Candidatus Eiseniibacteriota bacterium
GGTGATCCGGAATGGCTGCCAAGAAGAAGGCTGCGAAGAAGAAGGCCACGAAGAAGAAGGGCGCTGCCAAGAAGAAGAAGTAAGCCCGTCTCAGGACCTGGCACGTCCTCTGGGGATTGGTCGGCGCCGGTTGCCGACCAATCCCCGATTGCTACCGGACCCGCGCCGACGAGGCAAGGAAGAGACTCGGAGCCATGCGCGCAGCGGCTGAGCCCCCCACCCAGCAGGACCGCAGGCAGAAGGCGCCCTGGCGCGACGGTTCGAATCCGGGCCGCCTCCTGGTTGCGCCCGGGGCCGCAGACGCTCACGGCGTCGTGGAGGGGTTCGGACCCCATCTCGTCTTCGACGGATATGGCTGCTCCCCCGAGCGCCTCGGGGACATGGCGGAGATCTACGCGCTCCTGGACACGCTGCCCGCGCGCATCCGGATGACGAAGATCATGCCCCCCTACGTCTTTCGGCATGCCACGCCGGGACGGGGAGGGGACGGCGTCTCGGGCTTCGTCCTGATCGCCGAGAGCCACATCGCGGTCCACACCTTTCCGCGGCCGCGCTTCCTCAACGTCGATGTCTTCTCCTGCCAGACGTTCGATGTCGAGTTGGTGCTGGCGGCTCTGAAAGAGGTCTTCACTCCGCGACGCGTCGAGTGGAAGCTGCTGGATCGGGGACTCGAGTTCCCCAAGACGATCGGCTCGGCGCGGGCGGGCGTGATGCAGGACCGCGCCTGGGTCGCGCGGAGCTTGGGACTGGAGGCTTTGCGCTAGGGCTGGCCGTACTCCTCCAGTGACCGGCGGCGGCTCGCTCACGGACGGGCGAGCCGCTCGCGTGTCGGGTCCGGGTCTTCCCGGGACTCCGCGGAGGCCCCGCGTGCTATAGTCCGCCGACCGCCTTGGCCGTTCGCTCCTCCACCCCGAGGCCCTGGTGTCCCCGATGGTCCCCGCAGGCGCCATCCAGATTCGCGGCGCGCGCCAGCACAACCTCAAGAACCTCGACCTGGACCTGCCGCGCGGGCGCCTGACCGTGATCACCGGCGTCTCGGGCTCGGGCAAGTCCTCCCTGGCATTCGACACCCTGTACGCGGAGGGGCAGCGCCGGTACGTCGAGTCCGTGTCGACGTACGCCAAGCAGTTCCTGGACCGGCTCCCCCGCCCCGACGTGGACGCCATCCACGGTCTCACGCCCGCGGTCGCCATCCAGCAGACCGCCCCGGCGCGGAGCGGGCGCTCGACCGTCGGCACGGCCACCGAGGTCTACGACTACCTCCGCCTGCTGTTTGCCCGGCTCGGCGAGGTGAGCTGCGTGCAGTGCGGCGAGCCGATCCATGCCGACAGCGCTTCCAGCATCGTGGAGAGCGCGAGAGGCTGGCCGGAGGGCGAGACCCTGCTGGTCCTGGCACTGGCGCGACTGCTCCCGGGCAGGCCCTGGGGCGAGCAGGCGGCCCACCTGCTGCAGGCGGGCTACACCCGGGTGCTCGTGGACGGGGAGGTCCGCTCGCTCGACTCGCCCGCGCAGGAGGGCGCCCTCCCGCGGCGCCGTCGCCCGGGCCCCGCCGAGATCGCCGTCGTCGTGGATCGGTTCACGTGGCGGCGGGGCGAGGAATCGCGCCTCGGCGAGGCCTGCGAGCAGGCGTTCCGCCGCGGCGAGGGACGGCTGGAGCTGCGTCTGGGCGCGCGTCCTCCCGAACCGCGCAGCGAACGGTGGGAGTGCCGGCGCTGCGGGACGCCGGCGCTGCGACCGGAGCCGGCGTTGTTCTCCTTCAACAGTCCGCTCGGCGTCTGCCCGGCGTGCCGCGGATTCGGCAACGTGCTGACCTTCAGCCCCGAGCTGATCGTCCCCGACACCAGCAAGAGCCTGCGCGAGGGGGCGCTCAAGCCCTGGGCCGGGTCTTGGCGTCGCCTGGCCTGGCCCCGGGTGGAGAAGTTCGCGGGGCAGCTCGGCATCCCTCTCGACGAGCCCTGGAGCCGGCTCGACCCGGAGCATCGCCGGCTGCTGCTGGAGGGAGGCGAGGGGTTCCGCGGGGTGATCCCCTTCCTGGAGCGCCGCAAGGAGAAGTCGTACAAGATCGGCAACCGCTTCCTCGTGAAGAAGTACCAGACGGCGATGCCCTGCGGGGAGTGCGGGGGCGCGCGCCTGAGGCGAGAAGCCCTCGCGGTTCACCTCGCGGGACGCACGATCGCCCAGGTGAGCTCGCTCTCCGTGAGCGAGGCGGCGCGCTGGCTGGAGGGGCTGGACTTCACGGCGGCCCAGCGGGAGGTGGCCGGGCCGGTTCTCGCGGAGGCCCAATCGCGCCTGCGCTTCCTCGAGCGCGTGGACCTCGGCTACGTCACGCTCGACCGCCTGACTCGCACCCTCTCGGGCGGAGAAGCGCAGCGCATCGAGCTGGCCAACGCCCTGGGCGCGAACCTGGCCGACACGCTGTACGTGCTCGACGAGCCGACGGTCGGACTCCACCCCCAGGACACCGACCGGCTGGTCAGCATCCTTCACGAGCTGGCCGGCCGCGGCAACACGCTGGTCGTCGTGGAGCACGAGCCGCTGGTGATGCGGGCCGCCGATCAGGTCGTGGACCTCGGGCCCGGCGCGGGGGCCCAGGGCGGGCGCCTGCTCTACGCGGGGCCGGGAGGGGCGGCGCTCGACGGAGTGGATTCGGAGACGGCGCGCTACCTGCGCGGCGCGCGGCGCGTGGAGCGAGAGCGGCGGACCGGCCCGCCGGCGGGATTCATCGCGATCCAGGGGGTCACCCACCACAATCTCAAGGGAGTGGACGTGCGGTTCCCCCTCGGCCGGCTCTCGACGGTCACCGGGGTCTCCGGCTCGGGCAAGAGCAGCCTGGTGGACGAGGTGCTGTACCGCGCGGCCCGGCTGGCGCTCGAAGGCGTGGCGGACGAGCCGCCCGGGCCTCACCGGGCGTTGCGCGGCCTCGAGCACCTCGAGCGCGTGGCGCTCGTGGACCAGTCGCCGATCGGGCGGACGCCGCGCTCCTGCCCCGTCACCTACATGGGGGCGTTCGCGGCCCTGCGTGGGGTCTACGCGCGGCAGCCGGCGGCCCTGGCGCGCGGGCTCAAGGAAAGCTCCTTCTCCTTCAACACGCCGGGCGGGCGCTGCGAAGCCTGCGAGGGCGCGGGCTGGGTGACCGTCGAGATGTACTTCCTGGCCGACCTGCTGGTGCCCTGTGAGGTCTGCGGCGGGGCTCGCTTCCGCCGCGAGGTGCTGGACGTGCGCTACCGGGGAGTGAACGTGCGGGAAGCCCTCGAGTTGACCGTGGACCAGGCCTTCGAGCACTTCGCCAGCGAACCGCGGTTCACCCGGGCGCTCCACGTCCTGCGCCGCGTGGGGCTGGGCTATCTCTCGCTCGGGCAGCCGGCGAACCAGCTCTCGGGCGGCGAGGCGCAGCGCCTCAAGATCGCGCGGGAGCTGGCGGAGCGCCAGGGCGGACCGACCCTGTACCTCCTCGACGAGCCGACCGTGGGCCTGCACTACGCCGACGTGCAGCGCCTGCTCCAGGTGCTGGACGACCTGACCGCGCGAGGGGACACGGTCGTGACCGTGGAGCACAACCTGGACGTCATCCGGAACAGCGACTGGGTCGTGGACCTGGGTCCGGGTGGCGGCGAGGCCGGCGGGTGGGTCGTGGCCGAAGGTCCCCCGGAGGTCATCGCCGCCTCGTCCGAGTCGCGGACGGGCCATTACCTCCGAGAGGCGATGGCGGAGGCGACCGGAGCCCGACGAGCGCCGGACGCTCCCGCCGGCGCGGCGCCCGGCTCCTGTTGAAGGGCACCGTCCCGGGGAGCAGACTCGACGGGCATGAGCTCGACCGAGTGGGGCGATCTCGTCCGCCTGGACGACTACCGCTGGCAGATCCCGCGCCGCGGAGCGATGCGGGTCCCGGGAGTCATCTTCGCCGACCGGGAGCTGCTCGGGCACATCCTCGCGGATCGGACCCCCGAGCAGATTCGGAATGCCGCCGAGCTGCCCGGCATCCTCGAAGCCTCGATTGCCATGCCCGATGCGCACTGGGGCTATGGCCTCCCCGTGGGCGGGGTGGTGGCGACGGACCCGGAAGAAGGCGTGGTCTCGCCCGGCGCCGTGGGCTACGACATCGGCTGCGGCGTGCGGCTCCTGCGCAGCCGGCTCACGCCGGCCGACCTGGCGGCGCGCCGCGAGGAGCTGGCCGACGCGCTCTACCGCGAGGTGCCCTGCGGCGTGGGCTCCTCGGGGGCCGTGCACCTCGAGTCGGGCGAGCTGGACCGCGTCCTGCGCGAGGGGGCGCGCTGGGCCGTGGCCCGCGGACTGGGAACGGGAGCGGATCTCGAGCACTGCGAGGAGGCCGGGGTGCTGGCGGACGCGGATCCGGCGGCGGTGAGCGACGGGGCGAAGGGCCGAGGCCGCGAGCAGCTCGGGACCCTCGGGTCCGGGAACCATTTCCTGGAAGTGCAGGAGGTGGACGAGGTCTACGACGAAGAGGCGGCGGAGGCCCTGGGGCTCGCCCGCGGGATGGTGACGGTGATGATTCACTGCGGCTCGCGCGGCCTGGGTCACCAGGTCTGCACCGATCACGTGCGCGAGGTCTCGCGCCGGTTGGGGTCGTGGGGCATCCACCTGCCGGATCGCCAGCTCGCCTGCGCCCCGCTGCGCTCGCCCGAGGCGGCAGCCTATCTGGGCGCCATGCGCGCCGCGGCCAACTTCGCCTGGGCGAACCGCCAGTGCATCACGGACGAGGTGCGCCGGTCCCTCGAGCGCACGCTGGGGCGTGGCCGGGAGTCTCTCGGCCTGTCCCTGGTCTACGACGTGGCCCACAACATCGCCAAGTTCGAGGAGCACCGGGTGACGGGTGGGGCCAAGCGGGGGCTCGTGCACCGCAAGGGTGCCACCCGCGCTTTCCCGGCCGGCCATCCCGACGTGCCGCCGGCGTACCGGGCCGTGGGGCAGCCCGTGCTCGTGCCGGGCGACATGGGGCGTTACTCGTTCGTGCTCATCGGCAGCCGGGGCGCCATGGCTCACGCCTTCGGCTCCACCTGCCACGGCGCCGGCCGCCGGATGAGTCGCACTCAGGCGGTGCGCGAGACCCGTGGCCGGGACCTCGTGGCCGAGCTGCGCGAGCACGGCGTGACCGTGCGCTACGAGGGGCGCGACACCCTGCGGGAGGAGACCAGCGAGGCCTACAAGGACGTGGCTGCCGTCGCCCGCGTGGTGGAAGGAGCGGACCTGGCCAGGCGCGTGGCGCGCCTCCGGCCCTTCATCGTCGTGAAGGGGTGAGGCCCGTGGCTAGCGGCCGGCTGTCCTTGGCGGCGCGGCCGGCACGTCCGGGCGCTTCGTGCCGCTGGGCTTGTCCACGACCTTCGCCGGCGCCCGGCGAACCCGGAAGCGCAGCAGGTCGAAGACCAGATCCTGCTTCATGAGCTGGATCGCCTTGGCCGGGTCCACGCCCTTGGGGCAGACCCGCGAGCACTCTCCGGCGAAGTGGCAGCGCCAGGGGCCGCGGCCGCCGGCCAGGACCTCGCGGCGCCGGGCGAAGCCGCCGTCGCGCGAGTCGTTGTTGTAGCGCTGGGCCTGAGACAGGGGCATCGGCCCGGCGTAGACGGGATCCGTCGCCACGGTCGGGCAGGCCGCCATGCAGCAGCCGCACTTGATGCAGTAGCTGAACTGCAGGTAGCGCTCCAGCTCGTGGGGGGTCTGCCAGTACTCGCCCGTGGGGTCGTCCTGCTCCTGCGGATCCTCGCGCACGAGGTAGGGCGAGAGGTCGCGATGCGTCTCGAACATGGGGAACAGATCGGGCACCAGGTCCTTGATGATGCGGAAGTTGGGCAGCGGCCCGATCGCCACGACGTCGCTGCCGAGCTCGCGGATCTGCGTGTTGCAGGCCAGGCGCGCGCGGCCGTTGATGAGCATGGCGCACGAGCCGCAGATGCCCATGCGACAGGACGAGCGCCAGGCCAGGGTCGGGGCGTGCAGCTCCTTCACCTTCCACAGGCCGTCCAGCACGGTCATGCCCGGCGGGGCCGGGATCGCGTACTCCTCCCAGCGCGGCGCCACGTCCTTGCCGGGCTCGAAGCGGCGGACGCGGAAGCGGACCTGCTTCACATCGGGCTCGGGCATCTCAGCCTCCCATCGCCGCCGCGACGCGGGGCGCCATGAGGGCCACGTAGGCACCGAAGCCGAAGAGGCCGAGGCCCACGATCCACAATCCAGCGTTGATGGTCGCCCGCAGCCCCGGGCCGGGGTTCAGCTCGAACAGGACGTTCCGCAGCCCGTAGAACCCGTGATAGAGGGCCGCGCCGAGCAGCACGGCGTAGGTGACGGCGAAGAAGATGCTCCGCATCCGCCAGACGACGTTCGCCCAGTCCTCGGGCTCGCCCCCGGCGGGGTTGGACACCGGAATCGTCCATTCGAGGTGCATGATGACCATGTGCAGGCCCAGGAAGACCAGGATCACCAGGCCGGCCGCCAGGTGCCACGTCCACAGCGAGCGATCGCGCATCGCAGCCTCCTAGCGCTCCAGCAAGAAGCCGTAGCCGCCCCAGATCGCGAGGACGGCCGCGATCAGCATGGCCGCGATGGCCAGGGGCCGCTGCCGTCCGACCGAGGTGGCATAGGGGTAGACGGGCTCGATCGGCCGACCGACCGCGAACCCCAGCTCCAGCAGGCCCAGACGAATGCCGTTCACGGCGTGGAAGGCGAAGGCCGCGAACACGAGGAACTCGCCCGCCGTGAAGAGCGGCCCGCTCACGGAGGCCATCGCCTTGGCCCAGCGGGCCGGCCCGAAGATGCGGGCCGAGGTGACGAAGACGTGCAGGAGCAGGTAGAGCAGCAGCCCGAGCCCGGTGAGGCGATGCAGAGCGTACAGGTAGCGCTCGTAGCCCCAGCGCCCGCCGCCCAGCCAGCCCCAGATGCCCAATCGATTGGAACGTGCGCGGGATTCCATTCGCTTCCTCCGGCGCTAGTACTTGCGCTCCACCGGCTGCCACATGTCCACGGTCACCGGCTTGTAGTCGAATCGCGGGCCCGCCTCCGTGTGGAAGGCCAGCGTGTGCTTCAGCCACTTCTGATCGTCGCGCTGGGCGAAGTCCCGGCGCGCGTGCGCGCCGCGGGACTCCTGCCGGGCCAGCGCCCCGGCCACGGTCACTTCCGCCAGATCGACGAGGTTCTCCAGCTCCAGCGCGTGGATGAGGTTCGAATTGTAGACACGCGACTTGTCCGCGACCGGCGCGCTCCGGGAGCGCACCCGGATCTCCCGGATCTGCTCCAGCGCCCGCGCCAGGTTCTCGCCGGTGCGGAAGACGCCCACCCAGGAATCCATCGTCGCCCGCAGCTTGCGCCGCAGCTCGTAGAGGTTCTCGCCGCCGCGGCGCTCCAGGACCTCGCGCAGGTGCGCCTCGGCGGCCCCGGCCCGGCCGGCCGGCAGCGGCTGCGCGTCGCCGAGACCCGGCAGCGCCGTGGCGATCTCCCGGCCCGTGATGCCGCCCCAGACGAGGCACTCCGCCGTCGAGTTCGAGCCCAGCCGGTTGGCGCCGTGGAGCGACACGCAGGCCGCCTCGCCGGCCGCCCAGATGCCGGCCACGCGGGTCAGGCCGTTGATGTCGGTCTCGATGCCGCCCATCGAGTAGTGGGCGACGGGGCGGATGGGGATCGGCGCCGTGATCGGATCGACGCCCAGGAACTTGATGGTCACCTCGCGGATCAGGGGCAGCCGGGTGTTGATGCGGTCGGCGCCGAGATGGGTGAGATCCAGGTGCAGATAGTCCAGCCCCTCGGGGCCCGCGAAGCCCCGCCCCTCGAGGATCTCGGTGGTCTCGGCGCGCGAGACCATGTCCCGCGGCGCCAGCTCCATGAGCTTGGGCGCGTAGTTCGCCATGAACCGCTCGCCCCGGTTGTTCTTCAGGTATCCGCCCTCGCCCCGGCAGGCCTCGGTCATGAGGATGCCGCTGGGCACCAGACCCGTGGGGTGGAATTGCAGGAACTCCATGTCCTCGAGGGGCAGTCCGGCGCGGTAGGCCATGGCCATGCCGTCGCCGGTGACGGTCTGCGAGTAGGTCGTGAACCCGTAGAGGGTGCCGCCGCCGCCGGAGGCGATGAGCAGCGCCTTGCCGCGGATGGCCACGGTCTCGCCGGTGCCGGTGTGCAGCCCCACGAGCCCCGCGAAGCGTCCGCTCTCGACCAGGATCTGCGTGACGAAGAACTCGTCGTAGCGCGTGAACGTGCGGTAGCGCTGGAGCTGGTCGTAGAGGGTCTGCATCTCGAAGAAGCCGGTCTTGTCGGCGGCCAGCGTCGCCCGCGGGTAGCTGTGCCCGCCGAAGGGCCGCTGCGCGATGTAGCCGTCGGCGTCCCGGGTCCAGGGAATGCCCCAGTGGTCGAGCTGGCGGATCTCCTTGGGCATCGCCTCGACGAAGACCCGCACCACGTCCTGGTCGGCCAGGAAGTCGGAGCCCTTCACCGTGTCCCAGGCGTGCAGCTCGAGCGAATCGCCCAGGTCCGTGCGCAGAACCGCGGCCGTGCCGCCCTCGGCGCAGACGGAGTGGGCCCGCATGAGCTGCACCTTCGAGACGATGCCGATGTCCACCCGACCCTGCAGGCGGCGGGAGATCTCGACTGCGGCGCGCAGGCCGGCGAGACCAGCCCCCAGGATCACCACGTCGTGCTTCAGTTCACGATCCATGTAGGAACCTCGCTCACGGCGGCAGGGGCCGGGATTCCTCGGTGGAGTGGGAGTGGCGCAGCAGTCGACCGCGGCCCGCGGGCATAATACGCCTCCGGCCTCGCCGGCGAAAGTCGCCGAGCCGCGCCCCCCCCGCACCTCGCGGGCAGGCGGCCAGCCGGCGCGCGGTTCTCTCCGGCTCAGGAGCCGGGCGACGCGGCCAGCTCGTCGGGCAGCGGACGCTCGCGGGCCACGGTCGCCGCCTCGGTCCCGCCCAGCACGCCGTCCTCGACCACCACGCCGCGCAGCAGCGCCAGGGGGAGGACCTCGGCGAGGACGCTCCGCGGCCGCACGCCGGCGGGAGGCGCGTCCCACACCTCCGCGGGGGGCCTCTCGTCGATGCGCAGCGCCGCGGTCGCGGCGGGGAGGAACTTGCGCCGAGGGGCGAGCACGTAGGTCGGCACGGAGTGCTCGCGGGCGGCGAGGGCTGCGGCCTGGCCGCCGACCGGCACGATGGCCCCGCGGTCCGTGACGGCGTCCGCGCCCAGCCAGAGAACGCTGGCCTGGGAGAGCAGCATGGACAGGGCGCCGTCCACCACGAGCCACGTCGGGACGCCGGCGTCGCCGAGGGCGGCGGCCAGCGCGCGGCCGCCGAGGAGCGGCCGGCCCTCGCCGACCAGCGCCCGCGCTGCCCGGCCCAGGCCGCGCAGCTCGAGCAGCGCCGCGCGCACGGTGGTGCTGAAGGAGAGCGTGGCCACCCACGCCCCGCGCTCCGTCACCAGCGCCGTGGCGGTGCGCGCCACGGCCGCGCGCGCCGCGGCCAGATCGGCCTGCTCCGCCGCGCAGGAGCGGGCCAGCTCGGCCCGCACCGCGGGCGGTTCCTCGCCGCGGAGCGCGCCCGCGTCCACGATCTCGAGGGCGCGGGCCGCGAGCTGATGGACGAGCCCCGACGCGGCGTCGGCGGCCTGCTCGCCTCGCAAGTGCGCGCCGAGCGCCGCCCGCAGCTCGGGGAGCGCCGGCGAGACGTCGACCGCCGCCCAGCGCGCGAGGCGGGAGAGGAAGGCCAGGGCCCGCTCCGTCGCGCTCGCCGGCGCGGCGGCGGCTGGGGCCATGCGCGGGTCGGGTTCGGGGGCGGCGCTCAAGGGGTCTCCGTTCGCTCTACCGGCGGAAGAGGCGCTTCAAGCCCAGGGCGAGCGTCTGCCGGCCCAGCTCCCCGAAGGCTTCGGTGAGCGGGATCTCCTTCGGGCAGACCTCGACGCAGTTCTGGGCGTTCCCGCAGTCCGTGAGCCCGCCCCGCCCCATCAAGGTGGCCAGGCGCTCCTCGGCGTTCATGGCGCCGGTCGGGTGCGCGTTGAACAGGCGCACCTGGGCGATCGGCGCCGGTCCGAGGAAGTCCGAGCGTCCGTTGTACTGCGGGCAGGCCTCCATGCAGCAGCCGCAGGTCATGCAGCGCGCGAACTCGTACGCCACCTCGCGCACCGACTCGGCCAGCCGCGGTCCCGGTCCCAGGTCGTACGTCCCGTCGATCGGGATCCACGCCCGGACCTTCTTGAGCGCGTCGAACATGGGCTGGCGGTCCACGATCAGGTCGCGCACCACCGGGAACTTCGTGAGCGGCTCCAGGGTGATGACCCCCTCGGGGAGCTTGTCCACGAGGGCGGCGCACGACTGCCGGGGCGTCCCGTTCACGAGCATCGTGCACGCGCCGCACACCTCCTCGAGGCAGGAACAGTCCCACGCCACCGGCGTCGTGGCCGCGCCGCTGCGCGTGACCGGCCGCTTGCGGATCTCCATCAGGCAGGAGATCACGTTCATGCCCGGCTGGTAGGGGAGCGAGAACTCCTCCCAGCGCGGCGGGGCCGAGGGGGCGTCCTGGCGCTTGATGCGCAGCTCGATGGTGGAACGTGCCACGGGCGGGCTCCGGCGCTAGTCGTACTTCCGCTCGACGGGGGGCACCAGCGAGGTGTCCACCGGGTCGTAGCGGAGCTGCGGCCCATCGGGCGTGTAGGCGGCGATCGTCGTCCTGAGCCAGCGAGCGTCGTCCCGCTTGGGGTGCTCCGGCTTGTAGTGGGAGCCGCGGCTCTCCTCCCGGGCCAGGGCTCCCCGGACGACCACCCGGGCCAGATCGAGCATGCTCTCGAGCTGGTTGACGAAGGACAGCGGCTGGTTGGACCAGGCCCCGCGGTCGAGGACCGAGGCCTTCTGCCAGCGCTCCTTCAGCTCCTCGAGCTTGGCGTCGGTCTCGCGCAGCTTGGCGTCGAAGCGGACGACGCTCACGTTCTCCAGCATCCAGTTGCCCAGCTCCTCCGCGAGCACGAAGGGGTTCTCGGGCCCGTCGCGCCTGGCCAGCTCGGCGAAGCGCTGGCTCCAGCGTCCCTCGCCGGCGTCGAAGAGCGAGGCCGGCAGATCGGCGGCCAGCGGCTTGCGGCTCCTCGCCCAGGTGACGGCGCCCGGCCCCGCCACCATGCCGCCGTACAGGCAGGAGAGGAGGGAGTTGGCGCCCAGCCGGTTCGCGCCATGGTACTGGTAGTCCACCTCGCCGACCGCGTAGAGTCCGGGCACGTTCGTCATGTGATTCTTCGGATGGCCGATCTCGAGGAAGCCCTCGGCGGTCGCCGCGTAGTCCACCCACAGCCCGCCCATCGAGTAGTGCACGGCCGGGAAGACCTTCATCGGCACCCGGCGGGGGTCCTCGCCCGCGAACTTCTCGTAGATCTCGAGGATGCCGCCGAGCTTGCGGTCCAGCGTCTCGGCGGGGATGTGGGTGAGGTCGAGATAGACGCACATCTTCCCTTCCACGCCCAGCCCCTGGTTCACGCAGACGTCGTAGATCTCGCGGCTCGCCACGTCGCGCGGCACCAGGTTGCCGTAGCGCGGGTACTTCTCCTCGAGGAAATAGAAGCGCTCGGCCTCGGGGATCTGCCGGGGATCGCGCGTCTCGCCCCGGTTCCGCGGCACCCAGATGCGCCCACCCTCGCCGCGCGCGGACTCGCTCATCAGCCTCAGCTTGTCCTGCCCGGGAATGGCGGTCGGGTGGACCTGGATGAACTCTCCGTTCGCGTACCAGGCGCCTTCCCGGTAGGCCGCGCCGGCGGCGGCTCCCGAGTTGATCGCCGAGTTCGTGGTGCGGCCGAAGAGGAGCCCGGGGCCGCCCGTGCACAGCAGCACGGCGTCGGCGCGAAACGCCCGGGGCTTCATGGTGCGCAAGTCGAGCGACGCGTGCCCCACGCAGCGCCCCGACTCGTCGCGCACCAGGCCCAGGAACTCCCAGCCCTCGTGCTTGTCCACCCAGCCGTCCGCCTCGTGGCGGCGCACCTGCTCGTCGAGCGCGTAGAGCATCTGCTGGCCGGTCGTGGCTCCGGCGAACGCGGTGCGGTTGTAGAGCGTGCCGCCGAAGCGGCGGAAGTCCAGGTAGCCCTCGGCGGTGCGGTTGAACATCACGCCCATGCGATCCAGCAGATAGATGAGGCCCGGGGCCGCGTAGCACATGCCCTTCGCCGGCGGCTGGTGGGCGAGGAAGTCGCCGCCCCGCACGGTGTCCACGAAGTGGATCTCGGGCGAATCGTTCTCGCCCTTCACGTTCACCGCGCCGTTGATCCCGCCCTGCGCGCACACCGAGTGGGAGCGCTTCACCGGGACGATCGAGAACAGATCCACGGCCACGCCGGCCTCGACGATCTTGATGGTGGCCATGAGACCGGCGAGGCCGCCGCCGATCACGGAGATGCGGGGCGCGGCCATCAGCGTCCGCCTCCGGGCCCGTGCCCCTCGGCGCCGACCGCGCGGGAGAACGCGGCCGCCGCCGGCGCCCGCTCGAAGATCCGCACGGAGCCGCTCCGGAACGCGAGCAGGCTGTTGACCCCCACCAGGGCGAGCACGAGGAAGACGAGGAAGCCCACCCTCGCCAGGCGGCGTTGCGCGGTCCAGCCGTTGGCCAGGCCCCAGTGGATCGAGAAGCCGAAGAGACCGTTGCCGAAGTGCCAGGCGGCCGAGAGGACTCCCAGCACCGAGAAGGCGAAGACCCACGGATTCGCCAGCTGCTTCACCATGAGCCCGTAGAGGTCCTCGTCGCCCGCGAGCACCGGCGGCGACAGGCGCGTGGCCCACACGTGATAGAAGATGTAGGGAACGAGGATGAGCCCCGTCACCCGCTGCATGACGTACATCCAGTTGTGGGCGTAGGGATACCGGCCCAGGCTGGCCTGCCCCGTCGTGACGAGGATCACCCCCAGGACCATGTGAAAGAGGATGGGCAGGCCGATGCCGAACAGCTCGATGAGCTGCACGTAGGGCAGGCGGGCGAGGAAGCCGGAGATACCGTTGTACGCCGCGGGCCCGTGGAGGGCGTAGGAGTTGGCGAAGAGATGCCAGAGCAGGAAGAGGCCCACGGGCACCACTCCGGTCAGCGAATGTAGGCGCTTGAGCCAGTACATCGTCTGATCGGAGATCCGCATGCCACGCGCCTCGCGAGAAGGAAGGGCGGCCGGACGCCCGACCATAGCACGCGACCGCGCGGACCCTCAACGCGCGGCCCGCCCTCGGGCGCGGGCTGGGGCGAGGGCGGGCCGGCGGTCCGTGGGATGTCAGGCAGACGAGGGCTGGAGGAGCCCCTCCTTGGCCGCCAGCGGCGGCACGCCGCGCTGCCCCCACTCGCGGTCGAGCCACTCGAGGAACCAGATCACGTCGCTCGAGGCCGGTAGCGCGTATTCCGCCGCCGACACGACGCGGTCCACCGCCACGGCGATGCCGCCGCGGCGGCGAATGGCCGCGTGGGCCGGCTCGTCGCGCGTGTCGTCGCCGAAGTAGAGGATCAGCGACTCGCTCGTCGCCGTCTCGAGCCAGTGCTCCAGGGCCGCCGCCTTGTCCCAGCCGTCCGCCGGCGTCACCTCGAACTTCGTCAGGCCGTGGACGAGAGTGATCTGCGGCTGGTGCGGGCGGATCCGCCGTCGCACCCCCGCGCCGAAGGCCGGCTGCAGGGCCGGGGCGACGGCCCGGAAGTGGAGCGCGCAGGACCCGGGTCGGGGCTCGAGCCACGCGCCGGGGAAGCGGCGGCACCAGCTCTCCAGCTCGCGCAGCAGCGGCGTGGGGAGGCCCTGGAGCGAGCCGAAATGCGTCGCGGACTTCCCCGACTCGGAGCGCGTCTCGAGTCCCGACGAGCCCGAGAGGAAGACGCGCTCGAGGCCGGCTCGCTGTCGCAGATCGTCCAGCGTGCGGCTCGAGAGCAGGCCCAAGCGGAGAGCGGGTTGCTGCGAGAGGCGTTGCAGAACCTCGCGCGCGCGGATGGGAAGCACGGTCTCTCGCGGGTCGGCTACGAGGGGCGCGAGCGTTCCATCGAAGTCCAGACCCAGATACAGGGTGTCTGCGCGGCGGAGGCGTTCGCTCAGCGGTCCGACCGACAGCCAGAGGGGCTTGAGGCTCGCCATGGCGGCATCCTCGGAAGGGATGGTCATACGGAGTCGGCCCGGTGGCGACCGTCATCGGATCCGCCCGCTGTCGGGGGTGGCGAGCTACCGCTCCGCATGCCGCTGGCTCAACCGTACTCCCATTGGACGGGGCCAAGTCAATGAGGGACGTGCCGCCTGGGCATCCCCTTTTCGAGACACGCGCGCGCGGACGAGCAACCCTGTGCTGCGAGGCGGGCCGAGGCCGGCCAGCCGGGCCAGCGCCGGCTCGGCGAAGCGGCGTGCTGCGCGCCGCCCGGCTGTCGGCGCCGAGTCGTCGCCGGCCGCGGGGGCCCGGGACACGCGGGTTGGCAGCCCCATGACCCTGTGCTAGCTTGGGTGGGTCGGGGGCCCGAGCCCTGCGCCGCCTTGCGCAGGGCTCGACCGCATCGCAGCGCCCGCGGCGCCAGCGCCTCCCGGTTCGGGGTGAGGGGTGGGACACCCCGAGGCCCGGCGGTGACCCGATCGGGGGCAGCCGCCGGCTGACGGAGGTCTTCCGCCGCAGAGTTGCAGGAGCCATGACGACCGCCGTCGCGGATCGCATCCAGCACGAGCTGCTGCCGCGCATCTCCAAGCCCAACCGCTACCTCGGGGCTGCGTTTCAGGTATCACCCAAGCCGCGCGATCAGGCCGCCGTGCGGGTGCTGCTGGCCTTCCCGGACGTCTTCGAGATCGGGCTCTCGAATCTCGGGATCCGCATCATCCACCACGTCCTGAACCGGCGTCCCGACGCGGTCGCGGAGCTCACGTTCGCCCCCTGGCCCGACGCCGAGGGCGAGATGCGGCGGCTGGGCATTCCTCTCTTCTCCCTGGACTCCCACACGCCGGCCTCGGACTTCGACGTGCTGGGCTTCTCGCTCCAGTACGAGCTGCAGTACACGAACGTGCTCACCATGCTCGATCTGGCGGGCCTGCCCCTGCGCTCGCTGGAACGGGACGAGCGGCACCCGCTCGTGGTCGCCGGCGGGGCACAGGCGTTCAGCCCCGAGCCGATGGCCGAGTTCTTCGACGCCTTCGCGATCGGCGACGGCGAGGAAGCCGTGCATCGGGTGGTGGACCTGGTGCGCCGGGGCAAGGAGGAGGGCTGGTCCCGCCCGGCGCTGCTGCGCCGGCTGGCCCGGGTCCCCGGCCTCTACGTGCCCCGCGGCTACTGCCTCGAGGCCACGGCCGAAGGGCGGCTCGTGCCCCGGGCCCGGCCCGGCTACCCGGCTCGCGTCGAGTCGCGCTGGGTCCCGGCCCTGCGCAGCGAGTACTATCCCGCCGCCCCGCTGTTGCCGGTCGGGGAGATCACGCACGATCGGCTCTCGGTGGAGATCATGCGCGGCTGCACGCGGGGCTGCCGCTTCTGCCAGGCGGGGATGATCAACCGCCCGGTGCGCGAGAAGCCGGCGCAGCAGGTGGTGGAGGAGGTGCTGCGCGGCTTGCAGGCGACCGGGCTCGAGGAAGTGTCCCTGGTCTCGCTCTCGTCGACGGATCACACGCAGATCGTGGAGCTGGTGAGCGGCCTGGCCGGCGAGCTGTGTCCCACGCGGGTGCAGATCTCGCTGCCCTCGACCCGGCCGGACAACCTGCCCACCGAGGTGGCGCGGGGGCTCGCGGCGCAGAAGCAGGGGTCGATCACGCTCGCGCCGGAGGCCGGGAGCCAGCGACTGCGCGACGCGATCAACAAGAACCACACGGAAGAGGAGCTGCTGGCCTCGGTGGCGGTCGCGGCCCGCGAGGGCTACCAGGGGGTGAAGCTCTACTTCATGTGCGGCCTGCCGAACGAGACCGACGAGGATCTGCAGGCCATCCTCGACCTGGCCGCCAAGGCCTGGCGACGCGCTCGCGACGAGGGTCGCCGCAGCTTCCACGTCACGGCGAGCGTCTCGCCCCACGTGCCCAAGCCGCACACGCCCTTCGCCTGGGCCGAGCAGCTCTCGTCGGCCGAGCTGGCGCGCCGTCTCGGCGTGCTGCGCGCGGGGGCCCGGGGCCAGCCGTTCACGCTGAAGTACCGGGACGCCGAGACCTCCCTGCTCGAGGGCGTCTTCACACGTGGTGATCGCCGCGCGGGCGGCGTGGTCGCGGAGGCGTGGCGCCGGGGCTGCCGCCTCGACGCCTGGACGGAGCACCTGCGTTTCGACGCCTGGCAGGAGGCGTTCCGCGAGCTGGGCTTCGACCCCGAGCGGGAGCTGGCGGCCCGCTCGCCTGCGCTCGAGCAGCCCTGGGACGTGGTGCAGCCTCCCGTGACGAAGCGCTTCCTGCTCCGCGAGCGGCAGCGCGCCGAGCGCGCCGCCGTCACCGACGACTGCCGGCTCGAGGACAAGTGCTACTCGTGCGGGGTGAGCGACTGCCCGCAGCGCCCGTGGCTCAAGCAGGCGCACGCTTCCCTGGATCTCGAGCGCGCTCGCGCCGCGGTCACGGCGCCGGCCTTCGGGCGCGGCGCCCGCCGGCGGCCGGCCGCCCGCGGCGCCGCGGCCACGGGCCTGGGCACGAGCACGCGCTTTCGCATCCTCTTCGAAAAGGGGGCCGGGATGCGCTTCACCTCGCATCTCGACCTCATGCGCACGTGGGAGCGAGCCCTGCGCCGCTCGGGGCTCCCTCTCGCCTTCACCCAGGGGCATCATCCCCACATCCGGATGTCGTTCGGGCCGCCGCTGCCCCTGGGATATCGTTCCCGGTCGGAGGTCTTCGACCTGGAGCTGGCCCGTCCGCCCGCGCTGGACCTCGTCGAGAGGCTGAACGCGGTGCTGCCGGACTCGCTGCGGGTGCTGGCCTCGCGGCCCATACTGTTCAAGACGCCTTCGCTGATGAGCCAGCTCGAGGGCGCGTCGTACCGGGTTCGCTTCCCGGACGGGTTCCTGGCGGAGGCCGGCGTCGCGCCGGATCGCCTCCCGGCGGAGCTCGAGGCGCGCCTCGTCCGGCTGCGGTCGCGCGAGCACCTCCTCGTGCGCCGGCAGAGCGAAGGACAGATCCGCGAGTTCGATGCTCGTTCGTCCCTCGTCGACCTGCAGGCGTCGACCGCCGAGACGCCGGCGGTGCTGGACGCGCACGTGCGGTTCATCCCGCGCGCGCAGGTCCGCCCCGACGACCTGGTCGCCCTGCTCTTCCCCGGTGCGGACGCGCGCACCGTGGACGTGGAGCGGACGGCCCTCTGGGCCGTCGCCGGCGGGCAGCGGCTCGATGCGCTCGAGCTGCTGGGGGCGCGAATGTGAGCCGGCTCCGCGGGTCTGCCAACGGCGGACGGCCGGGCCGATCGGCCGCCTGGGAGATCCCGTGAAACAGCAGATCATCATCAACGCCGACTCGTACGAGACCCGCATCGCCATCCTCGAGGAGGGCGAGCTGGCCGAGCTGCGCGTCGAGCGGGCGGAACAGCGCCGCAGCGTCGGCGACATCTACAAGGCCCGCGTGAACGCGGTGCTGCCGGGCATGCAGGCCGCCTTCGTGGACCTGGGGCTGCCCAAGACCGGGTTCCTCCACGCCTCGGACCTGGCCGAGAACCTGGTCGGGATCGAGGACCTGTCCGACGTCGAGGAGAACGGCGAGCGGGGCGGCCGGCGGCGGCGCTCCGCGGCGCCCAAGATCGAGGACCACCTCAAGAAGGGGCAGGAGGTGCTGGTGCAGATCACCAAGGAGGCGATCGGCACCAAGGGGCCGCGCGTGACCCAGCAGGTCAGCCTGCCCGGGCGCTTCTGCGTGCTCATGCCCGGCGTGGAGCACGTCGGGGTCTCGCGCCGCATCGAGGACCGCGGCGAGCGCCAGCGCATCAAGGCCATCATCCACGACCTGAAGCCCAAGGGCGTGGGGCTGATCGCCCGCACCGCGGGCGAGGGGAAGGGCGACCCCGAGTTCGCCGCGGACGTGAAGCACCTCTATCGGCTCTGGCAGAAGGTGGACAAGAAGGCGGCGGCCGTGCGCGCGCCGGCGCTCGTGCACCGGGAGCTGGAGATGACGGCCGGCCTGATCCGCGACCTCTTCACCGACGAGGTGGACGAGGTCGTGATCGACGACAAGGAGTCCTTCGCGGAGACCCAGGCCTACCTCAAGTCCGTCTCCCCGGAGCTGCGGGACCGGGTCAAGCTCTACCGCGGCAAGGAGCCCATCTTCGACCACTTCGGCATCGAGCCGCAGATCGAGAAGACCTTCGAGCGCAAGGTCTGGCTCAAGAAGGGCGGGTACATCTGCATCGACCACGCCGAGGCCCTGGTGGCGATCGACGTGAACACCGGCCGCTTCACCGGCAAGAAGAACCAGGAGGAGACCATCTTCCGCACCAACCTCGAGGCGGCGCGGGAGATTCCGCGCCAGCTCCGGCTGCGCGACATCGGTGGCATCATCGTCATCGACTTCATCGACATGGAGATCGAGGCCAACAAGCGCGCGGTGCTGGACGAGCTGCGCGCCCAGCTCCGCAACGACCGGGCGCGCACGAAGGCGTTCGCCGTCTCCGATCTCGGCCTGGTGGAGATGACCCGCCAGCGCGAGCGCTCGAGTCTCCTCCACTACTACACGGAGGACTGCCCCCACTGCGGCGGCCTGGGCAAGGTGCCGAGCCCCGAGACCATGCTGGTCAAGCTGGAGCGCGCCATGCGCCGGGTGGCGGCGATGGGCGGCCAGAAGCGCATCACGGTCAAGGTCGCCCCGGAGATCGCGCTCTTCTTCGTCGAGCAGGAGGCCCGGCGCTTCACCGAGCTGGAGAGGCGCTTCCGGATCCAGGTGGACCTGAAGGACGACCCCCAGCTCCGGCGCGGAGAGATGCGCGTGTTCGCGTCCGCCGGGAAGCACGACCTGACCAAGCAGGTCGTGGGCAGCGTCCCGGGAACGTAGGCCGGCCGCGGAGCGCTCGGCCGCGCGCGGCGGTGCCGCGCGGCGCCCTTCACCGGCTGCCGCGGAGGAGGCCGCGGGCGGGCCCGCGCCGGCTACTCGACGATCTTGCGGAAGCTCAGGGGCCGCTGCAGGCGCTCGAAGCCCGCGCGGGACGGCGGATCGATCCGCGCGACCACGCGCTCGAGCCCGCGCATCTCGTTCAGGTCCGCGATGACCGCGCTGCTCGGCGGCGGATTGTCCACGAGGAGCACGATGCGCAGGTTGGCCTGCACCAGGTTCCACGCCTCCACCGCCTCGCGGCTCGGAGGGTAGCCGGAGAGCACGACGATCGCGTCCGTCTCGGGCGGGAGCTGCCCGAGGGGCATGAGGGTCTCGTAGTCGGCGGGCCAGTCCGGCAGGGTCAGGACCAGGTGGGCGAGGCCCCAGGTCTGGCGCAGGTCGTTGATCTCGACCGGGGTCGGGAGCCGCGAGAAGTGCACGGTGACGCCCAGGCGCACGTCGTTGCGATCCAGGACGAGAGGGGTGCAGGCGGAGGCGCTGGTGGGGGCGGGCGAGGGGGCGGGCGGCGACGACGGCTGGGCGGTGGTCGCGGGTCCGTTGGCCATGCAGCCGGCGAGCGCGCCGGCGGCGAAGAGGGCGATGGCGGTCCAGGGTCTCATGGGTCCTCCGGCGTCGGGTGGTGGAGCTTCGGCCGGCCGGAGTATGCCACGGGGCGGCGGGCCCGTCCTTGACCTGGTCCCCGGGGCCGTGGTACAAGATATCCCTTCGCGCCCGCGAGGCGGGCGCTTCTCGTGTGTCCGCCGGCTCCTGGGCGCGTCCCCGCCGCCCGCACGGACCAGGGCCTCCATGGAGATAGCTCAGCGATGTATGCGATCGTGAACATCAACGGCGTGCAGACTCGCGTCGAGCCCGACACCACGATCCAGGTGCCGCGCCTGGCCGGCGAGCCGGGAGCCCGGCTCACCTTCGACCAGGTGTTGCTGCTGGCCGACGGGGACTCGATCGCGGTGGGGCAGCCGTACGTGCCGGGCGCGAGCCTCACGGCGGAAGTGGTGGAGCACGTGCGCGGCCCCAAGCTTCGGATCTTCAAGTACAAGCGCCGGAACGACTATCGCAAGCGCCGCGGCCACCGCGACGATCTGACGCGCCTGCGGGTCACCGGCATTCAGCGCTAGGAGAGGCCATGGCTCACAAGAAAGGCCAATCGTCTTCCCGGAACAACCGCGAGTCGAACGCGCAGCGGCTGGGCGTGAAGCGCTTCGGCGGCGAGCGCGTGCGGGCCGGGAGCATCCTGGTGCGCCAGCGCGGCACGCGGATCTTCCCCGGACAGAACGTCGGCATCGGCAAGGACGACACCCTGTTCGCCAAGGTCGACGGCCAGGTGCAGTTCGTGCGCTTCCACGGCACCCGCCGGAAGGTGCACGTGCTGCCCGCCGCGGCCGCGGCGAACTGAGCACTCACGGCCGCAGGGGCGCCGCGCTGTCCGGGACACGGAACCCGGTGCAGCGCGGCGTCTCCGCTTCCAACGCCTACCCTAAAGGAGGCTGCCAGTGAATCGCAGGGTCGCCATCATCGGGGCCGGGAACGTGGGGGCCAGCACGGCGCTCTACCTCGCCGAGCGCGGGCTCGCGGACGTGGTGCTCGTCGACATCGTGGAAGGCATGCCTCAGGGCAAGGCCCTGGACATGACCCAGACGACGCCCCTCTGGCACAAGGGAGGCCGGGTCGAGGGGGCGAACGATCTGGCCGCCGTGAAGGGCGCGGACCTGGTCATCATGACCGCCGGCTTCCCGCGCAAGCCCGGCATGTCGCGCAGCGATCTGCTCAAGGCGAACGCCGACATCGTGCGTCCCGCGGCCGAGGCGGTGAAGCGGCACGCCCCCGGCGCGACCGTCGTGGTGGTGACGAATCCGCTGGACGTCATGGCCTGGCTGTTCTGGCACGTCTCGGGGCTGCCCAAGAGCCGGGTGATCGGCATGGCGGGCATCCTCGACTCCGCCCGCCTGCGCGCCTTCATCTCCCTGGAGCTGGGCGTCTCGCCGGCGGACGTGCAGGCCATGGTCCTCGGCGGACACGGCGACTCGATGGTGCCGCTGCCGAGCTGCACCACCGTGGGGGGCATCGCCATCGACCGGCTCCTGCCGGCCGAGCGGGTCACCGCCCTGTGCGAGCGCACCCGCGCCGGTGGCGGCGAGATCGTCAAGCTGCTGAAGACGGGATCGGCCTACTACGCGCCGGCCATGTGCGCGGTGGAGATGGCGGAGGCCATCCTCACGGACCAGAAGCGACTGGTGCCGTGCTCGGTGTATCTCGAGGGCGAGTACGGGCTGAAGGATCTCTTCGTGGGCGTGCCGATCCTGCTCGGCGCGAAGGGCGTCGAGAAGATCGTCGAGCTGGACCTCTCGGCCGACGAGCGGGCCGCGCTGCAGAAGTCCGGCAAGGACGTGGCGGAGATGATCGCGGAGCTGAAGGGCTGAGCCTCGGCCCGCGCCGGCGCCGCCCGGGCCGATCCGCGCCCGGGCGGTCCCGCGCCGGCCCCGCGCGGCAGGGGGCGCGCCGCGCCCGGGAGCTGCCGGGCACCGCGTTGTGCTAACGTCGCGGCCCGTGTCGAACCTCCCGCCGCCGCTCGCCGGCGTCCTGGCCGTCATTCCCGCGCGCTTCGGGGCCACCCGCTTCCCGGGCAAGCCGCTCGCGCCGCTCTGGGGCAAGCCCCTCCTCCAGCACGTCTGGGAGCGCGCTCGGGTCGTGCGGGGGATCGACGAGCTGGTGGTGGCCACGGACGACGTGCGCATCGCCGCCGCCGCGCGCGCCTTCGGCGCGGCGGTCGAGATGACCTCGCCCGCCTGCGCCAGCGGGACCGACCGGGTCGCCGAGGTGGCGCGGCGCCGGCCGGGCGCGGGCCTCGTCCTCGACCTGCAAGGCGACGAGCCCGAGCTGGAGAGCGAGGCCGTCACGCGCCTGCTCGAGACCATGCGGGGCGACGCCACGCTGCGCATGGGCACCCTCGCGCATCACGAGCCCGACGCCGCGCTGCTCGCGCGCGAGGACGTGGTCAAGGTCGTGGTGGACGCCGCGGGCTTCGCGCTCTACTTTAGCCGCGCCGACCTGGCCTCCGGCTCGCGCGGCGGGCCGGCGCTGAGACACGCGGGGGCGTACGCCTTCCGTCGCGACCTGCTGCTCGATTTCGCCTCGTGGCCGCCGAGCGAGCTGGAGCGGGCCGAGCGCCTGGAGCAGCTCCGCGCCCTCGAGCGCGGCGTGCGCATCCGGGTCGTGCTGGGCACGCGCCCGTTCGCGGGCGTGGACACCCCCGAGCAGCTCGCCGCGCTGGAGAGACGCGGGCCGCGGCGCTGAGGGCCGGCCGCGGGCGCCTCCGCGGGAGGGAGGGGAGATGCCGAAGTACGTGTTCGTCACGGGAGGCGTGGTCTCCTCCCTGGGCAAGGGGATCGCCGCGGCCTCCCTCGGGTTGCTCCTCGAGGCCCGCGGGTCGCGGGTCACCCTGCAGAAGCTGGATCCCTACCTCAACGTGGATCCAGGCACCATGAATCCCTTCCAGCACGGCGAGGTCTTCGTCACCGACGACGGGGCCGAGACCGACCTGGACCTGGGGCACTACGAGCGCTTCACCAACACCTCGGTGACCCGCAGCCACAACGTCACGGCCGGGCAGATCTACGACGCGGTGCTGGCCAAGGAGCGGCACGGCGACTACCTGGGGCGCACCGTGCAGGTCATCCCGCACGTGACCGACGAGATCAAGCGGCGCATCACCGGCCTGGCGCTCACCTCCCGGGCGGACGTGGCCATCGTCGAGATCGGCGGCACGGTGGGCGACATCGAGTCGCTGCCCTTCCTCGAGGCCGTGCGCCAGCTCCGGCTCGAGCACCGGCGCGACACCTTGTTCGTGCACGTCACCCTGGTCCCCTTCATCCGCGCCGCCGGGGAGATGAAGACCAAGCCGACGCAGCACTCGGTGCGGGAGCTGCGCGAGATCGGCATCCAGCCCGACGTCCTCCTCTGCCGCAGCGAGGCGCCGCTCACCGGCGAGCTGCGCGAGAAGATCGCCCTCTTCTGCAACGTGCCCACGGAAGCCGTCATCGGCGCCATCGACGTGGCCTCGATCTACGAGGTGCCCCTCGTCTTCCACGAGGGCGGGCTGGACTCGCTGGTCGTCGAGGCCCTGGGCCTCGAGGCGGGCACCCCCGACCTGAGGGCCTGGACGGACTTCGTGGACCGGGTGCGCCACCCCGAGCGGACCTGCGAGATCGCGATCGTCGGCAAGTACACGGACGTGCGCGACGCCTACAAGAGCATCATCGAGGCCTTCGTCCACGCCGGCGCGGCGAACCGCGCCGAGGTCCGGCTGCGCTGGGTCGAGGCCGGCGACCTCGAGACGCAGGGGGCCGCCGAGCGGCTGAGCGACGTGGACGGCGTGCTGGTGCCGGGCGGCTTCGGCGAGCGCGGGATCGAGGGGAAGATCGCGGCGGTGCGGCACGCGCGCGAGCGCGGGATCCCCTACTTCGGCCTCTGCCTCGGCATGCAGGTGGCGACGATCGAGTTCGCCCGCCACGTGGTCGGCTGGCCGGAGGCCAACTCGAGCGAGTTCGATCCGCACGCCCCCGAGAAGGTGATCGATCTCATGGCCGAGCAGGCCGCGGTGAGCGACAAGGGCGGGACGATGCGCCTCGGCTCGTACCGCTGCGCGCTCAAGGCCGGGAGCCTGGCGGCCCGCGCCTACGGCCGGAGCGAGGTCGAGGAGCGCCACCGCCACCGCTACGAGCTGAACAACCACTACGCCGCCCAGCTCCAGTCGCGGGGCCTGGTCTTCTCGGGGAAGTGCGTGGGACGCGACCTGGTGGAGATCATCGAGCTGCCCGATCATCCCTGGTTCGTGGCCGTGCAGTTCCATCCCGAGCTCCGCTCGCGGCCGTACGAGCCGCACCCGCTCTTCGTGGACTTCGTCCGCGCGGCCCTCGAGCGGAGACGGGCGCGCCTGGGCAGCGACGCGCTGTCCGGCCGGCGGGAGCCGGTGGAGGCGCGGCCGGTCGAGGCGCCGGGGGCGCGGAGGAGGGAGGCATGAATCGCTTCGCCATCGGCCGGGCCGAGGCCGGCGGCCCCCGCCTGCTGATCATCGCCGGCCCCTGCGTGGTGGAGAGTGCCGAGTCCTGCCTCGAGGTGGCCACGAGCCTGCAGGCCCTGTGCGCCGAGCGCGATCTGCCCTACGTGTTCAAGGCCTCCTATCGCAAGGCCAACCGCTCGAGCGCCCACTCCTTCACCGGCCTCAAGATGCAGGACGCGCTGGGGATCCTCGACTACGTGAAGCGCGAGGTGGGCGTGCCGGTGCTCACCGACGTGCACGAGGTGGCCGAGGTGCCGGCCGCGGCCGAGGTGGCCGACGTGCTGCAGATCCCCGCGTTCCTCTGCCGGCAGACCGCGCTCCTCCAGGCGGCCGCCCGCACGGGCCTGGCGGTGAACGTGAAGAAGGGGCAGTTCCTCGCCCCCGAGGACATGGCGCACGCGGTCGAGAAGCTGCGCGCGGCGGGCGGCGAGCGCATCCTGCTCACCGAGCGCGGCACGACCTTCGGCTACGGCGACCTGATCGTGGACATGCGGAGCCTGGTGATCATGCGCGCGAACGGCTGCCCGGTGGTCTTCGACGCCACCCACAGCCTGCAGAGTCCCGGCGGCGAGGAGACCGGCGGGCGGCGGGAGTTCGCGCTGCCGCTCATGCGCGCGGCCGTCGCCTGCGGCGTGGACGGCTTGTTCTTCGAGTGCCACCCGGACCCCGCCCACGCCCAGTCCGACCGGGCCACGCAGCTCCCGCTGGCCGAGGCCGCGGCCTTCCTCGACGAGGCGGTGCGCGTGCGGGCGGCGGTGGGCGAGGGCGTCCATGCCTGATCCCGCTCCGGCGCCGGCCCCGGTGCGCATCCTCTTCCTCGACGCCGACGGCACGCTCACCGACGGGGTGATCGTCGAGACGCCCGCAGGTGACGCCCGCAACTTCTGGGTGCGCGACGGGCTCTCGCTCCTCTGGGCGCGCCACCTCGCCGTGCTGCCCGTCGTCATCTCGGGCCGCGCCTCGCGGGCGGTCGAGAGCCGCATGCGCGACCTCGGCGTCGAGTGCTACGTGGACGTGCGCGACAAGGTGGAGGTGGCGGAGCGGGTGCTCAGGCGCGAAGGCGCCCGCTGGGAGGAGTGCGCGATGCTGGGGGACGACCTGCCGGACGTGCCGCTCCTCCGGCGCGTGGGCTGGCCCATCGCCGTGGCCGACGCTCAGCCGGAGGTGCGGGCACTGGCGCGCACGGTGACCACGCGCGGCGGCGGCCGGGGCGCGGCCCGCGAGGTCGTGGAGATGATCCTGCGCCACAACGGCACCTGGGAGCGGGTGCTGCAGCGCTACGAGGTGAGCGAATGACCGTGGATCTGCTGGCCCTGGCCCGGGAGGTGGTGCGCGCGGAGGCGGCGGCGGTGGCCGGCCTCGAGGGAAGGCTCGACGAGCATTTCGTCGCGGCGGTGGAGAGGCTGCACGCCTGCCGGGGCAAGGTGGTGGTCTCGGGCGTGGGCAAGTCGGGCCTCATCGCCCACAAGCTCGCGGCGACGCTCACCAGCACCGGCACGCCCGCCGTGTTCCTCCATCCCGCCGACGCCCTGCACGGCGACGCCGGCATCTTCGCGCGCGGCGACGTGGCGCTCTTCGTGTCGAAGAGCGGGGCGAGCGACGAGCTGCTCGCCCTCATGCCCTACCTCGAGCGCCACGACATCCCGCTCGTGAGCATCGTCTCCGAGCCCGACTCGCCGCTCGCGCGCCGCAGCGACGTGCGCCTCGTCACCGGGCCGCTGCACGAGGTCTGCCCCATGGACCTCACGCCCACGACCAGCATCACCGTCGCCCAGGTCGTGGGCGACTGCCTGGCGGTGGCCCTGCTCGAGCGGCGGGGATTCCGCGCGGAGGACTTCCGCTTCCTGCACCCGGGCGGCGTCATCGGCCGCTCCGCGGCCCGCCGGGTCGAGGAGCTGATGCACGACGGCGAGGCGCTGCCCCGGGTGGGGGAGGGCGCCACGCTCCGCGAGGTGATGCTCGAGATCATGGACAAGCGCCTGGGCATCACCACGGTGGTGGACGGCGCCAGCCGGCTGGTGGGCGTGGTGACGGACGGGGACTTCAAGCGCATCCTCGTGCGCCACCCCGATCCGTGGGCGCTCACGGCGGGCGAAGTCATGACGCGCGAGCCGAGCACGATCGGCAAGGACGCGCTGGTGGCCGCGGCGGTGCGCCGGATGGAGGAGCGGCCCGCGGGCCCGATCACGGCCCTCGTGGTGGTGGACGAGTCGCGGGCCCCGCTGGGCATCCTGCACCTCCACGACTGCCTGCGGGCCGGGCGCTAGCCCGGCCCGGGACGGCGTCGTCGCTCCGCCGTCAAGTCGAGGACGCTCGAGACCGATAACCCTTCATGATTCCAACGGGCAAACGCCCTGGCACTTGTCCTGCTTGCGACCCGCCATCCCCTTTGTTAGCGTGGGCTTCGACGTGAAGAACCGGGCACCCTCGATCCTGCGGAGACGTTCGTCTTCGGCGCGCCACGGCCTCCCCGCGGGGGCCGTGATCGTCGTGATCCTGGCCCTCGCGCTCCCGGGGCTGCCCGGCTGCGGCACCGAGCGCACGGCCGAGCCGTCCCAGCCGTCGGGCGAGCTGCCGGACCAGGAGGTGAGCGACTTCGTGCTCACCGAGACCGACCAGGGCACGCCGCAGTGGAAGCTCTACGCGCGCTACGCCGCCACCTACAACGCCCGCAACGTCATCGTGGCGCACGCCGTCCGCGTGGACTTCTTCGACGAGAAGGGCGCCGAGTCCTCCGAGCTGACCGCCCGGGAAGGCGAGATCCAGCTCCAGTCCCGGGACATGACCGCCCGCGGCGACGTGGTCATGCAGACGCGCGAGGGCACGCGGATGTCCACGGAGGAGGTGCGCTTCCTGAACCGGGACCAGCGCATCGTCTCGCCCGAGGACCAGAAGGTGCGCGTCGAGCGCGCGGGGGACGTGCTCACCGGCTTCGGCTTCGAGAGCGACCCCGACCTGAAGCACTTCGAATTCAAGCACCGGGTGCAGGCGGTCGTGCACACCCGCTCCGGCGGCGGCATCATCGAGCGCGAGGGGGCCGGCTCCCCGCGCCCCGGCGAGGCGAAGGTCCCGGCCAAGGGCGACAGTCGATGAACGGCAACGGCCAGCCGGCCGAAGAAGCCGTGCCCGAGCTGGGCGCGAGCCCGGCCGACGGTCTCGTGGCCCTTCGCCTGGAGCGCTACTACGGGCGCTGGCGGGTCGTCGACGACGTCACCTTCAACGTGCGCCGCGGCGAGGTGGTGGGTTTGCTCGGCCCGAACGGGGCGGGCAAGACCACGTCCTTCTACATGATCGTGGGCTTGCTCCAGCCCACTCGCGGGCGCATCCTCCTGGAAGGCCGCGACATCACCGACGACCCCGTGTACCGGCGCGCGCGGCTCGGCCTCGGGTACCTCTCGCAGGAGCCGAGCATCTTCCGTCGGCTCACGGTGCGCGACAACATCCTGGCCGTGCTGGAGACCATGCCCCTGTCGAAGGCGGAGCGGATGGCGAGGCTCGCACGGCTGCTGGAGGAGCTGAACCTCACGCATCTGGCCGACCGCTCGGCCACCAAGCTCTCGGGCGGGGAGCGCCGGCGCGTGGAGATCACGCGGGCACTGGCACGCCAGCCCTCCTACATGCTGCTCGACGAGCCGTTCGTGGGGATCGACCCGATCGCCGTGGCCGAGATCCAGGACATCGTCGGCCGGCTGCGGCAGCGCGGCCTGGGCGTGCTCATCACCGATCACAACGTGCGCGAGACGCTGCGGATCACGGACCGCGCCTACATCATGTACGAAGGACGCATCCTCTTGCAGGGGACCGCCGGGGAGCTGGCGAACGACTCCCGGGCGCGCGAGATCTACCTGGGCGAGCGGTTCAGCCTCTGACGCAGGCCGCCGAAGGACGGAGTCCCGGACACCATGGAAATGAAACCCTCGCTGAACCTGACCCTCCGGCCCGCGCTCATCATGACGCCGCGGCTGCAGCAGGCCCTCAAGCTGCTCCAGGTGCCGACGCTGGAGCTGCAGCAGATCCTCAAGCAGGAGATCATCCAGAATCCCCTGCTCGAGGAGGTGGACGAGCTGACCGAGAGCGAGGACCTGGCCAAGGAGGATTCGCCCGAGGAGGCGGCCAACGAGGAGGCCGAGGACCCCGCCGAGGAGGATCCGATCGACTGGTCGGAGTACATGCAGGACGGCCTCGACCGCGTCTACGTGCCCCAGCAGGAGACCTCGGTCGAGTTCCTGGAGAAGGTGCCGATCACCCGCACCAGCCTGGCCGAGAGCCTGCTCGAGCAGCTCCACTTCCTCAGCCTGCCGCCCCGCGAGATGGCCCTGGCGGAGTTCCTGGTGGGGTCCCTGGACGACCGGGGCTGGCTGGCCACCCCCCTCGAGGAGGTGGCGCCGGCCACGGGCGAGCCCCTCGACTTCTGCGAGCAGGTGCTCAAGGTCGTGCAGGCCCTGGAGCCCGTCGGCGTGGGGGCGCGCAACCTCCGGGAGTGTCTCCTCATCCAACTCGAGGCGCGCAACGAGCGCGACACGCTGCCCTGGAAGCTCATCCACGACCAGTTCGACAACCTGGTGAACCGGCGCTTCCCCGAGATCGCCCGCCAGCTCAAGTGCTCGGTCGAGGAGGTGCAGCAGGCGGCCGACATGATCGCGACCCTGAATCCCAAGCCCGGCCTGCAGGTGTCCAGCGAGGACCCCAAGTACGTGGTGCCCGACCTGGTCGTGGAGCGGGTGGACGACGAGTACCTGGTCATGCTGAACGACCGCCATCTGCCCCGGCTGCGCATCTCCTCGGCCTACGAGTCGGTCATGCGCGACAAGAAGAAGTCGGAGTGCAGCGCGGGCGAGGTGAAGACGCGCGAGTACATCCAGGGCAAGCTGAACTCGGCGCGCTGGCTGATCCAGACGATCGAGCAGCGCCGCCGCACCATGATCAAGGTCATGAACTGCATCATCCGCGAGCAGCGGGACTTCTTCGACAAGGGCATCGCCTTCCTCCGACCCCTCACGCTCCAGCAGGTCGCCCGGCAGATCGACATGCACGAGTCCACGGTGAGCCGCGTGTGCAGCGGCAAGTACGTGCAGACGCCGCGCGGCGTGTTCGAGCTGAAGTTCTTCTTCTCCAGCGGGCTCGAAACCGAAGACGGCGAAGACGTCTCGGCCCGGACGGCCCGTGACATCATCAAGACCCTCATCGACGAGGAGGACAAGAAGGACCCGTTGTCCGACCAGCGCATCGCGGAGCTCCTGCACGAGAAGGGGCTCAAGATCGCCCGGCGGACGGTGGCCAAGTACCGCGAGCAGCTCAGCATCCTGCCGGCGAGGTTCCGCCGGCGCGTGGCGTAGGACGCGCCGGGAAGGCCGAGCACGGGCGGCGGGCGAGTCGCATCGGACGGCTTCGCCGCCGCGAGGAGCGAGCCCCACGCGTCAGGTGGGTGCCCCGCCCCCGCCGTGCGCGGCATTCGAGGCGCGACCAGTCCTGGGATGGAAGGGATCTCCAACATGCAGATCAGCACGACCGCTCGCCACTGCGAGCTCGATGCCGAGGTCCGCAATTTCGCGCTGCAGCGTCTGGCGAAGCTCGAGCGCTTCGCCCGTGACATCCAGGAGGCGCATCTCGTCGTCACCGCCGAGAAGTTCCGCCACCGGGCCGAGATCACCCTCCGGCTCAAGCACCACGAGATGGTGAGTCGCGAGGAGTCGGATACGAACAAGGCGGCCATCGATCTGGCCGCCGGCCGGCTGGAGCAGCAGCTCCGCCGGCTCAAGGAAAAGCGGATCGAGCACAAGCGGGCGGGGCGCAGCCTCGGGGAGCCGCCCGGCGCCAACGGCCTGGCGGAGCCCGAGGACGGCGCGGAGCCGGACCTGGCGCCCGGCCCGGAGGAGTGAAGAGACCGTGCAATCCATCAGTCCGGCCCGGCTGTTCGAGGATCAGCGTGAGGAGCTCCAGCTGGAGCTCCTCACCGAGTCGCTGGCGTCGCGCCGCGAGATCACCGTGAGCGACATCCATCGCCCGGGCATGGCGATCATGGGCTTCGTCGAGAACTTCCTGCCCGAGCGGATCCAGATCATGGCGCAGACCGAGCTGAGCTACCTGGCCACGCTCGGCGAGGCGCAGGTCCGCGAGGCCGTCGACCGCCTGTTCAACTTCTCGATGCCCCTCATCGTCATCTGCAAGGCCCTCAACGTGCCGCCCTACCTGATCCAGCGCGCGAACGAGTGCCAGGTGCCGCTCCTGCGCACGCCGCAGAGCACGACGCCGTTCATCCACAACCTGACGCTCTACCTCGATCACATGTTCGCCCCGGTGACCACCGTGCACGGCTCGCTCGTGGACGTCTACGGATGCGGCCTGCTCTTCACGGGGCGCAGCGGCATCGGCAAGTCGGAGACCGCGCTCGACCTGATCGAGCGCGGCCACCGGCTGGTCGCCGACGACGTGGTGACGATCACCCGCCGCCACGGCGACATGCTGGTGGGCAGCGGGAACCAGCTCCTCCGCCACCACATGGAGATCCGCGGCCTGGGGATCATCGACGTGCAGAGCATCTTCGGCATCCGCGCCATCCGCCTGCAGAAGCGCGTCGAGGTGGAGGTGCACCTGAAGGAGTGGTCGCGGGAGGAGGACTACGAGCGGGTGGGGCTCGACGAGCGCAAGACCGACATCCTGGGGGTCGGCATCCCCAAGGTGGAGGTGCCCATCTTCCCCGGCAAGAACATCACCGTGATCGCCGAGGTCGTGGCCCTCAACTACCTGATCAAGGTCTACGGCGGCTACTCCCCGGCCGAGCGCCTGAACAAGCACCTCATCGAGCACATGAAGCGCAAGAGCGCCCAGCACCGCTGGGTGTTCGAGGACACCGAGTGAGCCGGATCCCGGCGCTGCTGGTGACGCACGCGGACCTCGGGGCGGCCCTCCTGCGGGCGGCCGAGCAGATCTACGGACCCGTGGACGGCGTCGAGGTCCTCTCGAACTCCGGCCTCTCGCGCGCCGACCTCGAGCGCGAGATCGCGGCGCGCGTGGCCCGCTGGCCCGAGGGCGGGCTGGTGCTCACCGACTTCCCCGGCGGCTCCTGCCAGCAAGGCGGGCTGCTCGCCGCCCGGGATCGCCCCGAGGTCGTGGTCGTGAGCGGCATCAACCTGCCCGCCCTGCTCGACTACCTGCACAACCGCGAGCAGTACCCCTGCGGCGAGCTGGCCGAGCGCCTGAAGGCCAAGGCGCAGGACAGCGTCCGCGTCCAGCGCGCGCGGCCGGCATGAGCTGGCGCAACCAGCGCGTGGACGATCGCCTCATCCACGGCCAAGTGGTGGTGGCCTGGGGCGCGGCGCTCCGCCTCGCCCGCCTGGTGGTGGCCGACGACCGCTCCGCGGCGAACGGCTGGGAGCGCGAGCTGCTCGCCTCGGCCGCGCCCGACATGCGGGTGACCGTCCTCACCGTGAGCGAGGCGGCGGCCGCCTGGGACGAGGAGCAGCGCGCCCCGGGGGCGGCCATGCTGATCGTCCGCGACCTGCGGGCGGCGCGCGCCGTGGTCGAGGGGGGCGCGGCCGTGCCCTCCTTCACCCTGGGCGGGCTCCACTACGCCCCGGGCAAGACCAAGGTGAACGAGTACGTCTACCTGGACGAAGCCGATCGCGAGGACGCCCGCACGCTGCTCCGGCGAGGGGTGACGCTGGAGGTGCAGGACGTGCCGGCCACGCGCCCCCAGCCTCTGGCCCTGCTGGACCGGGCCGTCGGTCCGTGAACGCGCCGATCCTCGCCACCCTGCTGCTGGGGGGCATCGCGGCGCTGGACGCCACGCCGGTGGCGCAGACCCTCTTCTCGCAGCCGCTCGTCTCGGCCACGATCCTGGCGGCGATCTGGGGCGAGTGGCGCCTGGCTCTCGAGGTCGGGGTCGTGCTGCAGCTCCTGGCGGCGACGACGCTGCCCGTCGGCGCGCGCACGCCCGAGGACTACGCGGTGGGCGGGGTCGTGGGCACGGGCGTGGCGCTGGCCGTCGCCGCCCAGCAGCCCTTCCTCCTCGTCGCCGACGCGGCGGCCGTCGTGGGCGTCTTCGCCGGCCTGGTCGCGGCGACCTTCGGGGTGCCGGTCGTCAAGTGGCAGCGGCGCGCCAACGAGGGGCTGAGCCGCTGGTGCGAAGCCGAGATCCTGCGGGGCAACGAGGCCGCCCTCGGCCAGGCCCAGCGCGCCGGCGTTGTCCTCGCCTTCGCGGCCGGTGTAGGGTACTCGGCCGCTTGCCTGGCGCTGGGCGTGTGGCTCCTGGGTCCCGTGGCCGGGCACCACACCCTGCGGCTGGCGCGCGCCTGGGCGCTGGCCCAGCCCCTGTGGATCGGGCTCGGCCTGGCCCAGGTCCTCCAGGTGTTCATTCGCCGGCGGCTGACCCGGGCGGCCGTCTTCGGAGTGTCCATGCTCGGTGCCTGGTTGCTCCTCATGATGACGGGACGCTGATGGGCCGGCTCGAGCCCGCCGACCTGCGGCGCATGACGGCCCGCGCCCTGCTCCTGCAGGCCACGTTCAATTACGAGCGGCAGCAGGGCCTGGGCTGGGCCTGGGCGCTCGAGCCGGCCCTGCGGCGGCTCTACCCCGACGCCGAGCAGCGCCGCCAGCGCCTGGCCGAGCACACCGCCTACTTCAACACGCAGCCCACGCTGGCCTCGCTCGCCCTCGGGGTCGTGGCCGGGCTCGAGGAGAAGCGGGCCGCGGGCGAGAGCGGCGACGGGAGCGACATGGCGCGCGTCAAGGCCGTGCTCGGCTCGGCCCTGGCCGCGATCGGCGACCGGCTCTTCTGGCTCACCCTGCGGCCGTTCGCCGCCTGCCTCGGCGTGCTCGTGGCCCTGGCCGGCTCGTGGCTGGGAGCGCTGGCGCTCTGGGCGTGCTACAACTTCCTCCATCTCGGCATGCGCATCCTCGGCGTGAACTGGGGCTACCGGCTGGGGACGGCGGTGCTGGGGGAGGGCCAGCGCCGGCGATTCGATCGGCTGACCGACCGCATCGGCCTCCTGGGCGTGGTGCTCGCGGGGGTGATGATGGCCTGGCTGCTGGCGCCGGAAGGCGAGCCGCGCCCCGTCGTCTTCCAGATCGTGCTGGCGGCGGGACTGGGCCTCGGACTCATCGTGGCGCTGCGCCCGCGTCCCTCGCCGACCGAGTGGGCGCTGGGGCTGGGGGCGCTGTGCGTGGCGGCGACCTGGTTCCGCTGAGCGGAGACGACCGTGTCCGCGTGCGTCGTGCCGGGGAGACGAGCGTGACCGAGGCCGACCTGCTCATCCGCAACCAGCTCGGACTGCACGCCCGCGCCTGCGCGCTGTTCGTGAAGACGGCCGCTCGCTTCACGGCCGAGGTGTTCGTGAGCCGGGACGACCTCGAGGTGAACGGCAAGAGCATCATGGGGGTCATGATGCTGGCCGCCGAGGAGGGCAGTACGATCCGGGTGCGCGCCGAGGGGCCCGACGAGCGGCAGGCGGTGGACGCCCTGCGCGCGCTGGTGGAGGGCAGGTTCGGAGGGGAGCCGTGAAGTTCACCGGCATCGCCGCCTCGCCCGGAGTGGGCGTGGGCCCGATCTATCGCCTGGAGCGCGAGGAGCTGGCGGTCCGCGACACCCCCGTGCCCGCCGGCGGGGTGGAGCGCGAGATCGAGCGCTACCACGCCGCCCTCGAGGCCTCGCGCGCCGACCTGGTGAGCATCCGCGACCGCATCGCCCGCGAGCTGAGCGAGTCCGAGGCCGAGATCTACAGCGCCCACCTGCTCATCCTCGAGGATCCCGAGCTGCGGCGGGCGGTGGAGCGCGGCATCCGCAAGGAGCGGCGCAACGCGGCCTGGGTGTTCCGCGCCCACATGGCCGGCGTGGCCGCGCGCCTCGCCAGCGTGGAGTCCGAGCACCTGCGCGAGCGGCACGCCGACGTGCTCGACGTGGAGCGGCGCGTCCTCCGCTACCTGCTGGGCGACGGCCACCGCGCCCCGGCGATCCCCGAAGCGCCGTCGCTCCTCGTGGCCCACGACGTGGCGCCGAGCGAGGTGGCCCTCCTCGACCGCGAGCGCATCGTCGGACTGGTGACCGAGGTGGGGTCGCGCAGCTCGCACTGCGCCATCGTCGCCCGCGGCCGGGGCATCCCCGCGGTGGTGAGCTGCCGCGGCATCATGCAGGAGGCGGCGAGCGGGACGACCGCGGCGGTGGACGGCTTCCTCGGCACCGTGGAGATCGACCCCGACGCCGAGACGACCGCTTTCATCGCGGCCCGGCGCCGGCGCATCGAGGAGGAGGACCGCTCCCTCGTCCAGATCCACGATCAGCCGGCCGTCACCCAGGACGGCCACAAGGTCGAGCTGGGCGCCAACCTCGAGCTGCCGAGCGAGGTCGAGCGCGCGCTCAGCGTGGGGGCCGACGGGATCGGCCTCTTCCGCACGGAGTTCTTCTACCTGGGCCGGCTGGAGCTGCCCGACGAGGAGGAGCAGTACCAGGCCTACCGCGGCGTGGTGGAGCGCATGCATCCCCGGCCCGTGCTCTTCCGCACCATGGACCTGGGCGGGGACAAGGTGGCCTCGTACCTCGGCACGATCCACGAGAACAACCCCTTCCTCGGGCGCCGCGGGATCCGCCTCTCGCTCGAGTTCCCCGAGGTGTTCCGCACCCAGCTCCGCGCCATCTACCGCGCCAGCGCGCACGGGCGGGTGCTGATGATGTTCCCCATGGTGGCGAGCGTGGACGAGCTGCGCCGCGCCAAGGCGAGCTGCCGCGAGGTGCGCGAGGAGCTGGCGCGCGCCGGCATCCCCCACGACCCGGAGCTGGACATCGGGCTCATGATCGAGACGCCCAGCGCCGTGTGGATGGCGGACGCGCTCGCGCGCGAGGCCCGCTTCCTCTCGATCGGCACCAACGACCTCACCCAGTACACGCTGGCGATGGACCGCGGCAACGAGCGGCTGGCGCACCTCTACGAGCCCCTCGATCCCGCCGTCCTGCGCAGCATCCGGCACACGATCGCCGCCGGGCACGCCGCGGACAACTGGGTCGGGGTGTGCGGCGAGATGGCGGGCGATCCGCAGATCGCCGTGCTCCTCGTGGGGCTCGGGGTGGACGAGCTGTCGGTGGGCTGCTTCGACCTGCCGCGGGTGAAGGCCGCGATCCGCGGCGTGACCCTGGAGGCCGCGCGGCGGCTGGCGGACGAGGCCCTGGAGCAGGCCACGGCCGAGGCGGTGAAAGAGGTGGTCAACCGCCACACGGCGGCCCTCGTGCCCGCCGTGCCCGAGCCGCGGGATCCCGCCGCATGAGCGTGCTCGAGCCGCCCTTCGCCGAGCGCGATCCCGGCGGCATGGCCGCGCGCCTCGCCGGCATCCCCGCGCAGATCGAGCAGGCCCTGGCCTGGCTCGCCGAGCGACCCTGGCCCGCGCCGGCGCGCCCGCCGGAGCGGCTGGTGGTGGGGGGGATGGGCGGCTCGGCGATCGCCGCCGACCTCACGCGCGCCCTCCACGAGGACCGCCTGCCCCGCCCGCTCGAGGTGGTGCGCGCCTACCGCTGGCCCGGCTGGGTGGGGAGCGAGTCGCTGGCGCTGCTCAGCTCGTACTCGGGCGCCACCGAGGAGACGCTGGCGCTCTACCGCGACGCGGCCCGGCGCGGCGTGCCGCGCCTGGCGCTCACCACCGGCGGGATCCTCGGCGCCTGGTGCGCGCGCGACGGCGTGCCCGTGCACCCGCTGCCCGCGGGCTCGCCGCCGCGCGCGGCGCTCTACGCCTCGTGGGTCGCGGTGAGCGGCCTCCTGCACGCGCTGGGCTGGAGCGACGATCCCGCCCCCGCCTGGCGCGAGGCCCTGGCGCGGCTCGGCGAGCAGCAGCGCCGGCTCGCGCCGGAGGTGCCGGAGGCGGAGAACGAGGCCAAGCGGCTCGCGCGCGCCCTGGCGGGGCGGCTCGTGTTCGTCTACGCCGGGGCCGGGCCGGTCGAGGCCGTGGCCCTGCGCTGGAAGCAGCAGCTTCACGAAAATGCTAAACTGCTCGCCCACTCCGCGGTGGTTCCCGAGCTCGACCACAACGAGATCGTGGGCTGGGAGCGGCCCGGAGCCTTGCACCGCGGCATCGCCGTGGTCGCGCTGCACGACCCCGAGGACGCGCCCGAGATCCGCCGGCGGCTCGACCTCACGGTCGAGTACGCGCGGCGCCAGGGCGCCGCGGTGCACGAGCAGGAGGCGCTCCCGGGCGGGCGGCTGGCGCGGCTGGCCTCGCTCGTGCAGTTGGGCGACTACCTGAGTCTCTACCTCGCGTGGCTGGGCGGGGCCGATGCGACCCCGGTCCGCAGCATCGAGGAGCTGAAGGGGCGGCTGGCGAGCCCGGAACGAGAGCGAGCATGAACTCCGACATCACCGCCGTGATCCCCGTGGCCGGCGTCGGCACGCGCCTGCGGCCGCACACGCACACCCTGCCCAAGGTGCTCCTGCACGTGGCGGGCAAGCCCATCCTCGCCCACATCCTCGACGACCTGTGCGGGCTCGGCATCCGCCGCGCCATCCTGATCGTGGGCTACATGGGCGACCGCGTGCGCGATTACGTGGACGCCCACTATCGGGACCTCGAGGTCGCCTACGTCGAGCAGTCCGAGCCCCAGGGCCTCGGGCACGCCGTCTCGCTCGCCGAGGCGCCGGCGGGGGAGGGTCCGGTGCTCATCATCCTCGGCGACACGATCTTCGAGGTGGACCTGCGCCCCGTGCTCGCCGGCAAGGTGAACAGCATCGGCGTCAAGGAGGTGGACGACCCGGAGCGCTTCGGCATCGTCGAGCTGGGCCGCGAGGGGCGCGTGACGCTCCTCGTCGAGAAGCCGGAGCGGCCCCGGTCGAAGCTGGCCATCTGCGGGATCTACTACTTCGCCTGCGGCCGGCCGCTGTTCGACGCCCTGCAGGAGATCCAGCGCCGGGAGCTGCGCACGAAGGGCGAGTTCCAGCTCACCGACGCCATGCAGCTCCTGGTCGAGCGCGGCGAGGTGATCACGACCTTCCCCGTGGCCGGCTGGTACGACTGCGGCAAGACGGAGACGCTGCTCGAGACCAACCGCGTGCTCCTCGACAAGCAGGGGTGCGGGGCGGCGATCGCCGGCTCGGTCGTGCATCCGCCGGTGTGCGTGGCGAAGGGCGCCAGCGTCGAGAATTCCATCCTCGGCCCCCACGTCTCGGTCGCGGCGGGGGCGCAGCTCCGCAACGCCGTGGTGCGCGACAGCATCATCAACGAGAACGCCACGGTGGAGGACATCATGCTCGAGAGTTCCGTCGTCGGCGGCAACGCCGTGGTGCGCGGCGGGTATCGCCGCGTCAACGTCGGGGACTCGAGCGAAGTGAATTTCACCTAGCCGACTGGCGCGCGCCGGGCGCCCGGTGGCCCCGGCCCGCGCGTTTCGACCCGACCGCCGAACTCAACCGCACGGAGATCCAGTCATGGGCGCGCGTCATCTCTTTACCTCCGAATCCGTCACCGAAGGCCACCCCGACAAGATCGCCGACCAGATCTCGGACTCGGTCCTGGACGCGCTCATCGCGCAGGATCCGACGAGCCGCGTGGCCTGCGAGGTCCTGGTCACCACCGGCCTCGCCTTCGTCGCGGGAGAGATCACGAGCCACGGCTACGTCGAGATCCC
Source organism: Candidatus Eiseniibacteriota bacterium (assembly GCA_033853925.1). Taxonomy (GTDB): domain Bacteria; phylum Eisenbacteria; class RBG-16-71-46; order RBG-16-71-46; family RBG-16-71-46; genus JANXPZ01. The sequence continues at coordinate 37,596 of JAWOLC010000059.1, forward strand.
GGCGTTGGTGCGGCGGGTCATCGGGGAGATCGGCTACGACAGCGCCGAGTACGGCTTCGACAGCCACACCTGCGCCGTCATCACCGCGATCGACGACCAGTCGCCCGACATCGCCCTGGGTGTGGACAAGGGTGGGGCGGGGGACCAGGGCCTGATGTTCGGCTTCGCCTGCCGCGAGACGACCCAGCTCATGCCGCTGCCCATCATGCTGGCGCACGCGATCACCCGGCGGCTGGCCCAGGTGCGGCGCAGCGGCACGATCCCCTACCTGCGCCCCGACGGGAAGTCGCAGGTCACGGTCGAGTACGAGGACGGCAAGCCCCTGCGCGTGCACACCGTGGTCGTCTCCAGCCAGCACGCCGCCAACGTCAAGCACGGCGCCATCTGCAAGGACGTGATCGAGAAGGTCGTGATGCCGGTGCTGCCCAAGCGCCTGGTGCGGCGCGACCAGCCCATCACCTTCCACATCAATCCCACGGGCAGCTTCGTCAAGGGCGGGCCCATGGCCGACACCGGGCTCACCGGGCGCAAGATCATCGTGGACACCTACGGCGGGGTGGGCAGCCACGGCGGCGGGGCGCTCTCGGGCAAGGATCCGAGCAAGGTGGACCGCTCGGCCTCCTACGGCGCCCGCTACGTGGCGAAGAACCTGGTGGCCAGCGGGCTGTGCGACCGCGTCGAGGTGCAGATCGCCTATGCGATCGGCTGCCCCGAGCCGGTCAGCATCATGGTGGACTCGAAGCACACCGGGAAGGTGAGCGATCAGAAGCTCACCGACGTGGTGCGGAAGAACTTCGACCTGACGCCCGCCGGGCTCATCAAGAACCTCCGGCTGCGCCGGCCGATCTACCGCCTCACCGCCGCCTACGGCCACTTCGGCCGCAGCGAGCCCAGCTTCACCTGGGAGCGCACGGACAAGGCGCGGCTGCTGGCGAAGAGCGTGTAGCCGACTCGCCGTTCGCATTCCCCGGGCCGGCCCCGCCTCGCGCGGGGCCGGCCCTTTCGCATTCGCCCGGGGCCGCGGCCCGCGCTCGTGGGAGGCGGGCGCGCGCTCGGCGGCGAGGCCGCGGGCTCCGGCAGGCGGGTCTTGCATTCTCCGCTTGGACCGCTTCATAGTACGCAGGCTCCACGCTCCGGAGCTTCGTCCCCCGTTCGCCCCTCAAGGAGGAACCAGCCATGCTCGTCCGACCCATGCGGCCTGGCGCCGCACGGTGGCCGCTCGCGACGCTCCGCTCCCTCGCGGCTCTCGGGCTGGCGGTCGCGCTCTTCGCCGCGCCGGTCGCGGCCGCGAAGGCCCCGCCCGCCAGGAAGAAGTCCGCGACCGCGGCGCCCGTCAAGACCGGCCTCGAGAACCTGGAGAAGCAGGTCGAGGAGTTCACGCTGCCGAACGGGCTCGAGTTCATCGTCGTCGAGCGCCACAACGCGCCGGTCTTCAGCTTCCAGACCGTGGTGAACGCGGGCTCGTCCGACGAGCAGGTCGGCACGACGGGCATCGCCCACATGATGGAGCACATGGCCTTCAAGGGGACCACGGTGGTGGGCACCAGCGACTGGAAGGCCGAGAAGCCGGCGCTCGACGCCGAGGAGACGGCCTGGCAGGCGGTCCTCGACGAGCGCCGCAAGGGCATCCACACCGACTCGACGCGGCTGGCCCAGGCCGAGGCCGCCTTCGCCGAGGCGCAGACCGCCGCCAACCGGTACGTGGTCTCGAACCAGTACTCGAAGATCCTCGAGCAGGCGGGCGCCCAGGACATGAACGCCTACACGGCCGACGACGTGACCGCCTACTTCTTCTCGCTGCCCTCGAACCGCCTCGAGCTGTGGGCGCTGATGGAAGGCGGGCGGCTCACGCATCCCGTCTTCCGCGAGTTCTACAAGGAGCGCGACGTCGTCACAGAAGAGCGCCGCATGCGAACCGAGAGCAGTCCGATCGGACGGCTCATCGAACAGTTCACGGCGGCGGCGTTCATCGCGCATCCGTACGGGTATCCGGTCGTCGGCTGGCCGTCGGACCTGAAGGCCTTCTCCGCGACCGACGCGGCGAACTTCTTCCACAAGTACTACATCCCGTCGAACATGGTCGTCGCGGTCGTCGGCGACGTGAAAACGGCCGAGGCGATGCCGGTGATCGAGAAGTACTTCGGGCGGCTGCCGAAGGCACCGCAGCCCG
>JAWOLC010000060.1:0-39570 GCA_033853925.1 Candidatus Eiseniibacteriota bacterium
TGGTAGCGGGGGCTGGATTTGAACCAGCGACCTTCGGGTTATGAGCCCGACGAGCTACCAGGCTGCTCCACCCCGCATCAGCGACCCTGACCTTAGACGCCTCCCTCGCGGGCTGTCAAGTGGTGGAACGCGCGCCGCCTCGGCCGGGGAATTCGGGCCTCCGCGAGGATCGCGCGGGGACGGCCGACTGCACGCGACACGTGCGCCTGGGCTCGCTGCGACGCGCAGCGCTCGCGAGCGCGGACACGCGCCGAGATGCAAGGTCGTTGTTGCGCCGCGGTCAGGCCCCGGATAGTATGAGCTAGCCTGACCGGGATGGTGCGGTGTTCCCTTCGGATTGACCCTTCGTGGGGGGAGGTCTGCGTTGATCCGTCTTCGACTCGGGGCCCTGCTGGCGTCGGCCGTCGTCCTCGGCGCCTGCGTCCATGCCCCGAAGGCCATGGCCGCCGCCGAGGTGCACCATCTGAACCTGGTGGTCTCGGCCATCCCGAGCCAGCTCAATGGCGGCGGCATGAACGACCTGCTGAGCCGCTACAACGAATATCCCTTGGGGTCCACGATCGAGCCCCTCAGCAAGATCTCGATGGGCTGGCTGTTCGACGCCGAGCTGCGCTACTTCGTGCGGCCCAACTTCGCGCTGGCCGCGGGCGTCGGCCACCTGCGCACCGACACCAAGCGGGAGATCCAGCCGTCCATCGGCTCGGACATCGTCGTGCGGGGAGAGGTGCTGGCGGTCCCGCTGCACGTGGGCGCCCTGTACTACATGGCTCCCTACACCCAGGGGGATTTCCAGGCCCGCGCGTTCGTGGGCGCCGGAGTGCTCAGCGTGACGACCGGCCGGGCCCTCTTCACGACCTTCGAGCAGGGGCTCACGACCCGGGGCGACACGCTCGACAACCTCTCGCTGGGCGGCGACAACCGGCTCGTGGGCCGCGGCGACAGCCCGGGCTACTACGCGGAAGTGGGCGCGCACATGTTCTTCGCGACGCGCTTCTCGCTGCTCGTCGGCGCCATCTACCGGAGCGCGGTGATCCGCGACCTGGCCAACGACGGCATCATCATGGTGCCCTACCAGGTGCGGGGCTCGACCCCTCCCGTGTACCTCCAGGGCCCGCTCCTGGACGCCAACAAGAAGCCGGTCCGCATCCCGAGCATGGACCTGAGCGGGCTCGGCGTGCGCATGGCCCTGGGCATAGGGCTCTGAGCAGGGCCTAGTCCGAACTCCGTTCCCCACGAGCGAAGCGGCGCGAGGCGATCGCCTCGCGCCGCTTCGCCGTGGGCCCCGGCGCGCGGCCTCAGCGCCCGGCGGGCGCGTCCCGGCGGACGCGGTAGATGATCTCGCCGGGCTTCGCCATCCCGTTCTTCTCGCGCAGCGCGTGCTCGGCGAGGCTGCGTTGCTCGTCGGGATCGGTCACCTCGGCGTTGCGGCGGGCGATCTCGCCCTCCAGCCGGCGCAGCATGGCCGCCGACCGGCCGTTCTCGCCGGAGAGCTGCCACAGCCGGAGGAAGCTGTGATCGCTCACGAATCCCGCCCACACCAGCCAGAGCCCGCCGATGACCCAGATCCAGCGCAGCCGCCGGTGGCCTTGGTCCCGGGGGGCGGCGTAACGGGAGAGTCGGTAGCGCTGGATGCGGATGCTGATGTCGCGCATGACGTCCTTGTCCTTCTCTTCGCTCCGGTGGCCCGGGGCTCGCGTCCCTGCGAGCAGAGGGGTCCCACGTGGACCCGTGCGACAGCGTGCGGCGCCATGGGCGTCCGCACAGCCCAGGATGTACCCGCTCGCCTCCGGCGTCAACGGCCCGAGTCGCGCCGAGTCGAGCGGACGACCGCCGGCGGGCCCCTGGGGTCCGCCGGCGGCGCAACCTGTTCTGGTTTCGGAGGAGGCGCAACGCCGCCAGGGCCGCGAGGGCCCTGGGATCTGTCTAGCTACTCCCGGGACAGGACACTAGCTGTGGGTCGAGGAGCGGAACGCGGCCCGCCCCGGGTAGACGGCCGACGCGCCCAGCTCTTCCTCGATGCGCAGGAGCTGGTTGTACTTGGCCACGCGGTCGGTGCGGCACAGGGAGCCGGTCTTGATCTGGCCCGCGTTGGTGCCGACCGCCAGGTCGGCGATGGTGACATCCTCCGTCTCGCCCGAGCGGTGGGAGATGACGGCGGTGTAGCCCGCGCGGTGGGCAGTCTCGATGGCGGACAGCGTCTCGGACACGGTCCCGATCTGGTTCAGCTTGATGAGGATCGAGTTGGCGACGCCTTCACGGATGCCGCGGCTCAGGCGCGCGACGTTCGTGACGAACAGGTCGTCGCCCACGAGCTGGATGCGACCGCCCACCTTCTGGGTGATGAGCGACCAGCCTTCCCAGTCGTCCTCGGCGAGACCGTCCTCGATGCTCACGATGGGATAGCGGTCCACGAGCCCCACGTAGTAGTCGACCATCTGGGCGGGGCTGAGGCGGCGTCCGCCCTCGGCCGCGAGCACGTAGGCGCCGTCCTTGAAGAACTCGCTGGCGGCCGGATCGAGAGCGATCGCGATCTGCTCGCCCGGCCGGTAGCCGGCCTTCTCGATGCCTTCGACCAGGAGCTTCAGCGGGGCCTCGTTGTTCTCGAGGTTGGGGGCGAAGCCGCCCTCGTCCCCGACGCCCGTGGCCAGGCCGCGCTTCTTGAGCACGCCCGCGAGCGTGTGGAACACTTCCGTGGCCCAGCGCAGAGCCTCGCGGAACGACGGCGCCCCGAGGGGGACGATCATGAATTCCTGGAGGTCCACGTTGTTGTCCGCGTGCTTGCCGCCGTTCACCACGTTCATGAGCGGCACGGGCAGGGTGCGCGCGTGGACGCCGCCCAGGTGGCGATAGAGCGGGCACTCGAGGGCCGCGGCCGCGGCCTTGGCCACTGCGAGCGAGACGCCCAGCAGGGCGTTCGCGCCGAGGTTGCTCTTGGTCGGCGTGCCGTCCAGCTCGATCAGTGCGCGATCGACCCCGAGCTGGTCGTACGCCTCCATCCCCACGATGGCCGGGGCGATGGTCTCGGCGACGTTGCGGACCGCCTTCTGCACACCCTTGCCGCCGTAGCGGGTCTTGTCGCCGTCGCGCAGCTCCAGCGCCTCGTGCTCGCCCGTCGAAGCCCCCGAGGGGATGGCGGCCCGGCCAAGGGCGCCGCCGGCGAGCTGGCAGTCCACCTCCAGGGTGGGATTGCCACGGGAATCCAGGATCTCACGGGCTTTCAAGGTGGTGATGGTCAGCATGGGCATCTCACGGGAGAGGGTCAGCAGGGACAGCCGAGCCGGACAGTGCAGGCGAAGCTACGGGCAGCCCGCCCGCTCGTCAAGCGGCGCGGCCGCCAACTCGCTGGGCCGCCGCTTCTTGACCATTGTCGGACGGCGCGCCTAATGTGCACTCGCATGAAACCTTCGCCCCGCGCCGCCCGTAGGCGGAGTTGAAGGCTGACGGGTGAGCCCCAGCGACCCCGAACTGGTCCGGCGCTGCCTGGCCGGCGACGAGAGAGCCTACCGGGAGCTGATCGAGCGCTACGAAAGGCAGGTCTACTCTCTGGCTCTGCGGATGGTCCGCGTGAGGGAGGACGCCGAGGATCTCGCCCAGGAGACGTTCGTCCGCATGTTCAAGGCACTGGATCGCTACGATCCCTCACGGGCCTTTCCGGCCTGGCTCTTCACGATTGCCGCGCGCCTCAGCATCGATCACCTGCGCCGGCGGCGGGTGAAGACGGTGTCGCTCTTCCGCAGCGAGCCCGGGACGGAGGAGGAGCGCGTGGTCGAGGTCGCGGACCCCGGCTTCGGGCCCGAGGAGTTGGCTGTGAGGGGCGAGGAGGAGCGGAGCGCCGGCGCCCTCATCGCCTCGCTGCCCGAGCACTATCGAGTCGTCGTGATGCTTCGCCATCAGCAGGGGCTGTCCTACGAGGAGATCGCGGAGGCCCTGCGGCTGCCGCTCGGTACGGTCAAGGCACGCATCCACCGGGCGCGCGCGCTGCTGAAGGATCGTCTGGAGAAGGAATCATGAGCCACTGCGACCGGACGCCGCGCCTCCAGGATCTCCTGGACGGGCAGGTGCCGCCGGAGGACGCCGCTGCCCTGCGCGCGCACGTCGCCGGCTGCCCGGAGTGCGCCGCCGAGGTCGTGGCGCTGGCGCGACTCTTCGCCGTGCTCGAGCGCCCGCTCCCGGTCGTCCTCCCGGAAGGGTATCGGGAGCGGATCCTGGACCGCGTGCTCCCCTCGCGAGTGCGGCGGCGGCGGCTGGCGGCCCTGGGCTGGGGATACGCCGGGGCGCTGGCCGTGTGCGCCGGGGCGATCGCGTTCTGGGTGCTCGCGCCGGGCCGGCAGGCGTGGCTCGGGACGCTCTCGGCCCAGGCTTCGAGCCGGTTGCTGAGCGCGGGCCTGTTCGTGCTCAACTCTCTCGGGTCCTCCGCCGTGCGCCTCGCCGACGGCTGGGGTTGGCTGCATGCGGTGGGGGCGCGTCTGGCGCCGCTCGGTCGTGCCTTCGGCGCGGTGCTGGCCGAGCCCGACATCGGGCTCGCGGTGTGGGCGGCCGCGGTGGCCTGTGCGGTCCTGCTCTGGTGGATGCGACCGCGGCGCAGTCCGGCGGTCAGAAAGGTGCACCATGTCGGCTTCCTGGGATACTGACGAGCGCTCGCGGCCGCCGAGGATGGGCTCCTCCGCGGCCATTGGAGTGGGTCCGTTCCTCGTCGCGCTCGTGAGCCTCGCGGTGGCGATGGCGCCCGCGTCGCTCGCCCGGGCGGCGAAGACCGGCGGCGCGGCCACGGACACGCCGGTGACGGTGCATCGCGTCCGCATCGGCCCCGCGGGCATCCGGGTCGAGGAATACGGACGGGGCGCGGGCCGCATCGGGGAGCGCCATCGTGAACGCGTGGGCGACGTCATCAGGGTCGGCCCGCGCGGCGTGACCGTGGTGAGCAGCGAGTCCGAGAGCGTGGTGGTCGGCGGCGGCTCCGGGGTGCACGGTCCCGGGGTCGTCGTGGACACGGGCAACGCGGGTCTCGTGCGTGTGTTCGCCGACGCCAACGTGCCCGCCGGCGAGACGGTCCAGGGCGATGTGGTCGCCGTGTTCGGCTCGGTGGACGTCGCCGGGAAGGTGGACGGCGACGTGGTGGCCGTGTTCGGCTCGGTGCGTCTGCACCCGGGCGCGGTCGTGGATGGCGATGCCGTGGCCATCGGTGGGGTGCTGGATCACCCGGCCGGGGCCCAGGTGCAGGGGCAGAGCGTGGCGCTCGGCTTCTTCCTTCCGGGGTGGGGAATGCCCACGCTGGCGACCCTGCTCACCGGCGTCGTCCTGGGCTGGCTGGTGACGTTGTTCCTCGGCTGGCTGCTGGCGATGCTCTTCCCCGAGCGCATGCTGAGGATCGGCAGCACGGCCTCGCGCCACACGGCCGGCTCCTTCTTCCTGGGTCTTCTCTCCGCGCCGCTCTTCGTGATCGCCCTCGTTCTGCTCTTCATCACCGTCGTGGGGATCCCCTTCGCGCTCCTCCTGCCGCTCGCGTACATGCTGGCGGTCTGGGCGGGGCAGATCGCGGCCAGCTACGTGCTGGGGTGCAAGATCCTGCGTCGCCGCCCCGGCGAGGGTGGGCTGATGGGCCCCATCGTGGCGGGCACCCTGCTCGTCGCCCTGCTGTTCGTGGCCGGGGCGGCGCTCGCGACGCCCGAGGGAGCCGTCCGCACCCTTTCCCTCTTCTTCACGCTGCTGGGCGTGCTGCTCGTGCTGGGTCTCTCGATCATCGGCACCGGAGCGCTCATCCTGTCACGCGTGGGGTCGAAGTCGGCGGAGCCGGGCACGCCTCCGGCGGGGGCGGCGCCGTCGCCGACCTTGGCCACCCCACCACCGGTCGCGAGCTGATCCCGGGGCCGCGTGGCCTCGAGCCGAGCCACCCGCCGGCCCGAGGCCAGCGCGGGGTCGGATTACCCCCATCCCGGAGAGTGCCCTGGGTGAGGAGCCCCGCTCCGACCGGGAGGACGCGCCGGGCGGAGATCGAGGCGGCGCCGGGGGCGGCTCCGCCGCCTCAGCCAAGCGGAAGAACGGCAGCCGGTTGGCCGGCCGGACCCCCCACCCGGTGCAGGGCGCGCCCGTAGCCGGGGCTGGCATGCTCGTCGCGTTGGGAGTCGGGCGTGAGCTCGTTCTTGCGCACCTCGACCCCCGCCGATCCGTCCGACGCTTCGCCGTGCCACGCCGGCCTCCCCCTAGCCGGCCGGCGTGGCCTGTGGCGCGCGTCGTGGCTCGCCGCCGCGATGCTGATCCTCGGCGCGGCGCCGTCCCTGGCCACCGAGCTGGGAGCGGCCGCCGTGCCCACCCGCAATCAGATCGTGATCCACGATGCGGCCGAGACCCTGCGGGACTGGTGTCGTCCCGACGGACGCGGCGGCCTGCGGCTCCAGCTACCCGGCGGAGCGAGCTTCGAGCTCGTCACCTCCGTCACGGACACCGTCATCGCGAATCGCGGCGACGGCGCCTTCCACTCGTTCGCGCTCGTCGAGGTGCGGGCCGCGCTCGCGGCGGTGCGCTATCCACTCGCGGGGATCGCGGCGGACGTGTTCATCCTGCCCTACCCGCGCCGCGAGGGTCTCTGCTCGGCGGCCGGCCCGGGGCTGATCCTCCTCTCGCCGGGGGTCTATCCGCTGCCGGCGAGCCAGCAGCACTCGGAGTTCCTCCACGAGTTGGGCCACGTCGTGCAGTACGCCCGCCTTCCCGATCGCTCGGTGTCCGAGTGGGACCGCTATCGGGCGCTGCGCGGGATCAGCGATGCCTCCGTCTACTCGGCCTCCGCTCCGCACGCGGATCGGCCGCACGAGATCTTCGCCGAGGACTTCCGGGCGCTGTTCGGGGATCCTCTGGCCTGCGCGAACGCGGGCATCGAGAACCCGACGCTGGTCCCGCCCGCGCAGGTCCCCGGCCTCGCCACCTTCCTGCTCGAGCTGCCCGTTCCGCCCGCCGAGCCCGTGATGAGCGTCCGGCCCAACCCCGCGCGGGGGCCGCTGGTCTTCTCCGCGAGCGGGTGGAGCCCGGCGCTCCTCGACGTGTTCGACGTCGCGGGTCGCCGCCTCGTGACCCTGAGGCCGGAGACGACCGCGACGGGGGTGCGCTGGCTCTGGGACGGACTCGACGAGGCCGGCCACCGGGTCGGCCCGGGGGTGGTCTTCGCACGGGCGCGCGGCGCCCGTGCTTCGTCGCAGGCGCCGGCGCCCGCCCTGCGGGTCACGCTGCTGCCCTGAGCCCCGCCCTATCGGGTCGGGAACAGATCCCGTAGCTCGAAGTCGCCCGAGACGGCGCGCGCGTGCTCGTCGCCGAAGCCGGCGAAGTTGCGCACCGCGTCGAACAGCGAGCGGGGCAGTCCCGTGATGATGCCGAAGGCGTCGCCCCCCTTCTGCCCGACCTCTCCGGAGAGCCAGCTCTCCACCTCCGCGGCGTCCTCGACGCTCAGGGGCTTCAAGGTCACCGACACGGCGACGTAGTACGACTCCTCCGGCAGGAGGATGCCGACCCTCCCCACGGGCAGGGGCAGCGGGCGCGACAGGGCGACGCGAACGGAGTCCAGGTCGCGGAGCACCAGCGGCTGCGCGCCGCTGCGCTCGAGGCGGTAGGCGTCGTCGGCGAAGTCGTATTGCAGGCGCAGGTCGGCGTCGAAGCCGCTCTCGAGGCGGTCGAACCACCCCGGTCGCCTGCGCCACAGCTCGGCGTGCAGCGCCAGCGTCGCCGGAATGCCTCGCGCCAGGCTGCTCTCCACGCGGGGCGCGAAGAGTTCGCCCAGGTGGATGTCCGCCCACAGGTAGCCTGCCCGCTCGCGCGGCCGATCCACGGAGACCTCCAGCGCTCGCGCTGGAACCCATCCGGCCAGCAGGGACGCCAGGATCAGCGCCAGGCGCCCAAAGTGGAGGCCGGCGGCGTGGGCGGGGAGCGGGGAGCGCACGAGGCGGGCTCAGAAGGGTCGCTGGAGTCGCAAGGTCACGATCGCGCTCGCGCGCGCCTGTTGGAGGTCCCGGGCGACGTAGAGACGCAGATGATCCTCGCCGGTGGCGAAGCCGATGCCGCCGTCCGTCATCAGGCGCTGCCGCTGCGGATCCCACGAGTGGACGTCGCTGTACCACGCTTGCCCGGCGTCGACGAAGACCAGGGCGTGCAGCCCCGTCTCGAAGGCGCGGGTGCGCACGTGCCACAAGGCCGTCGTGTACTCGGCCTGCCCGAGGAGGAGCTGGTCTCCGCGGTACTCGAGGTTGGCGTGTGCGCGCATTCCGTCCACGCCGCCCAGCGTGAAGAGCTTCTCCGCCGGCAGATCGCCGGCCAGCGTGTAGCCACCCACGGCCCGCAGCACCAGCGTGTTGGCGGGGGAGAGGCGCAGGACGCTGCGCACGTCGGCCAGGGCCCGCGTGTAGTGGAAGTCGCCGCCCAGTGCGCCGCCGGCCTGCTCGATCTCGATCTCGTGATAGAGCCCCGCCCGCGTCTGCGCGGTGCGCCGGGCCTCGCGCGCCAGGCGCAGGATCACGCTGCGGGCAGTGCCCTCGTCGATGGCGGGGTTCGCACGCAGCGGCCGGTCGCGGAGGAGCCACGAGCGCGTGTTGACGTAGAGCGGCAGCGAGCGGAAGCGGTCCGTGCGCCAGTGGAGGCTCACCTCCGAGAAGTCGGGGACGCGCCAGGCGAGGTAGGCGCCGTAGCCCTCCCGCTCGAAGTAGTCGCGATAGTCCTGGCGGGCCAGGAGCAGCGCCAGGCTGTTCTCGAGGTCGTCGACCTGCTCCAGCTCGGAATGGTCCGTGCGCCGCGTGGCCGAGACGCCGATCGCCACGCGGCCGCGCGGCAGCAACGGCTGCTCGAGCTGTGCCCCGTACAGCCAGCGCCTGCGGCCCGTCGCGTACTCGAGCCGGCCGCCGAATCGGGGCGCCATCGAGGTGGGCCGCTGGATCTCGCCCGCCAGGCCCAGGCGCAGAGGATCGACACGGTTGTAGTCCAGGAGCGGGTCGAGCCGCCACGGCCGGCCGTGGCGGGCCCGCCATTCTTCGGGCTCGGTGAGCAGCTGATCTCCGAAGCCGACGGCCAGCCATTCCTCCTCGCTCAGGTAGGCCGAGTCCGCACGAAGCGGCTGGACGATCGTGAGGGTCTCTGCGCTGGCGGGGGTGAACTCCAGCGTGCCGGGAAGGCGGCCGCCGCTCGAGTCGGCCGCAGCGGGCGGGACCGTAGGGCTGGCGGCCTCGCCGGCCACCGCCGCCGGAGCGAGGGGCCCGGCGAGGAGCAGCAGCGTGAGCAGGAGGAGGGGAAAGCGGATTCTCACGGGGCCTCCAGAGCGGAGTCGGGAGCACGGGCCGAGATCGCATACGGCGTACCAGGGGCGGAGTCTCCGTGCGACCTCGGGGCGTCGGTCACGCTCGAGCCTGGCCTGGTGCGGCAATTCCGCGACATCGGTTCTCCTCCCGCCACGCGCGGGGGAGCGCAGCTGCCCCTCCGCGCCTGCGCGCGGGGTCGGGCGCGGTCAGCGGCGCCCGATCCCGTACTTGCGCATCTTGCGATGCAGGTTCGTCCGATCGATCCCGAGGCTCGCCGCGGCCTGCGTCACGTTTCCTCCGGCGCCCTCGAGCGCCTTGCGAATCGCCTCCGCCTCGCGCCTCTCGATCTCCCCCCGCAGCCCGGCGGCCTCCGACTGCCCCGGGCCGCCCTCCAGCCAGGGGGCCAGGTCCTCCGCACGAATCTCCTCGCCCGGCACCAGGATGGCCGCGCGCTCCATGAGGTTCCGCAGCTCGCGCACGTTTCCGGGCCAGTGGTACTCCTCCAGCAGGGCACGAGCCTCCGCCGAGAGGCGCTTGAGAGGCTTCTCCTCCGCGGCGCAGAACGTCTCCAGGAAGTGGGCCGCCAGCAGGGGAACGTCGCTGCGCCTCTCCCGCAGCGCCGGGACGTGGAGAGGCAGCACGTTGAGCCGGTAGAAGAGATCCTGGCGGAAGTCGCCGCTCTCCAGGGCGGCGCCGAGGTCCTTGTTCGTCGCGGCCACGATGCGCACGTCCACGTGCGCCGTGCGCGTGGCGCCCACGCGCTCGACCTCGCCCGTCTCGATGACCCGCAGCAGCTTCGCCTGCGCCTCGAGCGAGAGGTCGCCCACCTCGTCGAGGAAGAGCGTGCCGCCGTCGGCCAGCTCGAGCCGGCCCTTCTTGCTCTGCAGGGCCCCGGTGAACGCGCCGCGCTCGTACCCGAACAGCTCGCTCTCGACGAGGTCCTTGGGGATGGCCGCACAGTTGATCTTCACGAACGGCCCGGCGCTCCGCTTGGACAGGAGGTGCACGGCGTGGGCGACCAGCTCCTTGCCCGAGCCGTTCTCGCCGGTGATCAGGACCCGGCCCTGCGAAGGCGCGACGCGGCGCACCTGCTCGACGAGTGCCAGGATCGCCGGGCTCTGGCCCACGATGCCGAAGGGAGGCGCGCCGGCCCGCTGCCGGCGGCTGCGCGTGACCCGCGCCGCCTCGTCGAGCACGCCCAGCAGGTGCTCCGGCTCGGGCATCTTGGCGATCACCTCGTGCGCGCCGTGCCTCAGCACGTAGTCGCGGGCCTTCTGGATCAGGGCTTCTCCCGTGACGATCACCATCGCCAGATCCGGATCCAGCTCGGCGAAGCGGAGCATGGCGCTCAGGCCGTCGGTCCCGGGCATGTTGACGTCCAGCACGACGACGTCGAAGCGCCCGGGCTCCACCTGGGCGAAGGCGCGGTCGGCGGACGGCGCGTCCTCCACCGTCCAGCCTTCGTCCTCGAGGATCCCCGCCAGCATCTTGCGCTCCTGATCGTGGTCGTCCACGACGAGCGCGGTCTTCGCTTCCGTCGTGCTCATGCGGCTCCGGCCTCGCGGCCGTCCTCCCGGTCCAGGGGCAGGGAGAGGCGGGCGCACGCCCCGCCTCCCTCGCGGTTGGTGAGCGTGACCTCCCCGCCGTGCTGCCTGGCGATGTCGCGGACCAGGGACAGGCCGAGCCCGCTGCCCCGGTTCTTCGTGCTCACGTAGGCGTCGAAGAGCTGGTCCTCGAGCCCCGCGGGTAGCCCCGGGCCGCGATCCAGGACCTCCACCACCGCGAGCGCGCCTTCGGCGCGGGCGCGGATCTCGACCGGCGTGTCCGGAGCGGCCTCGCGGGCGTTGATCACCAGGTTGTGCAGGGCGCGCGAGAGGAGAAGGCGGTCGCCCCGCACGCGGAGCGGAGCCGGCCCGGGCTCGACGCGGACCGCCCCGGGCTCCTGGAGCGCCGCCGCGGCCCGAGCGACCTCGAGCAGATCGAGCGGCTCCAGGCGGGGCTCGGGCATCCGCGCGTAGCGGGAGAACTGCTCCGCCATCGTGGCGAGGCTTTCCAGCTCTTGCAGCATGGCGTCCAGGCTCTCCTGCACCGCGCCCTGCTCGGCCTCGGGCACGAGCGCGACGCGGCGCTGCACACGGTGTAGAGCATAGCGCAGCGCCGTCAAGGGATTCTTGATCTCGTGCGCGATCCTGCGGGCCACGTCCCGCCACGCGGCCTCGCGCTCCGCCCGGGCCAGCGCCGACCGCGCCTCGACCAGCCGCTCGGTCATCGTGTTGAAGGCGAGGCCGAGCGCGCGCAGCTCCCGCGCGCCCTCGGGGGCCACGCGCACCGACAGGTCGCCGGCCGCCACGCGATCCAGCGCCGCGGACAGGTCGCTCAGGGGACGGGCCATGGGCGCCGCCAGCGCGCGGGCGAAGAGCAGGGCCAGCGCCACGAGGAGCACGACGAGCGCCGCGACCAGGAGCCAGGTGTAGGGGCGCTGGACGGCCACCACCACCCCGAGCTGGCTGTACGCGCTGCGCCCCTCCGTCACGCGGTCCACGTCGCCGAAGAAGTCGGGGGGCACCCAGATCCCGACGGCCAGGACGTGCTCGGCGTCGATGCGCGCGACTCCCGCCAGCGCCCCGTGCGGCGAGTGCAGGAGATGGTCCCCGGCCAGCGCCGCGTTCAGCTCGCCGGCCAGATCCGCGCCATGCGCCTCGATCACCCCCGCGGGCAGCACCTGGTCGAGCCGCTCCCACCGCGTCCCCGCGCGGCGATAGAGCTGGAGGAAGTCGAGGGCGTCGTCGCGCAGGTCGCCGCGCACGCTGGCGCGCCGCGCGTCGTCGAGCCGGGCGGGAGGGAGAGTGCGCGCCCACGTCTCGGCCGTGGCGAGCACGGTGGCTTCCATGTGGGTGAGGGCGGTGCGACTGACCTGCTGGGCGGATTCCAGGGCCCGATCCACGCCCGGGCGGTACCAGCGCTGGGTGGCGCGGTCCAGCTCGACGAGGGTGAAGACCGTGAAGACGACGGTCGGGAAGAGGGCCAGGGCCAGCAGCGCGGCCACCAGGCGGGCGCGAAGGCTCACGGCGCGGCCGCCACGCGGGCACTCCTCATGCGCCGGCGCCCAGGCCCGCCAACTGCCCGCAGGCCGCCCAGATCTCGCCCCCCTGCGTGCGCCGCACCATGACCGCCGGGGCCCGCGGGTAGAGTCGCTCGGCGAAGGCCTGCACGGCCTCCGCCCCTGGCCTCCGGTAGGGCAGGCCGGGCACCGGATTGTAGGGAATGAGATTGATCTTGCTCGGCAGGTCGCGGGCGATCGCGGCCAGTCGGTCGGCGTCGCCGGGAGCGTCGTTCACCCCCTCGATGAGCACGTACTCGAGCGTCACCCGCCGCCCGCTCCTCAGGCCGTAGGCTTGTGCGGCCGGCAGCAGCTCGCGGAGCGGCCACCGCCGGTTCACCGGGACCAGCCGGTCGCGCAGCTCGTCGGTGGTGGCGTGCAGCGAGAGCGCCAGCCCGAGCGCCAGACCTTCCTCCGCGAGACGCTGGAGCTGCGGCACCAGCCCGCTCGTGGAGATCGTGATGCGCCGGGCTCCCAGGTTGAGGCCGTGCTCGTCGTGCAGGACGTGGACGGCGTCCATGACCGCGTCGTAGTTGGCCAGCGGCTCGCCCATGCCCATGAAGACGACGTTGAAGCCTTCGTCCTGCCAGCCATGGAACTCTCCCATCAGCATCACCTGGGCCACGATTTCCTCGGGGCGCAGATTCCGCAGGAGCCCCATCATCCCAGTCGCGCAGAAGGAGCAGCGGAGTGCGCATCCTACCTGGCTCGAGACGCAGAAGGTGAGCCCGCGCTCGGCGCGCATGGAGACGCACTCCACGCGCCGGCCATCGGCCAGCGAGAGGACGAACTTGTGCGTGTCCCCGTCCGGCGAGGCGAAGTGCTCGACGACGCTCGGCAGCCGGAGGTCCACGAGCTGCTCCAGCCTCTGCCGCAAGGCGAGTGGCAGGTCCGTCATGGCCTCCGCGCTGAGCCGATGCTTCCGGTAGACCCAGGAGAAGAGCTGGGAGGCGCGGTAGGCCGGCAGCCCCGCCTCCGCCAGCCGGGCGGCGAGGCGGGCTCGCGGCATGCCGAAGAAGATCGGTGCCGAGGGGGCTTGGGTGGGCGGATCGGGGTTCAGCGACATGGTCGCGCAACTCTGGCCAGGCAGCGCGAAACCTAGCAGAGGCAAACCATTGCGGTCAATCCACGATTATGGTATGCATGGCAGTGCAATGGACGGATCGAGCGCCCCAGAGAGATGCGCGCGCGAGCTGATGGCCTGTCTCGGCGATCCTTCGCGCTTCCGCCTCGTCAGCAGACTGGCCGAATCCGCGCGCTGCGTCGGCGAGTTGGCGAGGGAGGTAGGCCTCTCGCAGTCCTGCACGACTCGGCACCTCCAGGCGTTGGGCAGGCTGGGCCTCGTGGAAGGACGCCGCGAGGGCCGGCGCGTGAGGTTCAGGCTGCGGTCGGAGGCTCCGGGAGTGAGGCCGCTCCTGGAGTGGGTGCTGTCCTCTGGGGGCCCCGTGACGCGCGAGGCAGACCGGCATCCGAAGCCTGGTCGGACCGAGGGGGTACGGCGAGGGGGACGGCCGCCGGCCGGACCCCATGCCCTGCCGCGTCCGGTCGCCGTCTCGACTCGGCCGGGAAGTCCAGAGGGGCCGGGGGAATCGAATGCCGATCCCAATGCCTTGCGAGATGGAGAGATCCATGATCTCGGCGGCTCCCTGGTGGACGAGCCTCCAGCGCCTACCAGCCACAAGTCGAACGAACTCGAGGATTACCTGCTCTGACGGAGCCTAAGTATGCGCGTTGGTGCAATTGATATCGGCTCGAACTCGATCCGGCTCCTTGTGGCCGATGTGGCCGAGCGGGACGGGGAGGAGCGCGACGTCGAGACCATTGTCAGGGCGGGGGAGGTCTGCCGGCTGGCGCGCGGCCTGGATCGCGCCGGCGTCATCGACGCGGACCTCGCTCGGAGAGCCGGCATGCTGACGAGGGAGTTCGTGCGGAGGGCGCGATCCCTCGGAGCGCAGCACATCGTGGTGGGGGCGACGGCGGCGATGCGCAACGCGCGCAATGCCGCGGAGGTGGTGGAGATCGTGGAGCGCGAGGCCGAGCTGCCGGTGCGCGTGCTGAGCGGGGACGAGGAGGCCAGGCTGGTCTACCGCTCGGTCATACTGGGCCTCGGGCGGTCGGCGGCGAGGAGCGCGTGCGTGGTCTTCGATATCGGCGGAGGCAGCACCGAGGTCGTCAGCGGGGTTGGCGCGGTCGCCGGCCGGTGGGCGAGCCTGCCCTTCGGAGCCGTGAGCTTGACCGAGAAGTTCCTGCACTCGGATCCGCCCTCTCCTGAGCAGATCGAGAGCCTCAGGCTCGAGGTCGGAGGCGCAATTATGCGTCTCTGTGCATCTATGCCAGCCAAGGTTCCCCTCCTCGCCGGAGTCGGCGGGACCATCACGGTGCTCGCCTCCATGGACCGCGGCCTATCCGCCTACGACCCCGGTCTCCTCGAAGGTTGGCGCATCAACCGCGAGCGGTTTCCCACCCTGGTGGAGCAGCTCCTGACGACACGCCACGAGGAGCGCAGGGGGCTGGCGATCGTAGGCGAAGGGCGCGCGGACATCGTCGGGGCCGGGGCCCTGGCGGTCCAGATGCTCGTCGAGCGCTTTCCGTCGGCGGGTCTCCTGTGCTCCACCCAAGGTCTGCGCTACGGGCTGGTGCGGATGGCGGCCCAGGAAGCCCGCGGTGGCTCCGGGCCCGCGGCCGCAAGCTCCTGAGCAGGTGCCGGCCGGGCCGAGATGGCTGCGCTGGCTGGCCGGGTTCCCGCGCGCTTCCGACCGGGCCAGGCCGGCCGCCCTCTCCGGGGCTCTGGGCATCGCCAGTTGGGCCGCTCCCCGAACGTCAGAGAGACATCCAAGGGACGTCCGGAAGTTGTCGTTGACGCTCCCTCGCAAGTGGCCAGATAATGGCGCCGGCGACTCAGAGGTCCCCTTGTGGCAGCGCCGAACCCCGGGGCTACTCCACCCCCCGGGTGGATGTGTGTGTTCGTTGTCTCACCGCCAGCTTTGGAGGGAGCGGCATCGCATGCGTGTGGATCACAGCAGACTCCTGATCCTGCTGGTCCTGGTCTCGGTGGTGGCCGCCGCCAACTGGTCGACCGTCTTCGCCGGCAGGGCGACGGGTCCACCCTCCGTCGCTGCATGGCCGAGGGCCGTGTCGGCACCAGGGGCGGTTCCGACCTCCGGAGAGCCAGACGTCGGTCAGACGCCGCACCCCGTCACCCACGCGGGAGTGAACACTCCTCGCCCGCATGAGAACGGTCCGCAGGCTGAACGTCGACCGGCCTTCTCTTGGCTCGACTGGGTCCTCAGGAATTGGGAGTCGACTTACCTCGGAATGCGGTAGTCCCGCCCCGTCGCGGGGCGGGTCCAGGTTTCGCAGCGCGAACGGCACTCCGGAGCCGAACCGCCGGAGTGCCAAACCGGGTGTCGTGATTCGAGGGTTCGATCTTGCAGCGGGCGATCCCCCCCGATCTGGCTCATGCGCAAGGGCCCGGCCCTGCCGGAACCGGGCAACATGAGGCGATCGGCGACCTCCATCTCGCGGCCGACGATTACTCCGGGGCACTCGAGGAGTATTCGGCTGCTCTGAAAGCGTTGGCATCCGACGCGCCGGCGGAGCGGGCCCGGCTGCTGCTTCGCGTGGCCGAGGCGCACACCGCCCGCGGCGAGTTCGAGGCGGCGTGCGGCGTGCTTCGCGAGGCGCGCCTCGTGGCCCGCCTCCTCGGCGACCCGCGCCTGACCGCGCGCGTCGCGGCCCGCATCGCCCACGCCGTGATCCAGCAGGGGCAGTACCGACGCAGCCGCCGCTACGCGCTCTTCGCCTACCGCGTCCTGCGAGATTCGGACGACCACCGCACCGTGGGCCAGGTGGCCGTGACGCTGGGCCTGTCCTCCATCCGCCTGGGCCGCCCCGGCGAGGCCATCGAGTGGCTGCAGAACGCGGCCGCGACCTTCCGCCGCATCGACGACACCGATGGCCTGGTCACGGCCCTGAACAACCTCGGGCTGGTCTACAAGAACCTGCGCGAGTGGCGCGAAGCCACGCGGTTCCTCGAGCAGGCGCTGCGGCTCGACGAGCGCGCCGGCCTCTACTCGCGCATGCGGGGGCACAACCAGAACCTCGGGCTCATTCGCTACCGTCTCGGGGAGTGGGACCTCGCCGAGGAGAACTTCCGGCAGTCGCTGAAGATCTCGCGGGACACGGGCCACGCGCCCGGCGAGGCCGCGGCGCTGCTCGCCCTCGGCCTGCTGGCGCGGCGGCGCCGGCAGTTCGAGCGCGCGGAGGAGCACTATCGCCAGGCCCTGGAGCTGGCGCAGCCCCTGGGGGCGCAGCGAGAGATCACGCTCGCCCGCGAGTTCCTCGGCGAGCTGGCCCTGGACCGAGGCGACACGGCGACGGCGCTCGCCCTGCTCGAGCCCGCTCTCGCGGAGGCGCGGGAGAGCGCTCCGGAGGGAGACCTGACCGCCGAGCTCGAGACCCGGCTGGGGCTCGCGTTGCTGGCGGCCGGCCGGACGACGGAGGCGCAGGCGTCGCTGGCGCGCGGGGCCGCGCTGGCGGCGAAGCTGGGCGACCGCATCGAGGAGTCCATCGCCGAGCGGGCCCTGGGCAGGCTCGACGCCGTGCGCGGCAACGCCGCGGGGCTCGAGGCCAAGGTCCTGGCGACCGCTCAGGTCTTCGAGCAGCTCGGCGAGTCCTACGAGCTGGCCGCGACGCTGGCCGGCTGGGGCGAGTGCCTGCTGCTGCTGCCGGCCAGCGTTCGCCTGCGGCTGCCGCTGGAGGCGGTGGGAGACGCGGCCAAGCGCGCCGCGAGCCTCTTCCGGCAGCTCGGCGTCGTCCCTCTGGCCGCCGAGTCGCTGCTCACCCTGGCTCGGCTGGAGGCCGAGCGCGAGCACTACGACCAGGCGTTGGCCCTGCTCGAGCAGGCCGAGATGTGGCTCACCGAGGCGGGGGCGCCCGGGGGCGCTCGGGCCGAGGAGCTGCGCCGCGAGATCGAGCGCCAGTACGTCGCGGTCTCGCTCTCCACGAGCAACGAATTCCGGGCGCTGGAAGACGCCAACCGGCTGTTCCGCGAGACGTCCGACATGGACGGGCTGCTCGCCCAGACGGTCAAGCTCGCCGTGGAGAACGCCGGCGGCGATCGGGGATTCGTGGCGTTCTCGAGCGGAGGGGTGCGTCTCGACGTGGTGGCGCAGCACGGCCTGGGGCGGGACCGGGCGCGCCGCATCCAGCGCGTCCTCGAGGAGGCCATCGGCGCGCGCCTGGCCGAGAGCGGTCCTGTCTTCTCGAGCCGCGTCGCGGCCGACGCCCGCTTCGGCAACGCGGTCGCCGGCGCCCTCGAGGGGGTCGGCTCGCTGGTCTGCGTGCCGCTCAACTTCCCGTCGCAGTCGGTGGGACTGGTCTACGTGGACCGACTCACCGACAACCTGCTCGGACCGTTCAAGCAGCGCGACATGAATCTGCTGGCCGTGCTGGCGAACAGCGCGGCGGTGGCGATCGTCGAGGCGCAGCGCTCCTTGCTGCTCGCCGAGAACCGCCAGCTTCGCGACAAGCTCAAGCCCAGCGTGGGAATGGAGCGGGTGGTCACGGCCTCGCGGGAGATGAAGAGCATCCTCAGCCTCATCTCCAAGGTGGGAGACAGCTCGGCCACCGTTCTCTTCATGGGCGAGACCGGCACGGGCAAGGGCCTCCTCGCCCAGGTCGTCCACGACGCCTCGAATCGCCGCGACGGGCCGTTCGTCCAGGTGAATTGCGCGGCTCTGCCCGAGCCTCTGCTGGAGAGCGAGCTGTTCGGCTACGTGCACGGCGCGTTCACCGGGGCGGTGCGCGACAAGCAAGGGCTCTTCGAGGAGGCCGAAGGCGGAACCATCTTCCTGGACGAGATCGAGAAGGTCCCCGAGTCCGTGCAGGCGAAGCTGCTCCACGTCCTGGACCGCAGCGAGATCCGGCCGGTGGGGGCCACGCGCAGCAAGCGGGTGAATGCGCGCGTGATCTGCGCGACGGGCGTCGATCTGCGTGGGCGCATCAAGGAGGGCCGCTTCCTCGAGGATCTGTACTACCGACTCAACGACATCACGGTGCGCGTGCCGGCGCTGCGCGAGCGCCGCGAGGACATTCCGGTCCTGGCGCAGCACTTCCTGAGCTACTACGCCCGGCAGATGGAGAAGACCGTGCGCGGTTTCAGCCCGGACGTGATGCGCATCTTCCTCGCCCACGAGTGGCGGGGGAACGTGCGGGAGCTGGACAAGACGGTGAAGCGCATGGTCGTGCTGGCGGACGAGGGCGACGTGCTGGGCACCGATCTGCTCCCGCCGGAGATGCGCGAGCCCGCGGGACGGGCGGCCGGGGCGAAGGCCGGCAACGGCGGCTCCCCGAGCCGCAGCCTGCGCTCCAACGTCTCGGATCTCGAGCGCCGCATGATCGCCGAGGCTCTGGACCGCCATCGCTGGAACAAGGCCCGGGTGGCTCGCGAGCTGGGCCTCAGCTACCCGACCCTCCTCGCCAAGATCCGCACCCTCGAGATCGAGCGCCGTCGCTCCTGATAGCCGGGGGCCACCCCCGGTGCGCTGGTCGCGAATCTCACGACGTTTGTCGTTTGGGGTATCAAATCTCTTTCCAGTGAAGCCCGCCCCGCTCGCAGACTTAGAGCGAACGTCCCGCGATTATCAAGAACGTTCAGGAATTCAAAGGCCGAAGCACCTCGGGCGGCCGCGAAAGGCGCGCCGATCCAGAGCCATTTCTCTTTGTCCGGCAACGCATTGTGACGAAGATTCGAAGCGGTGGCTCGGATGGCACGGGCCGTGCCAAGGGACTCACGCCGGAGGGGGGGACCTCCAACGTCGGTCCGGCTTCACGGCCGGACGACATTCTGGGCTAGGCGGCACCGTAGAGGAGCCGGTCGAGGGTACGAGCCCCAGTCACTGGACAGCGCACCGTCCTCTACGACCGCCTAGCTTGGATTTCGAGCTTCCCACCTGGAACGCGTCGGCCCCGCTCGCCGCGAGAGTGAGCACACCCGGTCTCCGCATCTGTGGCGAAGGTGCCGCCGCGTTCCAGGTCTATCGGACACCGGTCGAACGCTCTGCCCGCCGGCAATGGGGGATGCTCAAGTAGGCGGAGCGCGCCCCAAGGCCGGTGTCCTGTTGTGCCTGGGCGAGTGTGGCGCAGGCCTCACACCTGAGTCGATCCCGCCCGGTCGCGCCGGCCCGCGGTCTTCCCGCAGGCCGGCTCGCCGGCAATTTCGCCTTGCGGCACTGCCAGTTGCGTGATCCCGCCCACGTCGATCCGCTCCATTCAGCGTGGCATGACGATTGCCGTACAATCGCGCCGAGAGCGATCTTCCAACAGTTCACCTGGGAGGGTCACCATGCACAAGCTACTACTGCCGCTACTTGCGCTCGGCATCCTCCTCACCGGATGCCATGACAACACCGGCCCTCGGGACACGGTCCCACCGGTTGCCCCTCGCGGGCTCTACAGCGTCACCGGGGACGAGGGCGTGACGCTTCACTGGGTCGGCAACAGCGAGCCCGACCTGGCCGCGTACCGGATCTGGGTGAACGACGAGCCCTGTTCCGGCGGCTCGAGCTGCACCTACCGCCGCGTGGCCGAGATCGCGGCCGATCCCGGCAACCAGTACGTCGAGTACGAGGTGAGCGGCCTGCAGAACGGCCAGTCCTACTTCTTCGCCGTCTCTGCCGTGGACCACTCCGGCAACGACAGTCCTCTGAGCTACGAAGATGTCTGGGACACGCCCCGGCCGGCAGGGACCGGACGCGTGGTCCAGAACTATCTCACCGCCCCGGCTCTCGCCGGCTACGACTTCTCGGCCTTCGCCTCGCCGAGCGGCGGTGTCCTCAGCTGGACCAACCCCGAGACCGACGTCTTCTACGGCTACTACCAGGACACCACGGGCTACGTCTACCAGCAGGTGTTCGCGCCGGACTACCTGACGAACATCCAGGACGCAGGCTTCGCCGTGAGCCTCGACGCCGTCGACTTCGCGCCCGATGTCTCGGAAGGCTGGTCACCCACGGGCACCGTGGAGGCGATCGCCGGGCACTGTTACGTGGTCTGGACCCGCGACAATCACTTCGCCAAGTTCCGGATCACCTCGGTGGGGCCCGCGCAGGTGACTTTCGACTGGGCGTACCAGACGGATCCCGGCAACCGCGAGCTGCGGGCTCGCCCGGTGGCCTCGGGCAGCGCCGCCCGCCGCCCGCTCGTCTGGCTGCGCAAGTAGGAGGGCAGTCGCCGTGACCTGGACTCGCTCCGCAGCGCTCGTGGCCGTGCTCGCCACGCTGCCGGGGTGCGCGGTCTGGATCGAGACCCGCTACCCGCAGAGAGCCAGCTACGACGTCGCGGGTCGCCCGGTGGCCAGCTACTACTGCTATGATTGTCATGGCTACCGCTACTTCGATCCGTACTACGACTGGTGCGCGAGCTACGGGTTCCGCTACGCCTGGGATCGGCATCCGGAGACCGTCGCCATCTACCGGCAGCGGTACGTGCGGATCAAGGAGGAGAATCCGAGATACGGCCGCTATCGCTACCCTTCGGACTACCGGCAGGCGCGACGCTATCGCCAGCCGCGGGACTACGACGAGTGGCGGGCGGGGTCGGGGACGTCGAGGCCTGGCGGCCCCCAGGTTCGGGAGAAGTCCCGGCGCGAGCCGGGTAGCAACAGGAAGAAGCACAAGGAGTGGGGAGACCAGCAGAAGCTCTCGCCGAGACCGCCGCGCGACGCGCGGCCGCCGGCCGGGGATCGCCCTGGCTCTCCGAGGGGAGCGTGACCATGTACCGAGCGCGGTGGTTCTTGAGCGCCCTCGTGATCGGGCTCGTCCTCGCCCCACCCGCCGCACGGGCTCGGGTGATGGGCGTGGACATCTGGACCGATCGGGGCAAGGACGCCGTCTACGAGCCGGGTGACCCGGTCGAGATCAAGGTGCGGGCGTCCGACGACGGCTATCTGCTGGTGTACGACATCGACTCACAGGGCTACGTACGCGTGCTCTACCCCTACCAGGGGAACAGCGGCTTCGTCGAAGGCCGGCACACCTACCTCGTGCCGCCCTCGAAGTCGGGCCTGCAGCTCGTCGTCCAGGGCCCGGTCGGGCAGTGCTACGTCGTGGCGGTGGCGTCGCGCGAGCCGTTCAACGCGTTGCCCTGGTACCTGCGACCCTACGATCCCCAGGCCGAGGGGGCTGGCTACGTGGGCGAGGAGGACGACGATCAGGACGTGAGCGCCGACGGCCAGATCATGGGCGACCCGTTCGTGGCCATGGAGCGCATCCGCCGCAAGATCCTGGAGAACCCGAACGACGAGAACTCGTTCGCCACGGCGTACACCGCCTACTACGTGCACGAGCTGGTGCGCTATCCGCGCTACCTGTGCAACGACTGCCACCGCCCCAGCTACTGGGCGTGGTGGGACGGCTGGGACCCGTACTACACGAGCTGCTCGGCCTTCGACTTCCGCGTCTACTGGGGCTGGAGCTGGGGGCCGCGCTACTGGTTCGGCACGATGCCGTACTTCTGCTACGTGCCGCGCTGCTATCCGTGCTCGCCCTATGACCGGCCCTGGTACTCCTCGTGGAACGGCTGGCGGCAGTGGAACACGCTCTGGAGCGGCCACCTGCGGCGCTACAAGACGCCCCCGCCCAACGGGTACGTGCCGCCGGGCCGCTACGACTGGTCGCGCGGGCGCGGGAGCAAGCCGATGCCTCCTGGATTCCTCCCCGCGGACTACGCCAGAGGGGCGGGCGGGCGCACGCGCGTGCCCATCGGCGCCAGCCGGCCGAACATCCAGCGGCCGGGAGCGCGCAATCCTCAGCCCGGCCTGCGGCCGAGTCCTTCGAGCCGGCCTCGGGTGGCCCCCGGTCCTGCAGGCCGATCGGGTGACGAGGGCGGCGTGCGGGTCATCCGGCCTCAGCGGGGGACACGTCCCGCGCCCGGCGGGCAGGCCCCCGGCGAGCAGCCGCGCTACGAACGCCGCGGGGAATCTCGCCCCGCGCCCGCTCCGCGTTACGAGGGCCAGCGCGGACGCTCGCGGCCGGCGCCGGCTGCCCGTCCGGCTCCCGCGTCGCGCCCCGCGCCGGCGTCGAGGCCGGAGCCCAGTCGGGGCGAGGGCGGCGGCCAGCGGCATGGCCGGGGATGATGCCGGGGCGTGTTAGACTTTGATGCCCGTGCAGCGGCGAGGCGGGGCCCGGGAACGGGGCTCCGCCTCGCCGCGGTCCACCGGCACCTCGGCGAACTCTGCCATTCGTTTCGAAGGAGACCCATGAAGAGACTGCTCGTCGCGGTGATCTCCGCCGCGCTGCTGCTGCCGGCCGCCCGACCGGCCCGCTCAGGGCCGCCGGGCTTCGCGTTTCTCGAGGTCCCGGCCGGGGCCCGGGCGTCGGCCCTCGGCGGCGCCTATGCCTCGCTCGCCGAGGACGTGGAGGCGGCCTTCTGGAACGCGGCGGGGCTGAGCGGCGTGAAGGGCATCCAGGTCTCGGGCACGCACGTCGAGTACGTGCAGAAGCTGCGCCACGACCAGTTCGCGGTCGGCGGCCGTGCCTTCGGCGGTGGGCTCGCCGGCTCGGTGCGCGCGCTCTACTCCGAGCCCATCGACGAGCGCGACGAGGCGGGCAACCTGCTCGGCTCCTTCGGCTCCTACGACCTCGAGCTGGCGCTGGCCTACGGGCGCGCGGTGAGCCAGACGCTCAGCCTGGGCGGCACCGCGCAGCTCGTGCGCGAGCGCATCGCCGACGCCTCGGCCAGCACCTATGCCTTCGGCGTCGGTGCGGTCTGGGCGCCGGCCCGGATCGAGGGGCTCCGCCTCGGCATCAGCGCCCACAATCTCGGTCCCGCCGCGCACTACGTGTTCGACGGCGGGCCCGGCGCGCCGGTGAACCTGCCGGCCGCGGTGCAGGCGGGAGGATCGTGGCAGTGGTCGCTCACGCACGGCTCCGTCCTGCGCACCGCCCTCGAGGGCCGGCTGACCCGCGGGCGCAGCGGCATCGGCATGGTGGGCGTCGAGGTCGGCACGCTGGGCGGGCCCAAGGGCGCCGGCGCGGCGGCCCTTCGCGCCGGCCTGCGCATGAACGACGACGCCACCAGCTTCAGCCTGGGCGCCGGGTACGCGCTGTCGGGCCTCCGCCTGGACTACGCCTTCGTGCCGCTGCGCCTGGATCTGGGAGACACGCACCGCGTGTCCTTCACCGCGCAGTTCTGAGGCCCGCTCGTCAAGCTCCCCAGTTCTCGAGCCGGATCACGCCGCCTTCGAGGACGGCGTAGGTGAAGCGATTCAGCCAGTCTCCGAGCAGGAACAGCTCCCGGCCCGCCTCGCGGCGCTCGTAGACGTGGTGGAAGTGCCCGACCATCACGGCGTCGAAGCCTTCGGCGAAGCGGGGGGTGGCGATCTCGCGCCACAGCCGCTCGGCCTCGAGCGGCTTCTCGCCCCGCGAGCCGCGGGACCAGCGCGAGACGAGGTGCGCGAGCGGGATCCCCAGGTCGGGGTGGAGCAGGCTGTAGAGGGCGATGCTCACCGGATTCCGCAGCACGCGCCGGAGCACGCGGTATCCCAGGTCGCCGGCGATCAGACCGTCGCCGTGGTGGAGCCATACGCGGCGGCCCTGGGTCTCGAGGACGACGGGCCCGCTCCCCGTCTCGATGCCCACCTCCTCGCTCAGGAAGCTGCCGAGCCAGAAGTCGTGGTTGCCGGTCAGGTAGGTGAGCGCCACCCCGGCGTCGTGCAGATGGCGAAGCGCCGCCAGGGTGGCGAAGTGGCGCCGGGGAATGGCCGTGCGGTACTCGAACCAGAAGTCGAACAGGTCGCCGACGATGTACAGAGAGGTGGCTCGCCCGGGCAGGCCGTTCAGGAATTCGTGAAGCCGCTCCTCGCGCGCCGCCTCGCTCTCGCGGGGTTCGGCGCCCAAGTGCGCATCCGCGACGAAGAACACGGCCTCGGCGGGCATGCGCCGCAGTGTAGCCGAGCGCTCGCGTCGGCTTCCACTCGCGGCGGCTCGCGGGGCGGCCCCGGCGAGCAGGGGGCGCTCGGCGTCGCGGACGCGGCGTTGGGCGTCCGGCGGGCGGCGCCAGGGAACCGTCTCGCCTGTGCAGGGTAGTACGGCCTCTGCACGAGGTCCGTGCACGAGGACGCCGGACCGAAGTGACGACCGTACCGGTCGCAGGGACAATTGACCGCATCCTGACAGACCGGCACATGCCGCCGGTAACCTAACAAGATAGTTACCAAGGGCGTGGTGGAAGCGGCCGAGCCAAGACCGCAAGCAGGCGGAGACGGACGCCGCCGCGCGACTCTGCGATCCGCCCCGCTGCGGCTCGCTCCAACCCGCCCGACAGGGAGGCCTCTCATGAACCGTGAATCACTCACGCGCCCGAGGAGTCACTACCTGACCGCCTCGGTCCTGGTGCTGGCCGGGCTCGTCATCGGCCTGGGGCTCAGCGCCGGTCTCAATCTCCAGCGCAACTCCTCGGCTCAGCGGTACGATCGCCCCGGGGCCACGGCCCCGGGCGGCGAGCTTCAGAGCCCCTTCGTCCCCGTGGTCCAGAAGGCCCTGCCCGCCGTCGTCTTCGTGGACGTGAAGAAGAAGGTGACGGGGCAGATGCAGTTCCCGCAGGACGAGCTGTTCCGCCGCTTCTTCGGCGAGGACGTGCCGCAGCACCCGCGGGTGGAGCCGACCTCGGGGTCCGGCTTCATCATCGATCCCGAAGGGCACATCCTCACCAACAACCACGTGGTGTCGAACGCCGAGGAGATCACGGTCACCCTCAACGACCAGCGCAGCTTCAAGGCCAAGGTCGTGGGGACCGACAAGGAGACGGACGTCGCCGTCATCAAGATCAGCGGCCACGATCTGCCGTACCTGCCGCTGGGCGATTCGGACAAGATGCGCGTGGGCGACTGGGTGATCGCGATCGGGAACCCGATGGGCGAGCTGCGGGGCACGGTGACCGCGGGCATCATCAGCGCCCAGGGGCGCACGAACCTCAACATCTTCGGCGGCACGCCGGCCTATCAGGACTTCATCCAGACCGACGCCTCGATCAACTTCGGCAACTCGGGCGGCCCCCTCTGCAACATGCGGGGTGAGGCGATCGGCATCAACACGGCGATCAACCCGAGCGGGCAGGGGATCGGCTTCGCCATTCCCATCAACCTGGCCAAGCACGTGGCCGAGGAGCTGATCGCCTCGGGCAAGGTCACCCGCGCGTGGATGGGCGTCACCCTGGCCGACCTGACCCCCGAGCTGGCCGATGGCTTCGGCCTCAAGGGCCAGCAGGGCGTGATCATCCAGAGCGTCCTCGATGGCCAGCCGGCGGACCGGGCGGGCATCAAGCGCAACGACATCATCGTCGAGTTCAACGGCGGGCCCGTCACGGATACGCAGAAGTTCCGGCTCGAGATTGCCGATATGCCTGTGGGGAGCCGCGTGCACCTGGTGGTGCTCCGGGACGGCAAGCGGATTCCCGTGACGATGACCTTGGGTGAGAGGACGGACACGGCCCTGGCCCAGGCGCAGCGTCCGACGGCCCCGAGCGAGGGGAGCGGCGCGGTGCTGGGCGGGCTGCGGGTCCGCGACTTCACTCCGGACGAGCGGGCCAGCAGCCAGATCCCGGCGGGGGTCGTCGTCACCGACGTGAAGGACGGCAGCGCGGCCGACGACGCCGGACTGCAGCCCGGCGACGTCATCGAGGAAGTGAGCGGCAAGCCGGTCGGCTCGGCGGCTGCCTTCGCGCGGGCGCTGCGCGACGTGAAGGCGTCTCGGAAGTACGCGGTGTTGCTGGTCGCCGACAGCAACGGCAACACGCGCTACGCGGCGCTGTCGCTCGAGTAGTCGGCCGGCGTCACCAGGCCGGAAGCGGCGGGCCCGACCCCGCCGCCTTCCGCCCCCGCGGCCCGGGCCGCGGGACGCCAGGGAGGGCACGCGCACGATGCTTCGTTCGATCCGCCTGGGGGCCGCGCTGCTGGCGCTGCTCCTCTCCTGCGGCCCGGCGGCGGCGGAGTCCTCCGCGCCCGCCACCCGGCTCAGCGCTCTCCGCTCGTGGTCCGCGCCCACGGGCACCCGCGTGGTCTTCGACTTCTCGGCGCCCGTGGCGCCGGTCATGCCCGACTCGGGCCTGGCGCGCGTCATCGTGGTGACCGTGCCGGGGGAGCCGCTGGTGCGGGGCGAGGACGTCCCGAGCGTGCTGATGGTGCGTGACGGGCTGGTGGATTCCGTCTCCGTGCTCGTGGCCGGGGGCGGCGCGCGCTTCGAGGTCTGGCTGCGCGACACGACCCGCTTCCGCGCGTTCGCCTTGCGCGCCGAGCCGGGCAAGCCCTACCGCCTGGTCGTGGACGTGAGCCGGCCGGGCGGACAGGCGGCCGAGGACTCGACCCTGGCCGTGATCGCGCGCGAGAAGCGGCAGGAGCGCGTGCGCATCGTCGCCGTCGACGCGGGCCACGGCGGCGACGACACCGGCGCGCGCGGGCCCCACCGCGTGCTGGAGAAGACCACGAACCTGGCCGTGGCCGAGGCCCTGGCCGAGCAGCTCAACCGCATCCCCGGCATCCACGCCGTGCTCACCCGGGACGGGGACTACTTCATCCCGTTGCGCGAGCGTTACCGGCTCGCCGAGAAGATGAAGGCGGACCTGTTCATCAGCATCCACGCCAACTCCTCGCCGCGGCGCGGCCACGGCAGCGGCACCGAGGTCTACTTCCTCTCCCTGCGCGGGGCCACGGACCAGGCGACCAAGGACCTAGCCGACATGGAGAACGCGGCCGACCTCGTGGGCGGGGTTCCGCCCCAGGCCGACGACGACCTGGTGAGCATCCTCTACGACGTGAAGCGCGCCTCCGCCCTGCAGCAGAGCCAGCTCCTGGCGGAGACGCTCCTCGACCACATCACGAAGGACCGGCGCCTGGAGGAGCGCGGCGTGAAGCAGGCGGGCTTCGTGGTGCTCAAGTCCGTCGAGTTTCCCTCCGTGCTCGTGGAGACGGCCTTCATCAACAACCCGGTCGAGGCCCGCCTGCTCGCCAGCCCGACGTTCCAGCGGGAGATCGCCCGGGAGCTGGCCGACGGGGTGCGCGCCTACCTCGACCGGTCGCGCCTCGGGTACTCGGCCAGCAGCAGCGACTCGGAGGTCGGCAGCCGGCACTGACGACCGCCTGCCCGCTTTCGCGGGAGGCGCGCGTCGCCCTCCATCCTCCGTGCTCCGCGCTCCCGCGGGGGCTCGCGCGAGCCCCCCGTCCTACTGCCCGCCGCCCACCTGCTCGTTCCTGCCGTCCGGCGAGTAGTCGAGCACTCCGTCCTTCGCGCGCTCGGCGAGGTAGCGCTCCAGCGAATCGCGGATGAGGATGCCGGTATCCGTCTTGTCGGGCGCGTTCTGGAACACGGAGAGGTTGTCGCCGCCGCTGGCCATGAAGTTGTTCACGGCGACCGTGTAGCGCTTCGCCTCGTCGAGCGGCGAGCCGTCGGCCAGGGTCACCGCGATCAGCCGCTCCGCCTCGGGCTTGGAGAGGTCGAAGCGCAGGCGCAGGCCGCTCTGGATCGGGACGCTCCGCCGGCGCAGCCAGTCCGCGAGCAGGCTCCGCAGCTCGGCTCCGCTCATGGAGAGCGTGACGAGCGTGTTGTCGAAGGGCATGACCTCGTAGACCGAGCCTCGGGTGATCGGGCCCGCCGGCAGGTCGGCCCGCAGCCCGCCGCTGTTCTGGAAGGCGACGTCCGCCTTGCCGGCGGCGCGCATGGCGTCCGTGACCAGATCGCCCAGCGCCGACTCGCCCCGCCCGCGGGTGAGGGCGCGCGCGTTGCGAGCGATGGGCGTGGCCGCCAGGGGCGCGACGCGCGAGTTCCAGACCGCCACGCGCGCGGCCACGGCGCTGTCCGGCGTCACCTCGTCCGCGTAGGTCGTGACGAGGCGGGCGCGGTGCTCCACCACGCGCCCGGCCACGGGATCCACGGTCAGGTCGCACACGCCCACCATCTGGCCCTGCGAGCCCGCGATCATGACCGGCGCGCCGCCGATCTCGTCGAGCACCTGGTTATGGCTGTGGCCGCCGAACCAGGCGTCCACCCCGCGGATGCCGCGGGCCAGCCGCGGCAGGTCGCCGCTCGTGGCGTGCCGCAGCGAGTCCGACTCGGCCGGCGTGTGGCCGACCTCGATCACCACCTGCGGCCGCCAGCGCCTGCGGATCTCGGGGACCAGCCGCGCCGCCGTGGCCGAATCGTCGGCGAAGCGCAGGCGGGCCACGTTGGAGGCCAGGGTCACGCGCGGCGTGCCGTTGTAGCTGAGGCCGAGGAGCGCGACCTTCACCCCGCGCCGCACGAGCAGCGTGTCGCTGCGCACCCAGGCCGGCCGGCGCTGGCTCGCCCGCTCGATCATGTTGGCGCCCAGCGCGGCGAAGCGCATCTCGGCGGCGCGCCGCTCGAGGGTGTCGGCCGACCAGTCGAAGTCGTGGTTGCCGACGGCGAGGGCGCTGTAGCCCAGGAGGTTCATCTGCTCCACCACCGGCCGGCCGAACTGCAGGTTGGAGATCATGGTGCCCTGGAAGGCGTCGCCGCCGTCCACCAGCACGGTGCCCTCGGGGTTCTCCGCGCGCAGCCGCTCGATCCAGGCGGCCAGCACGGCGGAGCCGCCGATCGCGCGCCCGGTGCGGCGCTCCTTCGCCACCGGCAGGATCGCGCCGTGGAAGTCCGTGGTCTCCAGCACGCGGATCACGGGGAAGCGGGTGTTGGCCACCATGCCCAGCACCTGGGCGCGGCTCAGGGTGTCGCGACGCGCGGGCAGCGCGCCGCCGGGGCCGACGAGGCTGGTGCCGGCGAGCAGGCTGCGCCGGAAGGAGTCCTTGGCCCCCGCGGTCGCCAGGGCGTACCCCGACCACTCGGCCGCCGCCTCGCACCAGTCCTCCGCGTTGGCGAGCGAGGCCACGGTGAAGGGCTGGATCAGCTCCTGCTTGGCCTCGTTGCCGAGGACGCGGCGCTTGAGGAGGCCGTCGAGCCAGGGCTCGAGCGAGTCCGGGGCGTCGGCGAAGGCGCCCGAGAGTCGCTTCTCTCGCCAGCCGTAGGCGCGCGCCAGCCAGTAGGCGAGATCGGCGCGGCGCGCGGGCTCGTCGGGGAAGAGCCGCACGGCTTCGTTCTTCGGCAGCACGCCCCGGCGCACCAGCAGGTCCACGAGCGGCCGCTCGCGGCTCGACACGTAGTCGGGCAGCACGGTCCAGCTGCGATCGGTGCGCGCCTCGAGGACGCCGGCCTTGCGGATGTAGTCCACCAGCGCCTGGCGCGCCTCGGGCCCCCGCGCCTGGAGCCGCGGCGCCCGGGCGATCTCCTCGAACCCGCCCCCGCCGCCCAGCCGGTAGCTGTTCACGGCCACCTTGAGCTTCTGCTCGGGACCGAGCGGCTGGCCCCTCCAGAAGAGGTTCACGATGCGCGCGCCCGCGGGCTGCGAGAGGTCCACCTCGTAGGTGACGCCCTGGGCCCCGTCCAGGTTGTAGCCGGCGTAGCCCGGCTCGGTGAGCGGCCGGCCGGCCTCGTAGGTGTACGGGGCGTAGAAGCGCGCCGAGCGCTCGAGCGCCTGCCTCAGCTCCTCGCCGCTCAGCTCCACGACCGCCAGGGTGTTGTCGTAGGGATACGCGCGCAGGGCGTCGCGCACGGTCACGGGGCCCTTGCGCATGACGGCCGCGGGGTCGTAGAGCGCGGCCAGCGAGACGTCCGCCCCGGTCGCCGCGAGCTGCGCCGCATGGACCAGGTCCCACAGCGGGCCGTCGGCGAAGCGCCCGTGCGGCGAGCCGATGTCGCTCGCCGCCTGACCGATCACCTCGCTCAGCGCGGCCTCGGCGGCGGCGTGGTACGGCGCCGCCAAGGCCTCGAGGTCGCCGTCCACCGGGGTCGAATCGGCCACGGCGACGACCTGCGCGCGGCGGTTGCTCACGTGCCAGGCGCTGCCCGGGGAGGCGTCGCGCTGCAGCTCCACGTCCACGCGCCCGAGCCCCTCGCCGTTCTTCCCCGCCTGCGTGAC
This sequence comes from Candidatus Eiseniibacteriota bacterium, assembly GCA_033853925.1. Classification (GTDB taxonomy): domain Bacteria; phylum Eisenbacteria; class RBG-16-71-46; order RBG-16-71-46; family RBG-16-71-46; genus JANXPZ01. The sequence goes on from JAWOLC010000060.1 coordinate 30,349, forward strand.
CAGGGCGCTCCCCATCGGGCTGCCGCGCAGGACGGCGTGGGTGTGGCCCAGGATCAGGACGTCGACGCCCGGCACCTCGGCGGCGAGGCGATCGCCGAGGTTCTCGTCGGGCGCGTCGCCCTGGCGCTCGACGCCCGTGACCGGGTCCTTCGCGAGGCCGGTGTGGGCGAGCAGGACGACCACGTCGCAGTGCTCGCTCTCCCGCAGGCGCTGGACCTCGGCGCGTGCCGTCTCCACGGCGGGGAGGAAGGTGAGCCCCGCCCAGCGAGCCGAATCCTCGAGCGCGGGGACGGCCGGCGTCGTGAGCCCGACGACGCCGACCTTGACGCCGCCGAGAGTCTTCACGAGCGACGTGCCGAAAGCCGGCCGGCCGTCGTCCACCCGCACCACGTTGGCCGCGAGCCAGGGGAAGCCGGCGTCCTTCCGCGCCCGGGCGATCCCCTCCGGCCCCGCGTCGAACTCGTGGTTCCCCACCGCCATCGCGTCGTAGCCCAGCCGCGTCATGGCCGCCATCATCGGCTCGGGCCGCGCCCGGTCGCCGCTCCAGTAGCTGGTCTCGAGCGCGCCGCCCGCGAGGGCGTCGCCGTCGTCGAGGAGCAGGACGGGATTCCCCTCGGCCCGCGCCGCGCGCACCAGGCTCGCGATCTTCACGAGCCCGGCGGGCGCCGGCTTGTCGGCGAGGTAGTCCCAGGCGGTGAGGGCCCCGTGCAGGTCCGTGGTGTGGAGGACCGTCAGGCGGGTGGTCTCGCCGAGGGCGAGCGCGGGAAGGACGCTCGCGCAGAGGACGGCGAGCAGGAGCAGGAAGCGCGGCGGGCGAACGCGCATGAAGAAGGCCTCCGATCTCGGGTCGGGTGGAAGCGGACGATGCTGGAGGGGAGTCTCACAGGACGCTAGCAGCCGCCGGAAACACGGGTCAAGCCCGGTGCGCGCGGCCGCGCGGCTTGCCGGGGCCTTCGCTCGACGCCTATAGTCGGCCCCGGTCGGGCCTCGGAGCCCGGCCCGCGTCGCATCGAGCCGCGCTCGCGGCCGCCACGAGGAGCCCATGCCCGACACGATCCGCTGCCCCGATTGCGGGCACGAGAACCCGCCCGGCAGCCTGAACTGCAGCCACTGCAACTTCCCCCTGCAAGAGCCCGTCCCGGGTCCCGAGGAGACGAAGGAGCCCGAGCCCGAGATCGTCATCCGCCGTCCCGTGCGCCGGCAGCGGCCGCGAGCGATGGCGAATCAGTCGGTGACGCTCTGGCTGATCGTCGGGCTCGTGGCCGCGGGGGCGCTCCTGTGGCAGGGGCTCGAGGGCTTCCACAAGAGCAACGAGCCTCCCGTGGCGGGCGCGAACGAGGAGCAGGAGCACGAGGCGGACAGCCTGCGCGCCCTCCTCGAGCGCGACTCCACGAACGTGGACGCCCTGATCGCGTACGGCAACGTGCTCTACGACACGGCCAACTGGGCCGAGGCGGCGAAGGCGTACGCCCGCGGCATCGCCCTCGACTCGTCGCGGGTCCAGGCCATCGTCGACCTGGGCGTGGCCTGGTACAACCAGTCCGACGTGGTGCGCGCCGAGAACCTCTTCCAGCTCGCGCTCCGCCACGACCCGAGGCAGCCCGTGGCGCTCTTCAACCTGGGCATCGTGTACGAGCGTGGGGGCGACTACGACGCCGCGCTGAGATACTTCCACCGCGCCCTGGAGGCCGACTCGCCGGAGCCGATGAAGCAGGAGATCGTCAAGCACATGCAGCAGCTCCTGCAGAAGACGGGGAAGACGGTGCCGCCGCTCGGCCAGGGCGCGATGCCCCCGGGCATGCCGCCCGGCCAGCCTCCGGGTGGGAGCGGGAAGTAGGTCTCCATGCCCGAGCCCCGCACGTTCGACCTGGTCGTCATCGGCAGCGGCCCGGGCGGCTACGTCGCCGCCATCCGCGCCGCCCAGCTCGGCCTCGCGACCGCGGTCGTCGAGAAGGACGAGCTGGGCGGCACCTGCCTCAACTGGGGCTGCATCCCCACCAAGGCCTGGATCGTCACCGCCCACCTGCTCGAGCAGATCCGCCGGGCCAGGGAGTTCGGCATCGAGGTGGGCGAGCCGCGCGTGCGCTGGGACTGGCTGCTCGAGCGCAAGAAGAAGGTGGTGAAGCAGCTCACCGGCGGCGTGCGCCAGCTCCTGCAGGGCCGCGGGGTCGAGATCGTGCCCGGCACGGCGCGGCTCGCGGGCCCGGGGCGCGTGGCCGTGCGCCGCCGCGACGGCGGGGGCGCGGAGCTGACGACGAAGCACGTGCTCGTCGCCACGGGCGCCGAGGCCTGGCTCCCGCCCGGGTTCGCGCTCGAGGGCACGCGGGTCATCACCAGCCGCGAGGCGCTCGATCTGCCCCGCCAGCCGCGTCGCCTCGCCGTGCTGGGGGGCGGCGTGGTGGGCTGCGAGTTCGCCTGCTTCTTCGCCGCCCTGGGCACGCAGGTGACGCTGATCGAGATGCTGCCGAGGCTGGTGATGCCGGAGGACGACGAGATCTCGCGGCTGCTCGAGCGGGAGATGAAGAAGCAGGGCGTCGACGTGCACCTCGACACCAAGGTCGAGGACCGCGCGGACGGCGCCGACGGCGCCGTGCGGCTCACCCTCACGGGTGGCCGTGCGGTCGAGGTGGACACCGTGCTGGTGGCGACCGGCCGCAAGCCCTGCACGGAAGGGCTGGGCGCCGCGCCGGCGGGCCTCGCCCTGGGGTCGCGCGGCGAGGTGGTGGTGAACGAGCGCCTGGAGACCTCGCTGCCCGGGGTCTACGCCATCGGCGACGTGACCGGCATGCGCCAGCTCGCGCACTTCGCCTCGGCGCAGGGCAAGGCGGCGGTGGAGATGGTCGCCGGCCACGCGGCGCAGACCCACTGGCGCGCCGTGCCCGCCGCCACCTTCACGAGCCCCGAGATCGCCAGCGTCGGGCTCACGGAGCGCGAGGCCAGGGCCGAGGGGCGCACGCTCGCGATCGGGCGCTTTCCGCTGCGCGCGCACGGCCGGAACATCGCCGACAACGAGACCGTCGGCTTCGTGAAGCTGGTGGGCGACGCCGCGACGGACCAGCTCCTGGGCGCGCACATCATCGGGGCCAAGGCCAGCGAGATCATCCACGAGTGCGCGCTGGCGCTGGCGGCCGACCTGAACGTCGGCGATCTGGCGCACGCGATCCACGCGCATCCCACGGTGAGCGAGACCCTCGGCGAGGCCGCCGAGGACGCGGCTCACCTGGCCATCCACCTGATGCGGCAGGAGGCGCGCGCGCCGGGACGGTGAGCGGCCGGCCCGGTCGGGCGCGCGGGAGCGACGGCGGGCTCTGCCGGCCTGCCACTCGCCACTTGCGCGCCACGCGGTTCCCGCTACCCTGGGGCCTCAATGTTCCGCCGGCCGAAGGTCGTGAAGCGCTGTCCGAAGGGCCACGAGATGCAGCTCGCCTGGCGGCGCTGTCCCCGTTGCAGCGGCGGGCGGGTGCCGGTCGCGAAGGCGCGCGACCTCGCGGACCAGACGGTGTTCGCCGCGCCGGTGAGCGCCTCGGTCGAGGAGACCCGCGTGGGCGGAGCGGGGCCGGCGCGAGCGCCGGAGCCGGCGACCGGCCCCGCGCTCGTCGCGACCGCGGGGCCGCTGGCGGGGCAGGAGTTCCCCCTGCAGAGCGGACAGACGCGCATCGGCAAGGCGCCCAGGCCGGCGCCGGGCCTGGCCGTGATCGTGGCGGCGGGCGATCGCTACATGTCCAAGGAGCACGCCGTCCTCACCCTGGGCAGCGCCGCTCTCGTGCTGAGCGACCCCGGCTCGACCAACGGCACCTTCGTGAACGGCTCGCGGGTGACGCGGGCGGTGCTCCAGGACGGCGACGAGCTGCGTCTCGGCGAGTCCGTGTTCAGGGTCCGGCTGCCGAGCTGATCGCCCCATGGCCGCGCTCCTCGTCCAGATCGGCGGTCAGCCGCCCCGGCGGGTGCCGCTCACGCGCTCGGAGCTGCGGCTCGGGCGCTCCGCCGATTGCGAGATCGTGATCGAGGACCAGGGGGTGTCGCGGGTGCACGCCCGCTTCCTCAGGGAGGGCGCGGGCTGGGCGATCGAGGATCTGGACAGCCGCAACGGCACCTTCGTGAACGACGAGCCGGTGCGCCGCCGGCGGCTCGCGCCGGGGGATCGCGTCCGCCTGGGCCGCGACGTGGTGCTCGAGCTGGAGGCGGAGCCGGAGCGCGGGGCCCGCGGCAGCGCGCGCGTGGGCGCGCCGGGGCGCGGACGGCGCGGGCCGTGGCTGTCGCTCCTCCGTCGCGTGGACCTCGAGCTGTGCCCCACGGAGGCGACGGCGGGCGGCGCGGCCCTGCCCGTGAAGGGAGCGGTGGTCACGGTGGGGCGCGACCCGGCCTCCTCGATCCGGCTCGAGCACGAGAGCATCTCCCGCCTGCACGCGCGCCTCGACCGCCGGGGCGGCGTCCTCTACGTCACCGATCTCAAGAGCCGCAACGGGACGCTGGTGGACGGCGAGCCGGCCCGGCACGCTCGCCTCGAGCCGGGGGGCGTGGTGCGCTTCGGCGACCTCTCCTTCGAGCTGACGCGCCGCGAGCGCCTGGCGGGCGAGCGGCTGGCGATCGCGGGGGCGGCCCTCGCGGCGCTGGCGCTCCTCCTCTGGGGCGTCCTCGCGGGCGGCGACTGGCTGAACGAGCGCCAGGCGGCCCGGGGGATGGAGGCGCGCCTGCACGAGCAGGCCCTGGCCAGCGTCCGCAAGGGGATCGCGGCTTCGCGGGCGGGCGAGGCGGACTTCGCCCGCGGCTACCTGCTCTACGCCGCGGACCTCCTGCTCCTCTCGGACCGCGCGCCCGCGGGGGCGTCCCTCGAGCGGCCGGCCGAGCTGTTCCGCGCCATCGCCTTCGAGCTGCCGCCGGCCGAGCGCGACTTCGACTTCGCCGGCGCGCTCGACCCGCGGGCGATCGAGCAGGCGAAGCTCAGGCTGGAGACGCTCTCGCCTCACGACTACGTGATCCACCAGGTGAAGCGCATCGCCATCGAGCTGGGGCAGGACGAGGACGTGCCCCAGGGCTTCGTGGACACGGTCTGGACCTTCGTGAGCGCGTGCAGCGCGCAGCCCGCGTGGTTCCAGGGGATCCTCGACCGCTCGACGCGCTACCAGTCCATGCTGCGCCGCACCACGGCCCAGGCCGGGCTGCCCGACGTCTTCTGCTACGTGGCCTGGATCGAGAGCCGGCTGGATCCGAACGCCACCAGCCCGGCCGGCGCGCGGGGACTGTGGCAGCTCATGGCCGACAAGGCCCGCGAGCTGCAGCTCGTCGTGGATCCGGCCCGGGGCGTGGACGAGCGCACCGATCCGGTGAAGTCCACGCGCGCCGCCACGCAGTTCATCGGCAACCTGATCCGCATCTTCGGGCGCGAGCAGTTCATGTGCGCGCTGGCGGCCTACAACTACGGCGACGCCGGCATGCGCAACGCCATGCGCAAGATTCCCGACCCGATGATGCCCTCCTCGCAGAAGTACTGGTATCTGGTGCGAGAGCGGCTGCTGCCGGACGAGACGAACGGCTACGTGGCGCGGGTCTTCGCCGCCCGGATCATGGCGGAGGAGCCGGCTCGCTTCGGCTTCCGGCCGCCGGGAGCGGGGTCGTGAGCGGCCCGCGCAGGCTCCGCCGGCTCGCGCGGCGCGTCGCGAGCGCGGCTCTGCTGCTCCTCGGCTGCGCGTCGCCGGCGCTCGCGGGCCGCCTGAGCGAGGTGCGCGTCGGGCAGCTCGCCGTTCGCGGGCGCCTGCACCAGGAAGCGTGGGTCTCGGTCCTCGATGCCGAGGGTCTTCCGGTCGCCGGCCTCGAGGCGCGGGACTTCGCGGCCCGCGAGGACGGTCGGCCGACGGCGGTGCTGGAAGCGCGCACCTTCGCCGCCGCGTTCGCGCGCGCGACCTGGATCGTCCTCGTGGATCCCGAGCTGCTCGGGCCCGACGCGCGGGGGGCGCTCGGCTCGCTGGTGGCCGGCATCGGCCGGGACGCGGGAGCGCGCGATCGCCTGCGCCTGGTGAGCCTCGGGCCGGGCGCGGGGGCGGTGGAGGGCAGCGCCGCCGAGGCTGCCGCCCTGGTCGGCCGCCTGTCGTCCGGGCCCACGCGCCCGGCCGAGACCGCGCTCTACGACGTCCTCTACCGGGAGGTTCGCCGTGCCGCGCGCGCGGGAGGGGGAGAGGCTCGGGTGGTCTGGCTCGTCACGCGCGGAGCGGACGCGGGCAGCGGCCGCCGTCCGGCCGAGGTGCTGGCGGCGGCCCGGGCCGGCGGGCGCCAGGTGCCGATCTGCGTGCTGCTGCTCGAAGCGGGCGCCTCGGTCGCGGATCTGGACCGCTTCGCGGCCCTGGCGAAGCGCTCGGGCGGCTCCCTCGTGCGCGTGACCGCCCCCGCGGAGCTGGCGGCCCAGGGCCAGCGCCTGCTGGCGAGCATTCGCGGCGCCTATCGCCTGCGCTTCGACTTGCCCCTCCCGGCCTCGGGAGCCTCGCGTCACGAGCTGGAGGTCACGGCGCGCCAGGGGGCCGCCGCCGCCACCGGGGAGCTGGCCTTCGACCCGGCGGACGTGGTGGCGACGCCCTGGTGGCAGGCCACCCAGACCTGGCTCCTTCCCCTGGCGCTGCTCGTGGTGGCGCTGGCCGCCTTCCTGGTCCTGCGCCCGAGGCGCCTCTGCCGGCTGGTCGTGCAGACCGGCGAGGAAAAGGGTTGCTCCTACGAGGTGTTCGGCCTGCCGGTCACGCTCGGCGCCGCGGCCAACAACGACATCGTCCTGCCCGACGGCCGGGTCTCGCGCAGCCACGCCCAGCTCGAGTCCCGCGCAAGAAGGGTTGAATTGGTGGACCTCAACTCGGAGAATGGGACGTTCGTGAACGGTGCGCGCGTCCAGCGCCGGCCGCTCGAGCGCGGAGACCGCGTGAGCCTGGGCGGGGCGGTCGAGCTGCGATTCGAGGGATGAGCGCGGTGCCGCGAGTCCGCGTCTCGTCGTCGTCCCGAGGCCGCGCCCGTGAGCGGCCGGTCGGGGCCGATGCCGCGGCCGGGAGCTTCGTCGAGGGAGAGCAGCGCAGCCGGGTGGGCACGAGCCGCGTCCGCTTCGGGTCGAGGCCCGAGGCGGAACGCCAGGGAGAGCCCGGATGAAGATCGCCATCAAAGCCGCGACGGATCTGGGGCTGAAGCGATCCCAGAACGAGGACAGCCACGGATTCTGGGTCCCCGACGACGAGGCCCGACGCGCGAGCCAGGGCGCGCTCCTGGTCGTGGCCGACGGCATGGGCGGGTCGCGGGCCGGGGAGGTGGCGAGCCGCCTGGCCGTCGAGACCGTCCTCGGCGTGTACCGCTCGGCCGAGGGCGAGGACCCGCCGGCCGTCCTCAAGCGCGCCGTCGAAGAGGCGAACCGGGTCGTGAACGGCGAGAGCGCCGCCCACCCCGACCGGCAGGGGATGGGCACGACCTGCACGGCCGTGGCGGTTCGCGGCCACGAGGCCTGGTTCGGCCACGTCGGGGACAGCCGCGCCTACCTGCTGCGCGCCGGAGGCATCGAGCAGCTCACGCGCGACCATTCGCTGGTGGCCCAGCTCGTGCGCGACAACCAGCTCACGCCCGAGGAGGCGCGCAGCGATCCGCGCCGCAACGTGGTCACGCGCAGCGTGGGCGTGGCCCCCGAGGTGGAGGTGGACGTCGAGCCGTTCCCCTACGCGCTGCGCAGCGGCGACACGCTCCTCCTCAGCAGCGACGGGCTGCACGGCGTGGTGAGCGACGAGGAGCTGGCCGAGAAGGGCTCGGGCGCGGACCTCGACCGCGCCTGCCGCGAGCTGATCGCCCTGGCGCGCGAGCGCGGCGGCCCGGACAACATCACCGTGCTGCTGGCGCGGCTCGAGGAGCCGCAGCGCCGCCCCGCGAGCGCCGCTGCGCGCGGCCGGGCGTCCTCCACGCAGACCACCCTCTTGCTTCTCATCCTGGCGCTCGTCGGCCTGCTCGCCGTCCTGGCGACCATCGGCTGGCTGGCGGTGCGCAAGACGAATGCATCCAAGACTCGCCACGCGGCGACGACGCTGGCGGTCGAGCCGCGGGAGACTCCATGAGCGCGAAGCGGGATGTCGGCGGATTCGAGCTGCACGAGAAGATCGGCAGCGGGGCGATGGCCTCGGTGTACCTCGGCGTCCAGAAGTCGCTCGATCGCAAGGTGGTCCTCAAGATCCTCTACCCGCACCTGGCCGAGGACGAGAAGCTGGTCGCCCGCTTCGAGCGCGAGGCGCGCGCGGCCGCCATGCTCCGCCACGAGAACATCGTCCAGGTCATCGACTGCGGCCGGGACGACGATGTCTTCTACATCGCCATGGAATTCGTGGAGGGCATGGACCTCAAGAAGTGGCAGGAGGCCTGGGGCACGCCCCCGGTCGAGGTCGCGCTCCTCGTCCTGCGGGACCTGGCCTGCGGCCTCGAGCACGCCCATCAGCACCGCATCATCCACCGCGACATCAAGCCGGCGAACATCATGCTCACCCCCGACGGGGCGGTGAAGATCATGGACTTCGGCCTGGCGCGGCGTGGCGACGAGGCCACGCTCGTGACGGTGGCGGGTTCGGTGCTGGGCACGCCCGCCTACATGTCGCCCGAGCAGGCGGCCGGCGAGTCCACGGTGGACGCGCGCAGCGACATCTTCTCGGCCGGCGTCGTGGGCTACGAGCTGCTGGGCGGAGCGCGGCCGTTCCCCGGCGACTCCTACTCGACGGTCCTGCGCGCGATCCTGACCATCGAGCCGCCCACCCTCGACACCCTGAACCCGCTCGTGCCCCAGGACGCCGTGGCCATCGTCCAGCGCATGCTGCAGAAGGATCCCGCCCGCCGCTACCAGGACATGGGCGCGGTGCGCCGCGATCTGGAGACGCTGCTCGAGCTGATCGGGCTCGTGCGCTGGCGGGATTTCCTGCGCGAGTACGCCGTCAACCCGAAGGAGATGGGCGAGACGCTGAGGCGCAAGCGGCTCCAGCGCCATCTCGACCAGGGCATCTACTTCGAGAAGATGGGGCTCGGCAAGATCGACGACGCGTTGCTGGAATTCCGGCGCGTGCTGCACCTGGATCCGAAGAACAAGGTGGCGAGCGAGCACGTACGCAAGCTCGAGCGCGAGCGCACGGCGGCCACGGCGCCTCCCGCAGCCGAGCCGGCGGCCGAGGCGCCGCCGATTCCGGATGCCGAGCAGACGCTGGTCATGCCGGCCGGCGGCCCGCCGCCGGC
>JAWOLC010000061.1:0-10855 GCA_033853925.1 Candidatus Eiseniibacteriota bacterium
GGCGCGGCCCTCCAGCTCCGGCGAGCGCAGCGCCGGCATGCGCGCCTCGCGCGTGGCCACCATCACGATGCCCGCGCCGGCGATCACCGCCGCCGCGGCGCCGAGGAGCGCGAGCTTCCGCGGCGAGCGGAACCAGCCCGCCAGGCCGCGCCCCTCGCCCAGGGCCTTGGCCTGCGCGCCTTCGAAGCCGGCCGCGCGAATCCGCCCGCCGACCCGCGCGGCGAAGGTGGCGAAGTAGTCCTCGCCCGGGTCGTGCTCCAGCGCCGCGCGCAGCTCGCGATCCTGGGAGGCGAGGCGGGCCAGCGAGTCGCGGCACGCCGCGCAGCCTTGCAGATGCCGCTCGGCCGCGTCGCGGGCGCGCGCGTCGAGCGCGCGGTCCGCGAGGGCGCTCAGTTGCTCGTCGCTCAGATGGCTCATGGCTCTTCTCCGCTCCGCGACCGCAGGCGGGCGCGCAGCTCGGCCCGCGCCCGCGACAGGCGGGACATCACCGTCCCCACCGGCACGCCCAGGGCATGGGCGATCTCGTCGTACGACATGTCCTCCACCACGCGCAGCGCCAGCACCGCCCGATGCTCGGGCGACAGCCGCTCGTATTCCTGGGCCAGGCGGGCGTGCCGCTCGGCCTTTGCCGCCTCCTCCGCGGGATCGTCTCCCGCCGCCCATTGCCTTCCCGACTCGATCAGGGGCTCGAGCGGAGTCTCGGGGCGGCGACGCCGGCGGCGGAAGAGCGAGTAGGCCAGGTTCACGGTGATGCGCGAGAGCCAGGGACGCAGGGGCTCGCCCGCACGGAAGCGCCCGATCGCTCGATACGCCCGCACGAACGTCTCCTGGGCGATGTCGTCGGCATCGCTGGCGTTGCGCGTGAGCGCGTACGCGGCCCGGTACACCACCCGCTGGTAGCTTCGCACGATCTCGGCGAAGGCGACCTGATCCCCGGCCTGCGCTGCCCGCACCAAGCTCGCCTCGCGGTCCGACTCCAAATCGGGACTACGCCGTGCGTCGGAATTCATTCCCGATCACGCCCGCCCTGGTGGCGGACCCCGGGCACGAGGGACAGGCTAGGGCGGTGAGGGAGCCGCCCCGGCCCCGACGGGATCGGCATCCCGGCGGGGAACGAGCGGAACCGCCGGAGGCGGCCGGACTGCGCGCGCGGCAATGGGTTCATGGAGGACCGGGGTCAACCGCTACGCCAGGGCACAGGCGAAGTCAAGCCCGTCCGGTCGGACGCCGAAGAGAGCGCCCCGCTTCCCGCGAGCGGCGGGCGCGGCATCGGGTCAGGTCCCGGCGGGTGGACCCCACCGCGCCTCCCGCAGCGCCCCGTCCCGCTCGCTCCGGGCGGCCTCGAGCGCCGCGCGCGGATCGGGCGCCGCCGTGATCGCTCGCCCCAGCACCAGCAGGCTCGAGCCGGCGCGAACGGCCTCGGCGATCGTCACGACCCGCTTCTGGTCGTGCCGGTCCGCTCCGGCCGGGCGGATGCCCGGCGTCACGGCGAAGAAGGGCCGGCCGGGGCGCAGCCGGCGAAGCCCGGGCAGGTCGGCGGCCGAGCACACGATCCCCTGCGCGCCGGCCCGCTCGACCAACTCGAGCAGCGCGGCCTGCGTCGCCTCGAGGTCGAGCGGGCGGGCGAAGCCGGGGGGCAGGGCCCGCGGGTCCAGGCTCGTGAGCAGGGTCACGCCGACGATGCGCGTCGCCGTCCCGGCCGCGCCCTCGACCGCGGCCCGCACCATCTCCTCCCCTCCGGCGGCGTGCACCGTGAGCAGGTCGGCGCCCAACGCGGCTGCCGCCGCCGCCGCGCCGCGCACGGTGTGCGGGATGTCGTGCAGCTTGAGATCCAGGAAGACGCGCCGGCCGCGGTCCGCGAGCGCCCGCACGGCGGCTGGCCCCGAGGCGGCGAAGAGCTGGAGCCCCACCTTCGCCAGCTCGGGCCCCGACCCGAGACGCCGGTCCAGAGCCAGGGCCTCGTCCAGCGACCCCACGTCGAAGGCGATCGCCAGCTCGCTCATCACCGGCTCCCTTGTCGCGGCGCCTCGGCCAGCGCCTCGGGGCGGAGCGAGCCCCGCCACTCGTCGAGGCTCCCGAGGCCGCGGGCGGCGAGAAACGCGCGCAGGCCGTCGACCACGCGCAGGGAGGCGTCCGGATGCAGGAAGTTGGCGGTGCCGATCTGCACGGCGCTCGCGCCCACGGCCAGGAACTCCAGCGCGTCGCGCGCGTCCATGATGCCCCCCGAGCCGATCACCGGGATCCGCACGGCGCTGGCCGCCTCGTGGCAGCGGGCCAGGGCCAGAGGCTTGATGGCCGGGCCCGAGAGGCCGCCCGTGGCGCGCCCCAGCCGCGAGCGCATGTCGTCCAGGCTCACGGCCATCCCCACGAACGTGTTCACCGCGGTGACGGCGTCGGCGCCGCCCCGCTCGCAGGCCCTGGCCAGGTCGCCCACCGAGGTCACGTCCGGGGACAGCTTGGCGATCAGGGCCTTGGCCGTGAGCGGCCGCAGCCGGGCCAGCGTGCGCTCGAGGCGGCCGGCCACGGCCCAGTAGCGGGCGCCGCCGCGGGCCACGTTGGGGCAGGAGAAGTTGATCTCGAAGGCGGCGATCGCCGGCTCCGCCGCCAGGGCGCCGAGCAGGCGCTCGAGGTCGCGCGGGGTCTCGCCGCCGATCGAGGCCACGACGGTGACGCCCAGCGCCCGCAAGCGCGGCAGCTTCTCCCGCCGAAAGCGCTCGAGGCCCACGTTTTCGAGCCCGATCGAGTTCAGCATGCCACCCGCGGTCTCGGCGATGCGCGCCGGAGGGTTCCCGGCCCGCGGCGCCAGCGTCACCGTCTTCGTGACCACGGCGCCCACCCTCTTCACGTCCACGACGTGGGCGTACTCGTCGCCGTAGCCGAAGGTCCCCGAGGCCGTGAGCACGGGGTTGCGGAGCGCGAGCGGACCGAGGCGAACCGCCAGGTCCACGCGCGGCGCGCCTGCCGCGGAGCGGCGCGCGGTGGCGGACCGGCGCGGGCGCGGCGCGCGCGCCCCCTCCCGAGCCGCGGCGCGCCCACTCACTGGATCCGCTCCCAGTCCAGGTCGCCGGCCGCGAACACCGGCCCCTCGGTGCAGCACATGGCCCACTCCCGGTTGCCGTGCAGCGCCGGCGTGCGCACCGGGTCGAAGGCCGCGCGCGCCCCGGCGCTGCGCGGGAGCGGACAGCCGCGGCAGACGCCGGTGCCGCAGGCCATGATCGCCTCCATGGCCATGAACGCGGGCACCTCGCGGGCGAGCGCCCAGCGGGCCACCGCCGCGAGCATGGCGTGCGGCCCGCAGGCGTGCACGACGAGCGGCCCCGCGAGCCCGGCGGCCACGCGCTCGAGCAGCCCGACGACGTGGCCGCGCCGTCCCGCGCTGCCGTCGTCCGTGCAGAGATGCAGGACCGCGCCGAGAGCCGCGACCCGGCGGCGCACGTCCGGGAGCCCCACGAGCAGCGCCCGGCTCCGCGCCCCGAAGAGCACGACGGGACGCCGGCCGCCCGCCGCCCGACCACCCCTCGCCAGCTCCTGCGCGGCGAAGAGGAGCGGCGCCACGCCCCGACCGCCGGCGACGAGCAGCGGCGTGCCCGGCGTCTCGAGGGGAAAGCCCCGCCCGAGGGGCCCGAGCACCTCGACCATGGCGCCCGCCTCCAGCGCGGCGAGCGCGCGCGTGCCGGCGCCCACGGGCGCGTAGAGGAACCCCAGCCGCTGCGCCCCGCGCGGGCGCGCCACGCTGGCCACGCTCATGGGGCGCGGCAGCAGCACGGGGCTCGCGTCCGCCGGCAGCAGAAGCTGCACGAACTGCCCGGGGCGCGGGGTGGCGAAAGCCGGGTCGACCTCGAGGTCCAGCCAGCGATGGCCAGCGCCCGCATCGGCTTGGGCCAGCACGCGGCCGGCCGTCTGCCTCCAGGCGGGCGCGGCGACGCTCACCGCTCGATGCGCGTGCTGTCCGCCCGCGGCGCGGGCCCTGGACTCGAACCGGTCGCGGGCGGCGTCGGAAGGTCGGACGGCATGGGCGTGGGAGCGAGCGGGGGCTTCGGGGTGGCCACGGTGTCGCGCGGGACGGTGGCTCGCGGCGTGGCGCCGGTGCGCCCCGCGCCGGCCGGAGCGTGGGTCGTGTCGGCGCTCGCGCCTTCGCCCCCCGACGACGTGTACGGGCTGTCGCCCGCCACGCTCGGGGCGCCACTCGAGCCGCCCGCATAGCGCGGATCCCACGCCGGCCGCGGGCCGCCACCGTCGAGCAGGGCGCGCCGCGAGCCCGGGCGTCCCAGGCCGCGGGCCACGCTGTCGGCGGCCCCCGACCTCCCGAGCGGCATGGAGCCCGCGGGCGGCGCGGTGAGCCGCGTCGTATCGGCGAGCGAGGACGCCACCAGGGGCTCCTTCGGCGGCTCGATCAGCGTGTCGGGCACGGTGATGCCTTCCTCCTCGAGATAGTCCCGGGCGGCGAGCTGAGCCTCGGTGGCGGGATACTGCCGGACCACGATCCAGAAGAGGGAGTCCGCCGCCGCCTTCCGGTCCAGCTTGCGGCTCAGCACCCAGGCCTGCGCGTTCAGGGCCTTGGCCGCCCAGGGAGTGCCCGGGAATTGCGCCGCCACCTTCCCGTACTCCTCGAGCGCGCGGTCCGGCTTGCCGAGCTGGAAGAGATACAGCTCGCCCAGGAGGAACCCCGCCTCGGCGCGCTTCTGCGTGGTGTCTCCTCCGGCGCTGCGGAACTGCACGACGCGGTCCAGGTTCGCGACCCGGCTCTGTGCCTGCGCGGCGAAGGCCGAACCCGGCACCTCGTCCTTCACGCGCGCGTACTCGCTGCGGGCCCGCGCGAAGTCGTCGCCCGCGACCTCGAACGTGTAGCCGATCCGGTACCGCGCCTCCGCGCTGAGCGCCGACTTCGGGTACAAGCGCACGATCTCCTGGAAGGCGTCGAGCGCGTCCTTCTGGCGCCCGGCCAGCATGTGCACGGTGCCGATGCGCATCAGGATCCGCCCGTAGCGGTCCCAGCCCTCCACGGCCCGGTACTGCAACATGGCGCGGCTCGTGTCCGACTGGGTGGGCGGCTGCTCGTGGCCGATCGCGTCCTTGAGCATGCTCAGCTCCGCGTCGTACTCGTGCCCCGCCTCGAGGCAGTCCGCCTCGCGGAGGAGGTAGCCCAGCCGCTCCTCGTCGGTCCGGGACATCAGGCCCAGGTTGTGATAGTCCCCCCGCGCCTCGGCGTACTCGCCCGCGTCCAGAAGGGCCTGGGCCCGGGCGGCCCGGGCCTGCGGCCCCAGCCGGCTCTTGGGGAACCGGTCGAGCACCTGCCCGGCGCAGTAGGCCGCGGCCGAGTCACGGTCGAGCGAGCTGAGCGCGCGCGAGCGCTCGAGCCAGGCATAGGGCGCCAGGTCGCCCTTGGGCTGGAGCGCCAGGTACTGGTCCAGCGCGGCTTCGGCCTCGGTATAGCGGTGCGATTGCCGGTACCCCACGCCCAGGTAGAAGAGGGCCTCGGCCCTGAGCTTGTTGTTGGGGAAGCGGATGTCGAAGTCCTGGAGCATGTTCACGGTCTCGCGCGGATCCTCGCGTCCGAGCAGGGCGCGGGCCCACAGGAGGTACGCGTAGGCCACCCACTTCGACTTGGGGTAGTTGGCCAGGACCTTCTTCGAGTAGTCCACGGCCTTGGGGAAGTTCTGCGCCAGCACCGGGTCCGGCTTGTCCACCGTGTAGGGCAGGCCAGCCGTGCCCTTGAAGTAGTACTTCTTCGCCAGGTAGAGCGTGTTGAAGTAGGCGCACGACGTGCTGAGCAGCGCCGCGGCGAGAAGCGCCAGCGCCCAACGCTGCCGGGACCCGAGCCTCATGGCCTCACCCGCGGCTCCATCCCGCGTCTCTGCCCCTGTTCCCGAACCCGCATCGCTTCTTCGCTCCTTCGCCCTTCTCGAACCCCGCAGGGCCCGCGTGGTTCCTCCCGCACGGTCCCCACCGAGGGTAGCACGCTCCTCGCGAGCCTGACGAGGCGCGCGCCGGGCTCGAGCGCCAGACGGCGCCCGGGCCACGAGGATTCCGAGCGGACGGGACGGCGGGCCGCCTCACCCGGGAAGCGCGCGCCGCCTCAGGCATCCGCCGCCACGGCGGTGCCGCGGGCCCGGGAGACGCGCACCGCGGGGTCCACGTGCGTGAGCCGTCCGCCGCAGATCGTGGCCAGCGCCCGCCCCCTGAGCCGCCAGCCCGCGAAGGGGGTGTTGCGGCCCTTCGAGTGGAAGCGCTCGGGCTCGACGGTCCATTCCGCCTCGGGGTCGATGAGGACGAGATCGGCGGGGTCGCCGGGCTCGAGGCGCACGGGCTTCAGCCCGAACACGCGCCGCGGCTCGTCCGTCCACAGCGCCAGAGCGCGCGCCAGGTCGAGGTGGCCGGGCCGGACCAGGAAGGTGAGGGTGAGGGCCAGCGCGGTCTCGAGCCCCACGAGCCCGAAGGGCGCCTCGTCGAAGGGCCGGCGCTTCTCGTCGGCCGTGTGCGGGGCGTGGTCCGTGGCCAGGCAGTCGAGCGTGCCGTCGGCGATCGCCCGGATCACCGCCTCGCGATCCCGCTCCGAGCGCAGCGGTGGGTTCACCTTCGCGCTCGTGTCGTAGCCGTCCACGGCCTCGTCGGTCAGCGTCCAGTAGTGCGGGCAGGTCTCCCCCGTCACGCGCAGGCCCCGGCGCTTGGCGTCGCGCAGCGCCTCCAGGGACTCCGCGGTGGAGAGGTGCGCGAGATGCACGCGCCCGTCGGTGAGGGCCGCCAGCTCCACGTCGCGCCGCACCATCACGCTCTCGGCGGCGTTGGGGATGCCGCGCAGGCCGAGCCGCGTCGCGGTGAAGCCCTCGTTCATCTGACCCTCGCCCCGCAGGGAAGGGTCCTCCTCGTGGCAGACGATCGGCAGGCCCGCGTGCCGCGCGTACTCCAGGGCGCGGCGCATCGTCGCCGCCCGGGCGATGGGCCGGCCGTCGTCCGAGAGGGCCACGGCTCCGGCGCTCTTCAGGGCCATGAAGGGCGCGAGCTGCTCGCCGTCCTGCCCGACGGTCACGGCCCCGATCGGGTGCACCCGGCAGGAGCCCACGGCGCTGGCCCGCTCGCGCACCCACTCCACCTGCACGGCTTCGTCCAGCACGGGGATCGTGTTGGGCATGCAGCAGACGGCGGTGAAGCCGCCGGCCGCCGCGGCGCGCGTGCCCGTGGCGATCGTCTCCTTGACCGCCTGCCCCGGCTCGCGCAGATGCACGTGCAGGTCCACGAGCCCGGGCGCGAGGCACAGCCCGTCGGCCTCGATCACGGCGCCGGCTTCGCGCGTGCCGGGATCGGCGACGACCCGCCCCTCGCGGAAACCGAGGTCGACGCGCGCGCCCGTGCGCCAGTGGCGCGCGTTGCGGATGAGCGTGACGGGCCTCACCGAGCCTCCGCGCCGCCCGGACCGAGGCCGCAGCGCTCCCGATGGGCCAGCGGCCCCTGCGCGCGCAGGGCGGCGGCGCAGCGGACGAGGGCCGCGCAGCGCAGGGCCACTCCGTTCTCCACCTGATCCAGGATCACGGAGCGCTCGCCGTCGGCCACCTCGGGCGCCACCTCGACGCCGCGATTCATCGGTCCCGGGTGCAGCACGACCGCCTCCCGGTTGAGGAGGCGCACGCGCTCGGAGGTGAGGCCCCAGACCCGCGAGAACTCGCCGAGCGAGGGCAGCAGCCCGCCCTCCATGCGCTCGCGCTGGAGGCGCAGCGCCATCGCGGCGTCCGCGCCCTCGAGGGCCGCCTCCACCGTGGGCGCCACCGTGCAGCCCAGGCGCTCCACCTCGGCCGGGAGCAGCGTCGCCGGGCCGGCCACCACGACGCGCGCGCCCAGCGTGCGCAGGCCGAAGATGGCGCTGCGCGCCACCCGCGAATGGGCCACGTCCCCGACCACCGCCAGCCGCCGACCCTCGAAGCGGCCTCCCCACACGTCGCGCAGGGTGAGCAGGTCCAGCAGCCCCTGCGTCGGGTGCTCGTGACGCCCGTCGCCGGCGTTCAGGATGCCCACGCCCAGGTGGCGGGCGAGGAAGTGGGGCGCTCCCGAGGCCGGGTGGCGCACGACCACCAGGTCCACGCCCATGGCCGCCACGTTCTGCACCGTGTCGAAGAGCGACTCCCCCTTGCTCACCGACGAGCCCGCCGCGGTGAGCGTGGTCACCGCCGCGCCCAGGTGCCGCCCCGCCAGCTCGAAGGAGACGCGCGTGCGGGTCGAGTCCTCGAAGAAGGCGAGCAGGATGGTGACGCCCTGGAGGTCGGCGAAGGGCATGCCGCCCGCGCGCAGGCGGAGGCGGAAGCCCTCGGCCGCGTCCAGCAGGCCGAGGATCTCCTCGCGGCCCATGCCTTCGAGGCCCAGGAGATGGCGCGGATCGTGGTGGATGGCCGCGGCGGCGGCGCGGCCCGCGGATCCCTCGGGGCACGAAAAAGCCCCGACGCCCGGGGGCGTAGGGCTGCGGTCGAGCTGGGTCATCGGAACCTCCTTAGCCACCTCGCGGGGCGGCATTAAAGGCACTGCCGGTCGGAACGCATTCTAGGGGGCGGCGCGGCCGAAGACAAGCGCGGCGACGCGGCGGGCCGGTGCGCGAGGCCGGCCCCGCGCCTCAGGCGGCCGTCCGTCCCCGCCGCGCGGCTCGCTGATAGTGGAAGTCCTTGACGATGGCCGCGCCGCACTGCTCGGCCAGCGCCTGCAGGGCCCGGGCGTGCACGGCGGCGAAGGGCTCGGGCGCCTCCATGCGGGCGACGCTCAGCACGCCCAGGTCGGCGTTCTTGAAGCGGATCGGCACGCACAGGGCGGCGCGGGGCGCACCCGCCAGGCCCAGCTCGTCGGCCAGCCGCGTGCGCATCTCCTCCGACTCGACGGCCATGGCTTCGCGGTTCGCGTACACGAGGCCGAGCACGCCCTGGCCCGGGCGCAGGGCGCCCGCCTTCGCGAGCCCCGCGCGCTTGCCGAACGAGGCCACCTCGTCCAGCTCGCCCGTGTGGGGATTGAAGAGATGCACGGCGGAGTGGTCGGCTTCGAGGCAGGGAAGCACCCGGCTCGCCGCCAGCGAGAGCATCACCTTCAGGTCGAGCTTCTGGGCGAGCGCGCCGCTCACCTCGAGCAGGGAGGAGATCTCGCTCAGCCGCTCGCGGAGCACGTCCTCGCGCGCCCCGCTCCGCCTCAGCTCCGCCTCCTTGGCGAGGAGCTGGTCGTGCTGCCAGTTCACGTAGAGCAGGAAGAGGACGACGAGGCCGACCAGGCCCACGAGGACGCCCCCCGACTGCCCCGCCGGCAGGGACGGGCCCGGGGCTCCCTCCGGGCGCGAGGTCGCGAGCAGGACGACGGTGAGGGAGAGGCTCACGAGCAGCACGGAGGCGAGCCGCCACTGCCAGCGCTGCCGCCGCTCCGAGCCGGTGAGGTCGAGCCTGGCGGGGTCGGGCATCGTCCTCCGTGGGGGGAAGAGCGAGGCGATCTTCCGTAGCCGAGGGGCCATCCTCCAGGTTATCGGCAACCGGGCGCGGAACTTGACCGGCGCGAGAGGCCACGAGCGAGCGGCGGCCCGCCGGCCGTTGCGCGATCGGGCACGACCTCGTAGCGTCTCCCTCGAGACCCGCCGCGCCGGTCCGCGCGCGCCCGTCCCGGCCCGCTCGAAAGGAGACTGCCATGCCCGCCGATCCCGCTCATCTCCTCGCCGCCCTCGGCCTCGAGACCCGGCTCCTCGGCTTCTACGACGCCCCCGACCCCTCGCGATTCGAGCCCCTGGTGCGCCCGGCCCCCGGCCAGCGCACCTGCCTGTTCGCCTTCTTCCCCGAGTGGCAGAGAGGGCGCACGCTCCACCTCACGAGGGAGAATCACGGCTGCAGCGGCGCGGGCTCGTGCCTCCTCGGGGTCGAGGCCCGGTCGCGCGAGGAGATGATCCGCTTCCTCCTCGACGAGGAGGGGCTGAAGCGCTCGCGCGAGATCATGGGCCGCTGGGTGGACGACCGGCGCCGGTACGCCCCGCGGCACGGCAACCTGCTCCTCGGCCCGCTCCGGCCCGAGCAGGACGAGCACCTCCTCACGGTCACGTTCTTCGTGAATCCCGACCAGCTCTCGGCCCTGATCGTCGGCGCCCACTACGACAACGGCCCCCACGACCCGTCGCCGGTCGAGGCGCCCTTCGGCTCCGGCTGCTCGCAGCTCCTGCCCGCCTTCGCGGACCTGAGCGCGCCGCGCGCCGTCATCGGCGCCACGGACTCGGCGATGCGCAAGCACCTGCCCGCGGACACGCTCGCCTTCACGGTCACGAAGCCCATGTTCCGCCGGCTGTGCGAGCTGGACGAGAGGAGCTTCCTCCACAAGTCCTTCTGGACGGACCTGAAGAAGTCGAGGGCCTGAGCGGAACGACGCCGCTCAGCCGGAGCGGGTCGCGGAAGGGCTCTCGGCGCCCGCGAACAGGGGCAGCGCCGCGCCGCCCTCGTGCGCGAGCAGGCGGCGCTTGAGAGCCAGTCCCCAGGCGAAGCCCTTGAGCGAGCCGTCCGCGCCCACCACGCGATGGCAGGGCACCAGCACGCACACGGGGTTGGCGGCGACGGCCGCGCCCACGGCGCGGGCCTCGCCCGGCATGCCCAGGGCGGCGGCCAGCTCCCCGTACGTCGTGGTGGCGCCGAAGGGCACGGCGCGCAGGCGCTCCCACACGGCGCGCTGGAACTCCGGAGCCGGCACGTCGAGAGCGCCGGCGTAGGGCGCCCGCTCGCCCGCCGCATAGCGGCGCAACAACTCCTCCCCGTTCTTAAGCGGCTTGCTGATCGATTCGTCCACCGTCCCCTCACTTCCTCAGAGCCGCGATCAACCGCCGCAGACCCTGCTGAAACTTCTCCTCGTCGTGGTCCGCGCCCTC
>JAWOLC010000062.1:0-3984 GCA_033853925.1 Candidatus Eiseniibacteriota bacterium
CCAGGCCCAGCGCCGCGCCGCCCAGGAGGGCGAAGGGGACGTCCGCTCCGAGCTGCGCCCCCAACGCCAGCCGGTCGGCCCGAGGTACGCGAACCCCGTGCAGCAGGAAGACGGCGAGCAGTGCCGCTGCCGCGTCCGCGCTGCCCCCACCCAGCCCCGCTCGAGCCGGGATGCGTTTGATGAGCCGCAGGCGGACGCCGCCGCCGAGCCGGGCCTGGCGGAACGCGAGCCGGGCCGCCCGCAGAGCCAGGTTCGCGCCTCCCGCGGGAACCGCCGCCCGCGCGGTCGCGGCCGGGGCCCCCCGCGCGGCGGCGGACGCATGCCGCACCTCGAGGCGAAAGCCCCGGGCGCGGCGCTCGGCCACGAGCGTGTCCGCCAGGGTGATGGACTGGAAGATCGTCGCCAGCTCGTGATCGCCGTCGGGGCGCCGCGGCCCGATCGCCAGGCCGAGGTTGAGCTTGGCGCGGGCCTCGATGCGGACGCGGCGCGGCGGGCTCATCCTCGCGCGTAGAGGATGAGGATCACGACCGCCAGGTAGAGGAGCACGCAGGCCTGGAGCGGCCGGTCCGCCAGCAGAACCTGCGACGGATCCTCGGTGCTCTCCGAGGCCCGCACCAGATAGAGGTAACGGAAGATGCCGTAGGTCACGAACGGCACCGTGTAGAGCAGGGCCTCGGTGTGGAACTTGGCGACCGTGGCGGGCCAGATCGTGTAGAGCGCGTAACCCATGATGCTGGCCGCCGCCGAGACGAGCACGAGCCCCTCGAGCAGGGGCGGCGTGTAGAGGCGCAGCACCGGGCGTCGCGCTCCCGCGTCCTCGCCCGCGTTCGCCAGCTCCCGCCGCCGCTTGGCCAGGGCCAGGAAGAGAGCCCCGAAGAAGGTGCAGACCAGCAGCCACGGCGACAGCGCCGTGTCGGGCGAGACCGGGCGCAACAGCTCGACCCCGGCGATGGCTCGCAGCACGAAGCCCAGCGCGATCACGAACACATCGAGCAGCACGTGATCCCGTAGCGCCAGGTCGTAGGCCAGGTTCATCACCAGGTACGCCGCCGCGACGATCGCGAACGGCGCGCCCAGCCAGGTCGCCAGCAGCGCCACGGCGACGACCAGCACCGCCGCTTCCCCCCAGGCCGCCGCGGCCGACAGTCGGCCCGACGCGAGCGGCCGCCCGCGCTTCCTGGGGTGGAGGCGATCCAGCCCGAGGTCCTTCAGATCGTTGAGCAGGTAGACGAGCCCGGCCAGGAGCGAGAAGGCGATGAAGCCCACGGCCGCCCGGAGGAGCAGGTCGGGGCGGTCGGCCTGCTGCGAGAAGATGACGCCCGCGAAGAGCAGCAGGTTCTTGGTCCACTGCCGCGGGCGCAGCTCCTGGAGCAGGAGGCCGATCACCGGCGACTGCCCTTTCGCGGGGGCGCGGGGAACATCGCGCGCTCGACCAGCTCGCACAGGGCGTGGCCCATGGCGATGTGGCCTTCCTGGATGCGCGGCGTGGAGAGGCTCGGGGTGACGAG
The DNA here is from genome assembly GCA_033853925.1 of Candidatus Eiseniibacteriota bacterium. Lineage (GTDB taxonomy): Bacteria > Eisenbacteria > RBG-16-71-46 > RBG-16-71-46 > RBG-16-71-46 > JANXPZ01. The sequence goes on from JAWOLC010000062.1 coordinate 1,509, forward strand.
CGCGATGTCGCAGCGGGAAGCGAAGCGCCGCCCCCCGAGGCCGGTCATGCCGATGACGATCATGCCCTGCCCGTGCGCGGCCGCGATCGCCGCCAGCACGTTCGGCGACTTGCCGCTCGTGCTGATGGCCACCAGCACGTCGCCCGCGACCCCGAGCCCCTCGAGCTGGCGGGCGAAGATCCGCTCGAAGCCGAAGTCGTTCCCCACCGCCGTCAGCGCCGAGCTGTTCGTGGTGAGCGCCACCGCGGCCACCGCCGGGCGATCCTGCAGATACCGGCCGGCCAGCTCGGCCGCCAGATGCTGGGCATCCGCCGCGCTGCCGCCGTTGCCGCAGAAGTACACCGACCCGCCCGACTCCAGCGAGGCCACGAGAGCCTCGGCCGCCTCCGCGACCACGCGGCCCGCGTGGCGTTCCAGCCGGGCCAGGGAGCGGCCCGACTCGCGGAGGAGGGAACGAGCCTCGCGCTCGATCCAGCCGGTCTCCGGCACCGTCCTGCGTCTCTTCACCGCCTTCATCCGTGCACCCTCCCGGGGCCACCGTCCCGTTCGCCGAGATACCGATCCACCGCCTCCCGCCACGGCGGCATGCGCCAGCCGGTGGCGGACTCGAAGCGGCTCAGGTCCAGCACCGAGTACGCCGGCCGCCGGGCCGCCCGGCCGAGCGAGGCGCTGTCGGCGCGCGCCAGGGGCACGCTCAGGCCGGCGCGCGCCAGCACGTGCGCGGCGAGGTCGTGCCAGGTGCATTCGCCCGAGGCCGTGCAGTGGAAGATGCCGGTGCGGCCGCTGGCGAGCAGGCGCGCCAGGCCCTCCGCCAGGTCGCGCGTCCAGGTCGGAGCGCCGCGCTGGTCGTCCACCACGCGCAGGGGCTCGCCCGCCCGGGCCTTGGCCAGGATCGCGTCCACGAAGTTGGCCCCGCCCGCGCCGTACAGCCAGGCCGTGCGCACGACGAGGTGCCGGGGCGAGACGGCCCGCACCGCCTCCTCGCCCAGCCACTTCGACCAGCCGTACGCCGAGAGCGGCCCGGCCGGGTCGTCCTCCCGGTAGGGCCGCGCGCCGCGCCCGTCGAACACGTAGTCCGTCGAGAGCGCCAGCACGCCGGCGCCGACCCGGCGCGCGGCGAGCGCCACGTTCAGCGAGCCCACGGCGTTGACCGCGAAGGCCTTCTCCGGCCGGCTCTCGCACTCGTCGACGCGCGTGAAGGCGGCCAGATGGACGACCCACTCCGCCTTGCACGCCTCGAGCGCGCGGGCCAGCTCGGCCGCCGGGCGGGTGACGTCGAACTCCGCCTCCCCGGGCGCCAGCACCTCGTGACCCGCCGCCACCAGGGCCGGCACCAGGGCGCGCGCCAGCATCCCCGCCGCCCCCGTCACCACCAGCTTCACGACAGCTCCAGCCGACTCGAGTCGCCGAGCATGAGCCGGTGGGCGCGCGGGCGCGACTCCTTGCCGCACACCACCACGTCCTTGCCGATCAGGCTGGACTCGATCCGGCCCGGGATGTCCTCGATGCGGCTGCGCTCGAGCACGATGGAGTGCTCGATCTCGCAGCGCGACAGCACGACGCCCTCGGCGATCGAGGTGAAGGGGCCGACGTAGCAGTCGGCGATCCGCGCGTTGGCGCCGATGACCAGCGGGCCGCGCAGGTGCGAGCGCTCGACGACCGCGCCCGGGCCGATGACCACGCCGCCCTCGATCCGCGAGGCGCTGTCCACCTGGCCGCGGATGCTGGTGGGCATGCCGAGGAGCATCATCCGGTTGCCCTCGAGCATGTCCTCGACCTTGCCCGTGTCCTTCCACCAGCCCTTGATGACGTGCGAGCGCACGCGGCGGCCCTTGTCGATCAGGTACTGGATCGCGTCGGTGATCTCCAGCTCGCCCCGCCCGCTCGGGCGGATGGCGTTCACCGCCTCGAAGACGCAGGCGCTGAAGAGGTAGACGCCCACCAGGGCCAGGTCCGAGCGGGGCTGCCTCGGCTTCTCCTCCAGCCGCACCACCCGGTCGCCCTCCAGCTCGGCGACGCCGAATTCCCACGGAGTCTTCACGTGGGCGAGGAGGATCTGGGCGTCGGGGCGCTCGCGCTCGAACTCCTCCACGAACGGCCGGATGCCGTCCTTGATGAGGTTGTCGCCGAGGTACATGACGAAGGGCTCGTCGTGCAGGAAGGCGGTGGAGATCTTCACCGCATGCGCGAGGCCCAGCGGCGCCTCCTGCTCGATGTAGGTGACCTCCAGGCTGAAGGCCGAGCCGTCGCCCACGGCCGCGCGGATCTCCGCCTGGCTGTTCACCATGACCGTGGTGCGCTCCCCGGTGCGCGGATCCGGCTGAAGCATCTCCCGCGGGTCGCTCACCACGAGCCCCACCTGGCGGATGCCCGCGTCGCGCAGGGCCTCGAGGCCATAGAAGAGGACGGGCTTGTTGGCCACCGGCACGAGCTGCTTGGCGGCCGTGTGCGTGATCGGCCGGAGCCGCGTGCCGCG
>JAWOLC010000063.1:0-3222 GCA_033853925.1 Candidatus Eiseniibacteriota bacterium
GACGTTGTTGCGCTTGGCCAGGGAGACCCGGGAAGGCGTGGCCTTCCCCTGGTCCTTGAGCCTGCCGAGCTGGAGCACGAGGAGCTGGGCCTTCGTGATCTCGGTCAGCATCTCCGCCAGGCGCTGCTGCTGGAGCTGGAAGGAGGCGATGGGTTTCCTGAACATCACGCGCTGCTTGGCGTAGCGCACGGCCTCGTCGTAGCACCCCATCGCCGCGCCCACCGCGCCCCACGCGATGCCGTAGCGGGCCTGCGTGAGACAGGACAGCGGGCTCCGCAGCCCGCCGGACTTCGGCAGCAGTGCGTTCTTCCCGACCCTCACGTCCTGGAGCACCAGCTCCGACGTGTCGGAGGCGCGGAGCGAGAGCTTCCCCTTCTGGTCCCTGGCGCTGAAACCGGGCGCGTCGGTCGGCACGATGAAGCCGCGGATGCTCGAGGGGTCCTCGATCCTGCCGCTCTTCGCCCACACGATCGCGACCTGCGCGGTGGAGCCGTTGGTGATCCACATCTTGGTGCCGTTCAGCACCCAGCCGTCCTCCGTCTCCTTCGCCGTCGTGATCATCCCGCCGGGGTTGGAGCCGTAGTCCGGCTCGGTGAGGCCGAAGCAGCCGATGACCTCGCCGGCGGCCATCTTCGGCAGCCACTGCTTCTTCTGCTCGTCCGAGCCGAAGGCGTGGATCGGGTACATCACGAGCGCGCCCTGCACCGAGGCGAAGGAGCGGACGCCGGAATCGCCCCGTTCCAGCTCCTGCATGATCAGGCCGTAGGCCACGTTGTTGAGGCCGGCGCAGCCGTACTCCTCGGGCAGGTTGGCGCCGAACAGGCCCAGCCTCGCCATCTCGGGCACGAGGTGCAGGGGGAAGCGGCCCTCGAGGTAGTGCTGGTTGATGACGGGCTCGAGCTGCTCGTCCACCCACGATCGCACCGTGTCGCGGATCGCGCGCTCCTCCTCGGAGAGAGAAGAGTCCACGTCGTAGAAGTCAACGCCGCTGAAGCTCGCCATGGGGCTCCGGGTGTGGCGGGTTCACTCGACGCGGGCGGCTCTGCCGCGAGCGGCAGCCACGTCGCGGCGCGCGGAGGGCACGAGCCCCAGCTCCGCCGCCTTGCGGCGGAAGCGGGGGCCGTGGTCCACGGGCTGGCCGTTCGCGTGCTGCCACAGGTGCACCATCTCGTGCAGGAGGGTGTGGGCGGCCTCGTCCCAGCCGTGCCGCTCCACGTGCCGGCGGCTCAGGGTGATCTCGTAGGGCTCACCCGTCTCGTGCCGGAGGCAGAGCTGGCCGAGGCGCGTGCGCATGCGGCCGGAGAGACGGAGCGGGAGCGCCGGGAGCCGGCCGCCGAAGTGCCGCGCGTTGAAGTCGTGGAACATGCGCGACAGCCGCTCCAGCTTCTCGAGGTCCCCCGGCCGAGGACGGTCGGACACGCGCCGCCGTGCCGGCGGGCCGGACGCGTGATCCTCGGCCCGGAAGGCGAGGATCTCGCGCTCGGCCGCGCGGCGGCGGGTGCGAGACGAGCCGCGGGCCAGGAAGCGCACCACCGCCCTGAGCACGCGATCCGGGGCCTTCGCGTAGCCCCGGTGGATGCTCAGGACGCCGCGTGGCGAGAGGCTCACCATCACGCTCCGGTTGTCGGTCAGGCGCAGCGCCGCGGCGCCCCGGAGACCCAGCAGCTGGAGTCGCCGCGCCAGCAGCTCCTCCTCGGGCATCGTGAGGCTCGGCCGCGGCGCGGCGGGCCTGGACGGCGGGCGTGGCGGCGCCAGCCACCAGTCGCGCAGCCACCTCGTGCTAGCGGCCAAAGTCCCTGGCCTCTGCGACGCTGAAGCTCGCCGTCCCGGGATCGTAGCGGTGAATCTCCACGCGAATCGCCTCGGGCGTCGTCCGAACGAGGTTGAAGCTCGGCGGCCGCCCGCCGCGGCCCCGGACCGACAGCGTGCCGGCGGTCGAGACCACGACCCGGCGGCCGCTGAGCTCGATCGCGCCGATCCCCTCCTCGTGATCATGCCCACAGCAGACCACGTCCGCGCCGCTCGAGACGATCCCCTCGAGGGCCGCCCGCGGCCGCGCGAGGCCCCAGCGGCGCGAGATGTTGCCCTTGAGCACGTTGTGGTGCACGACCAGCACGCGCACGGCGCCGTTCCCGGAGGCGGAGAACACACGCGCCGCACGGGCGAGCTCCGCGCGCGGCAGGTGACCCTTCACCGTGAGGTCGCGCGGGTTCCAGGTCACCGACCCCAGGGCCAGGCCGTGGGCGGAGGCGGCGCCGCAGATCACCGCGCCGTCCACCGTCAGCGCCGGCGAGCGGTCGGGCCCCACGTAGCGCGTGTACTTGGCGAAGCGTGCGCGGCCCAGGAGCGGGACGTCGAAGGGCTCGCGCCACCACTGGATGTCGTGGTTGCCGGCGACCACGTGCACGGGCGCCAGCTTCGCGAGCGAGCGGAGGAACGCCCGCCCCCGCTGGAACTCGCCGGCCCGCGCGCGCTGGCACAGATCCCCCGAGATGATGACCGCGGTCGGCCGCAGCGAGGGCAGCAGCTCCTCGACCGCCTCGACGGCGCCGATGTCGGCCATCCCGCCGAAGTGCACGTCGGAGAGGTGGACGAGCGTCGTCACCACTTGACGCGCACGCGGTACTCCAGGGTCGCCTCGCCGCCAGCGGGCACCGGCACGGGGAACCGCACGCTGGAGGCGCTCAGGCGCTCCGGGGTCACCGTGCTGGAGAGCACCTCCCACTGGCCCGGGAAGACGTCGAGCACCTGCACGGTGGCCGCCTGCGACTTCGCGTTCTGGATCGTCACGCGATACGAGGAGACCGACGCGCGCTGGCCCTGCATCTCGAACGTGAGCTGCGTGCGTTGCGCCGTCAGGTCGAAAGCCGTCCCCGTAGCCAGGTGCAGCTCGCGTGCGGCGGGGGTGTGCTGGATCGGGGCCTCGCCCACGAGCTGTACCCGCCCCGCGGAGTCGGGCACGAGCACGCGCACCGTGCCGGCCGGGAGCGGCGTGTCGCCGAACGGCGTATGGGCGGGCCGGCGCACCAGGTAGCTGATCTCCGGGTGCAGGTCCCGCTCGGGCTGCGGCTGCGGCGCCTGGTAGACGAACGATGCGCGCCGCAGCACGTATTCCGGCTCGACCTGCACGTCGGCGCGGCCGAACAGCGCGACCGTCTGCGTGACCCCGGGCACGATCTCCACCGTCCCCGGCAGCGTGTAGAGGTGCGTCTCGCCGACGGC
>JAWOLC010000064.1:0-15354 GCA_033853925.1 Candidatus Eiseniibacteriota bacterium
CCGCGCCGCTCGTCTTCCGCCGGAGGAGCCCATGAACCCCACCGCCACGATCCGCGGCCCGCGCGCCGTGGAGACGCGCTCGCTGCCCGAATACGCGCCCACGCCGCACACCGACTTCGGCCGACCCGAGAGCCGGGTGGCCTTCGAGCGGGCGCTGGCCGAGGTGCGCTCCCAGCTCGGGCGCGAGCATCCTCTGATGATCGGCGGCCGGCGGCTCGAGGCGGAGACGACCTTCGCCTCGATCAATCCGGCACGGCCCGCGGAGGTGATCGGCCGCTTCCAGTCCGCCAGCCGCGAGCAGGCGGCGCAGGCGATCGCGGCGGCCGCCGACGCGTTCCGGAGCTGGAGCCGCGTGCCCGCGGACGAGCGCGTGGCGCTGCTGCTCGCGGCGGCGCGCCGGATGCGCGAGCGCCGCCACCTCTTCTCGGCCTGGATGGTGCTCGAAGTGGGGAAGAGCTGGGCCGAGGCCGACGCGGACACGGCCGAGGCCATCGACTTCCTGGAGTTCTACGCGCGCGAGATGCTGCGCTACGCGGCCCCCCAGCCCGTGACCCAGCTCCCCGGCGAGCGCGACACGCTCCTCTACGAGCCGCTCGGCGCGGGCGCCGTGCTGCCGCCCTGGAACTTCCCGCTCGCGATCACGGTCGGCATGACGAGCGCCGCGCTCGTCACGGGCAACACCGTCGTCCTCAAGCCGTCGAGCGATTCCCCCGCGACCGCCTGGGCCTTCGTCCAGCTCATGGAGGAGGTCGGGCTCCCCGCGGGCGTGCTCGACTTCGTCACCGGCGGCGGCGCGACCGTGGGCGACGCGCTCGTGCGCCACCCCCGGACTCGGTTCGTCGCCTTCACCGGCTCGAAGGACGTGGGGCTCGGCATCAACCGGGCGGCGGCCGAGGTCGTTCCCGGCCAGCTCTGGATCAAGCGCGTCGTCGCCGAGCTGGGCGGCAAGGACGCCATCCTCGTGGACGAGGAGGCGGACCTCGACGCGGCGGTGCAGGGCGTCGTCGTCTCGGCCTTCGGCTTCCAGGGGCAGAAGTGCTCGGCCTGCTCGCGGGCCATCGTGAGCCGGAGGCTCTACGCGCCCTTCCTCGAGAGGCTGAAGGCGGCGGCGGAGAAGATCAGCGTCGGCGAGCCCGACCGCTACGGCGTCGCTCTGGGCCCCGTCATCAACGCCCGGGCCCGGGACGCGATCCTCCGCTACATCGAGATCGGCAGGAAGGAGGCGCGGCTCGTCACGGGCGGGAGCGTGGTGCCGGGGCGGCAGGGCTTCTTCCTCCAGCCCACCGTCTTCGCCGACGTGAAGCCCGGGGCCGTGATCGAGCAGGAGGAGATCTTCGGTCCCGTGCTGGCGGTGATCCCGGTCAAGGACTTCGACGAAGGGCTGGCCGTCGCCAACGATACCGCCTACGGCCTCACCGGCTCGGTCTACACCCGCAACCCGGCCAAGATCGAGCGGGCCAAGCGCGAGTTCCACGCCGGGAACCTCTACATCAACCGGAAGTGCACGGGCGCGATCGTCGGCGCGCACCCCTTCGGCGGCTTCAACCTCTCCGGCACGGACTCGAAGGCGGGCGGGCGCGACTACCTGCTCCTCTTCCTGCAGGCGAAGAGCATCGGCGAGAAGGTGGCGTAGCGAACTCCGCCTCGCGCTACCGGTAGATGAGCTTGAGGCTTCCCCAGCTCGACGGGCGCGTGGGAACGATGCCCCCGCAGAAGTGGCCCAGGTGATTGGCGTTCAACCAATCCAGATCCGCCTGGGTCACCAACCCGTCGCAGTCGAAGTCGGCGGCGCGGTCGGCGTTGCCGATCAATCCCTGCACGGCGCTCGCGTCCACGACCGTCACGGCCAGATCGCCGTCGTAATCCGGCGAAGACAACCAAGCGGGTCCGAGGAAGATGCCGCAGGCGAGGATTCCCACCGGTCCCGCCCAGCAAGGCAGGCCCATCTTGACCTGGAACGACGCGGCTCCATCGGGGCCGCTGACCGTCGCGACCCGGTGAGACTGCCGATCCACGGTGAGGCCCGGGCAGCAGTCGGCGCAGAGCGGGGAAGATGGGCAACCCACGAAATCGAGCACGACCTCGCAGCCGACGACGGGGTTGCCCGCGATGTCGCGCACGACCACGGTGTACGGGATGTCGCCGCGCGGGCAGACGACGAGACAGGGCGGAACCGTGGAGTGCGCCGGATCGGGGATCCCGAACGCGGGCGCATTCTGGACGGTGAGCAGCAGCAGGCAGGACGTGAGCAGAGAGTAGCGAATGGGCATGCGGCCTCCTCGAGTTCGGCGCTCCGGGCGGCCCGTCGCGCCCGTTCCCGTGGCGTGGGGGACGCCGACGATCGTACGCCCGGCGCCGACAGGCGCCAACGCCAATTCGCGATTCGCCCTGCCGGATGGTGCCGGGAAACTCGCGTTCGCTCCCGGTGAACGGGGCCGGCTCGTCGGAGCCGGCCCCGTCGGCGAGCGCGCGAGCGGACTTCCGCCCGCTACCAGATCTTCACCCGCTCCGCCTCGGCGCGCATCATGGGGCTGGTCGTGCCGCAGCCGAATGCCTGCTCGAACTCGGGCATGTTGGAGAGGGGGCCGCGCACGCGCCACTCGCCGGGCGAGTGCGGATCGGTGTTGATGCGCTGCACGGCTTCCGCCGGGCGGACGATCTGCCGCCAGATGCGCGCATACGCGAGGAAGAAGCGCTGCTCCGGCGTGAAGCCGTCGATCGCCGGCCGCGGCTTCCCCGCGAGCGCCTTCTGCAGGGCGGCGTGGGCGACGGTGAGCCCGCCCAGGTCGGAGAGGTTCTCGCCCGTGGTGAGGCGGCCGTTCACGTGCACCGTGTCGAGCACGGTGTAGGCGTCGTACTGGGCGATGATCCTCTCGGCCTGCGCCTTGTACTTCTGCGCGTCCTCGGCCGTCCACCAGTCCTTGAGGTTCCCCTCGCCGTCGTACTTGCAGCCGCTGTCGTCGAAGCCGTGGGTCATCTCGTGCCCGATGACCGCGCCGATGCCGCCGTAGTTCACCGCGTCGTCCGCCTCGGGGTCGAAGAAGGGCGGCTGCAGGATGCCGGCCGGGAAGAGGATGTCGTTCAGCGAGGGGCTGTAGCGCGCGTTCACCGTGGGCGGCGTCATGCTGAACTCGGACTTGTCCACGGGCTTGCCGATCTTCGCCAGGCGGTAGGCGCGCTCGAAGCGGTTCGCGCGCTGGAGGTTCGCGTAGAAGGAGTCCTCCTCGAGGCGGAGGCTCGAGTAGTCGCGCCACTTGTCGGGCCAGCCGATCTTGATGCCCATGGCGTCGAGCTTCTTCAGGGCCTGCGCCTTGGTCGCGTCGCTCATCCAGCCGAGCGCCTGGATGCGATCCCGCAGGGCGGCCTTCAGGTTCTTCACCATCTCGAGCGCGCGGCTCTTAGTCTCGGGCGTGAAGTAGGTCCGCACGTACTCCTGCCCGAGCGACTCGCCCAGCGTCCGGTCGGTGACCTCGAGGCAGCGGCGCCAGCGCGGCTGCATCTCGGCGGCGCCCGTGAGCACGCGGCGGAAGCGGAAGTCCTCGGCCACGAACGGGGTCGAGAGCCAGGGCGAGGCGGCGCGGGCGACGTGCCAGCGGAGGTAGGTCTGCCAGTCGGCCAGCGGCACGGCCCGGAGCGTGCTGTCCAGGGCGGCGAAGAAGGCCGGCTGGCGCACGTTCACCTCGTTCACCCCCTTGAGCCCCGAGCCCACCAGATAGGCGCCCCAGTCGAACGAGGGGCAGCTCTTCTCGACCTCGGCCAGCGGCATCTTGTGGTACGTGGCCTTGGGATCGCGCTGCTGGACGCGGGTCATCGAGGCGCCGGCCAGAGCCGTCTCGATCTTCATGATCGTCTGTGCCTGCTGCTCGGCCGCGGCCGGCTCCATGCCGAGGAGCTGAAGCGTGCGCGCGACGTGCGCCACGAACTCCCGGCGCACGTGCTGCGAGGCCGAGTCGGGCTTGAAGTAGTAGTCGCGATCGGGCAGCGACAGGCCGCCCTGGTTCAGGGTGGCGATGGTCATCGAGCTGTTGCCCGGGTCGGCCATGCCCATGAAGCCGAACAGCCCGCCCACGCCTTCGCCGTGCAGCTTCGCCAGCTCCCCGCCCAGGGCGGCCTTGCTCTTCAGCGCGGCGATGCGCGCGAGCTGCGGCTGGATCGGCTGGTCGCCCAGCAGCTCCGCCCGCCCCGAGTCCATGCCCGTGCCGTAGAAGGCCGCGAGCAGGCGGAGGTTGCCGCTCTTCGCCGTCTTCGCCTCGACGAGGGCCGACTCGAGCAGCCGGTGCACCTGGTCGAGGTTGCGGTCCTGAAGCTCCTCGAAGCCACCATAGCGCGAGTAGGCGGCGGGCATGTGCGTGCGGGCGATCCAGCCGCCGTCGGCGTAGCGGAAGAAGTCCTGGCAGGGCGCGACGGTGGTGTCCATGTCGGCGAGCACGAGGCCGTGCGCTTCGCCGGAGGCGCGGACGGCGGCGGGCGAGGCCAGCGCGGCGAGCAGGACCGCGGCCAGGGAGACGAGACGGGCGAGCTTCATGTGGGATCCTCGTTCGGGAGGTGGGCGACCGCGAGGGACGGGAGGGTCACTATCGCTCGCATCGCCCGCACCCTGCCGAGGGCGGTGACGAGCGCGTACCCGCTCCGGACGAGCGCGGAGAGTGGGCCCGCCTGGGCCCGCTCTCCGTCCGCAGCGCCGCGCCGACCCGGCGCCCGACCTACCTCAACACGACCGCCTTTCGCGTGAGCACCGCGCCCGCCTGCCGCAGTCGCACCCAGTACACGCCGGGGCTGAGCGCCCCGTCGCCCAGCTTCACCTCCCGCGGGCCCGAGCCGCCGTCGAGCGCCAGGCTGCGCACCCGGCGCCCGGCGATGTCCAGCAGGTCGAGGCTGGCGGGAGCACCCGGGGCGATCGCCAGCGACACCCGCAGCCCGCTGCCCGGCAGACAGCGCACCGCCAGCAGCGCCGGGGCGGCGGCGACCTCCGCGGCCAGAGGCCCAGGGCCGAGCTTGGGCGGCCGCGCGTTCCCGACCACGCGCACGTGGTCGGAGCCGCGCACCGTCGTGTTGCCCGGCGCCATGGCCGTGAGCCGGGCGACCGTGTCCGTCGGCGTCAGCTCGAGTCCGCTCGACTCGAGATGCAGCACGAGATCCGTGCGCCCGTCGCCGTTCACGTCCTGGCGGAAGAGCACGGGCGAGCCGTCGTTCTTGAGGCGCACGGCGGCGCCCGCCAGCTTCACGGTGAGCGGGTCGACGCTCGTGGCATCGAAGGTCGCGTCGCTCAGGATGGCCACGGGCAGCGCTCCGTTCGCGCCGGGGTTGACTACGTTCTCCTCGCTGCCGGGGCGGATGTCGATCGCCACGTCACGCACCGGCGTGCCGAAGACGAGCGCCCAGACGTCGGCGTACAGGTACGTCCCGTTGATGGACATGCCCCCGCTGACCACGACCTGGTCGCGCACCGGATCGTAACTGGCGGCCTGCCAGAGGCGCGGCGCCGGCGTCAGGATCCCCCCGCCGAAGCACTCGAAGTCCAGGGGGATCCAGACGGAGTGCTCGAGGTCCCAGGCCATGGCCACGGAGCATTCCTCCGGGGCGCCGAACATCATGAGCAGGTAGTCGCGCACCGGGTCGTAGAGCATGCTCTGCCCGTAGTTGCAGGGAGCGTTCGCGTCGAGCAGGGTCCACTGCGGCGTGCCTTCCAGACTCAACGTCCAGAGATCTCCGAAGCAGGGTTCCGCCTGGTCGGGGCTGAGGCCGCCCTCGACGATCATCCGGTCGCGCACGGGGTCGTAGATTGCGCCGTGCGCGAGGCGCGGGGCGGGCGGGGTCCCCACCGTCTCCAGGCGCTCCCACTTCGGCTCCGGGTCGGCGAGCCGGAGCTGCCAGACCTCGTTCGTCACGGCGCCCGCCCAGGTCATGCCCCCGAAGCTCAGGAGCCGGTCGCGGCGCGTGTCCAGCACCAGTGAGCCGAGCAGCGTGGCCTGGCCCTCGCCCACATCCGGCTGGAGCAGGGTCCACCGCGGCGTGCCCGCCAGGGAGAGCGCCAAGGTCGCGTCCTGCGGCGAGGTGACGAGAGAGTTGGTGCCGCCGAAGACGAGGACGCGCGCACGCTTGGCATCGTAGACCGCCCCATGTCCGATCAGGGTCCGCGGCGGTCCGCCGCCTGCAGTGGCCAGCGGTACCCAGGCGCCAGGGTGCTCGAGCGGGAACGCCAGCAGGCCCGGGTTGGCGTCGCCCCCGATGGCGATCACGCGGTCACCGACCGGGTCGTAGACGGTCTTGTGCATGACCAGCTCGCGCCGCACGGGCGGCGCAAGCTCCCAATGCGGGCTGTCCCCGAAGACCAGGAACCAGGTCTCGTCGCTGGGGACCGTGCCCCAGGGCTCTGGCCGGAAGACGCCGCCGTGGAAGACGAGGCGATCGCCCTGCGGATCCCAGGTCAGGGAATAGCCTCGCAACGCCGACGCGGGCCCGGCACCCGACACGGGGACGCGCCGCCAGACGAGGGGCCCCGCGAGCGGCAGCTCCCAGGTCACGGAGGCCGACACGGAGAGCAGGCGATCGCGTGCCGGATCGAGCACGGCTGGGCCGTCAGGGCCCAGGGTGTCGGGGTTGGCGACCGCGAGCTGGGTCCAGCTCCCCGCCGGGTCCAGCGTCATCGCCCAGACCGAATCCCTGGCCACGAAGAGCATCCGGTCGCGCCGCGCGTCGTAGAGCGCCGTGCCTTGAACGCCCGCCGGGGGCACGTCGCCCGACTCGGCCAGTGGGTGCCACGCCGGCGCCCCATCCAGGCTCAGCTCCCAGAGGTCGGCCAGAGGCGTGTTCGACCAGCAGTACGTGGCCGACCAGAGGTGCTCGGTGCCGCCAAAGAGGAGCGCGCGCTTGCGCAGCGGGTCGTAGATGCCCGTGTGCCCGAAGCGGGGCGATGGGGCGGGGCCCGCCGGCTTGATCTCGCTCCACTGTGGCGCGGGCGAGAGCTTCAGCTCCCACAGATCGTCGAAGGCGTGACAGTAGTAGCCCGGCGGCCCGTCCACGGGACCGATGAAGAAGCCGCCGTGCAGGAGCACGCGATCGTTGGCGGCGTCGTAGATCGCGGCCGCCTCATCGCGGCGCTCCCCGCCGGGCAGCGTCGCCAGCGGTTCCCAGCGCGCTGAGCCGCCCAGGTCCAGCGCCTGGGCGTCGGCGTAGAACTGCGCCCCGCCCGCGTAGTACGGGCTGTTGTCCACGAAGAGGCGCGCCCCCACCAGGACGATCACGCGGCCACGCACCGGGTCGTACACCGCCGAGTGGTTCGCGCGGGGGACGGCCGTGAGCGGCTGCCAGTAGGGTTCCACGTAGGCGGCGGCTCCGGAAGCGGGCGTACGCTCGGCCGTCGCGCGGTCAGCGGGGCGCAAGACCGGGCTCTGAGCGGGGCGCAGGGGAACGCCCAGCCACTCGAGGAGGCGGACGACGGCCGAGTGGTCGTTCGCGGGGCCGGCGGCTCCGAGGCCGGCCGGATCGTCGGCGGTGGCGGCCGGCCCGCCGGCCCATGCGGTCGCGGCGCAGGCGCCGAGCGCCGTGGCGAGGAGGAGGAAGAAGGCGAAGCGGCCCAGCGTGCGATGGCAATCCCTCATGCGGCACCTCCGCGAGAAGGTCCCGGCGCGGCCGGTCTGGGGATCGCTCCCGGCCGGGCCGGACTCCCTACAAGATTAACACTCGGCTGCGCGGGCGTCCGCAATTCGTATGCGCAGGCGCCCGAACTCGCATCCTGCTGACGTCTAATGCCCGCCGACCGCGGGCGCGATCTACCTCAACACGACCGCCTTTCGCGTGAGCACCACGCCCGCCTGCCGCAGCCGCACCCAGTACACGCCGGGGCTGAGCGCCCCGTCGCCCAGCTTCACCTCCCGCGGGCCCGAGCCGCCGTCGAGCGCCAGGCTGCGCACCCGGCGCCCGGCGATGTCCAGCAGGTCGAGGCCGGCGGAGGCACCCGGGGCCATCGCCAGCGACACCCGCAGCCCGCTGCCCGGCAGACAGCGCACCGCCAGCAGCGCGGGCGCCGTGGCCTCGCTCGCGGCCGGCGCCGCCAGGTTCGGCTTCGGCGCGTGCACGCCGCCGCCGACCACGCGCACGTGGTCCCGGCCGCGCACGCTCAGGCTCCCCGCCTTGCCCGTGAGCTGGGCGATCGTGTCGCCGGGCGCCAGTGCCAGCTCGCCGCTCTCCACGTGCAGCACGAGATCCGCGCGCCCGTCGCCGTCCGCGTCCTGGCGGAAGGCCATGGGGGCGCCGTTCGGGCGCACCCGCACGCCCGCCTCCGCCAGCTTCACGCTGAGCGGGTCGATGGTCGTGGCGTCGAAGCCCTCGTTGCTCAGGATCGCCACGGGCAGCACCCCGTTCGCGCCGGGATTGACCACGTTCTCCTCGCTGCCGGGGCGGATGTCGATCGCCACGTCACGCACCGGCGTCCCGAAGACGAGCGCCCAGGCATCGCGCCAGGGAATGCCGCCGCCCATCGAGCCGATGTAGCCCCCGCTCACCACGATCTGGTCGCGCACGGGGTCGTAGACGGCGGCGTGGCAGGAGCGGGAAGCGGGGACGAAGTCGTCGCGGCCGCAGCAATGGAGATCGAGCGGCTCCCACGCCGCCGTGCCCGAGGCCAGGGGCCAGACGCGCGTGCCCGCCGTGGCGTACTCGCCGAACTGCGCCACGAGCTGATCGCGCACCGGGTCGTAGACGAGGCTCGCCCCCAGGTGGCGCGGGCCGCCCGGACCGAGGAGCGTCCAGGCCAGCGGCCCACCGAGGTTCAGCGACCACACGTCCGCCAGCGTGCCGGCTCCCACGAGCATGCGATCGCGCCCCGGATCGTAGACCGCCTCGTGCATGGCGCAGGCGGGAGGAAGCGTGCCCGGCACGACGAGTCTCTCCCATGCGGCGTCGGCATCGGCGAGCCGGAGCTGCCAGACGTCGTTGTGGTAGGTGAGCGCCGAGTCCACGCCGCCGAAGAGGAGCAGGCGATCGCGGCGCGGGTCCAGGATCATGGAGAAGAGCGCCCGCGCGGGCCCACCGCCCGTGGGCACCAGGGACCAGTGAGGAGCGCCGGCCAGGCCGAGCTGCCAGGTGTCGTGGTTGAGGGGGACCTTCGGGTAGCTGAGGAGCGACGAGCGACCGCCGCCGTGGACGAGAACGCGATCGCGCCGCCCGTCGTAGACCGCTCCGTGCCCCACCAGCCCCGAAGGGCCGTCCCCGGTGAGAAGGGCGCTCCAGGGGCCGAGGTTCGTGGGCGACAAGGCGAGGGCGCCGGCGGGGTTGTCGTACCCGCCGATCGCGAGGACGCGATCCCGAACCGGGTCGAAGACCAGCTTGTGGCTGCTCAGCTCCGGCTCGCCCAGTCGCGACATCTTCTCCCACCGGGCACCGTCGTGGAGGCCGATGAACCAGGTCTCGTCGCCCCACGGTCCCGTGGGGCCGCTGCCGCCGAAGAGGACCAGCCGCTCGCCCTGCGGATCCCAGGTCGCCGAGAAGCGTCCCACCAGGCCCGCTGGCGCTCCCTCCGCGAGGATCCGGCGCCAGGTCGCCTGCCCTGCGAGCGGCAGCTCCCAAGTCTCCGTCTCCGCCTGGGCGACGAGGCGGTCACCCGCGGCGTCCAGCGCCGCGGTTCCCCACGTCGGCCCCGAGCCCGTCTCGAGCCGGGTCCAGCTCCCGGTGGGGGCGAGGCTCATGGCCCAGACCGAATCCTGCGAGACGAAGAGCATCCGGTCGCGGGCCCGATCGTAGAACGCGCTGCCCGCGATGCCCGGCCTGGGGATGTCCCCCGACTGCGCGACCTCGCGCCAGGCCGGCGTGCCCTCGACGCTCAGCTCCCAGAGGTCGTTCAACCCCGCGCCGATCGTGCAGTACATGCGCGGGTTGGTCGTTCCGCCGAAGAGCAGCACGCGCTTCCGCACCGGATCGTAGAGGCCCGCGTGCGCGTAGCGCCCGCAGGGCGCGGGGCCGGCGACCTGGATCTGGCTCCAGCGGGGCGCGGGGGAGAGGCTCAGCTCCCACAGCTCGTCGAAGGCCGTGCACCACCAGCCGCTCGGCTCCGTCAGCCCGCCCGCCAGCCCCCCGTGCACGAGCACGCGGTCGTTGGCCTCGTCGTAGATCGCCGCCACGTTCTCGCGACCGTACGGCCCGCTCAGGGGAGGGAGCGGGACGAAGGCCAGCGGCGACCACTGGGGCGTGGGCCCCAGCGTCAGCGCCTGCGCGTCGAAGAGGTAGCTGTTGAAGCCGAAGTCCGTGGGGCACGACCCCATGAGCACGATGACGCGTCCCCGCACGGGGTCGTAGACGGCCGAGTGGTTCAGTCGCGGGACGACCGTGAGCGGGCGCCAGTAGGGGCCGCCGGCCTGCGGCGTCGTGGTCGGCGCCAGTGGGAGCGGTGCGGCGCCGCGAGGGGAGAGCGCGGGGGCATCCGGAGCCTCCATCGGCGGGCGCCCACGCGTGGCGTCGAGCCTCAGGCCGGCCGCGGTCGCCGGGGTCGGGGTCGGAGTGGCCGAAGACTCGGCCCGCGTTCCAGGGCTGGCGGGGGCGGGCGCGGCGAGGGCGAGGGCTGCGAGCGCCGGGATCCAGAGGGGACGAAGTATGACTCGCATGGCGGCCTCCGAGGAGGATCGCGCCCGATCGGCACGAGCCTAGGGCGGCCGCGGCCCGCGCACAACCACTATGTTCGCGGGCGCGGCCGGCCTCTTCTCGGGGTCACCCCGAGGGAGTGCCCGGTCGTCTCCCGTCGCGCAGCAGGAGCCAGCTGCCGCAGGCGATCATCACGCAGGAGATGGCCACGGGCACCCACACCGGCTGGTTCCACCACGGGCCGGGCGGGAGGAGGAAGAGCACGTCCATGGTGCCCAGGCCGGGCGGCCAGCGGAGGAGCGCGTAGAGAGCGAGGTAGTAGACGATGTCCCAGACGCCGAAGGCGACGAGGAAGGCGCCGAAGCGCGAGGCGAGCCTGCGGCCCGTGAGCCACCCCACCGCGGCCAGCATGACGAGGGTCGCCGCTTCGCGGGTCTGCTCGGTCGGCGCGAGCCACGAGATCGAGGCGAAGCGGCGCGTCATCTCCGCGGGATCGGGAGCGCCGCCTCCGTGCGCGATGCCGAGCAGGCCCCGGATGTAGACGACGATCACGCCCTCGAGCCAGCCCATCGCCGCGGCGAAGACGACGAGCACGCCGAGCCGCCAGGCGACGCGAGGTGGCGAGGAGGGGAGCGGGGCCGTGGCGCTCACCGCTTCGCCGCCCGCTTCTTCGCGGCTCTCCGGGTCGCGGGCTTCGCGGCGGACTTCCTTGCGGTGGCGCTGGCCGCCCGCGGCCTCCTGGCCGCGGCGGTCCTCGCGGTCGACCGCTTCGTCCCCGCCTTCGCCTTCCCCTCGGCGGGCTTCTCCGCCACGGCGCTCGCTCGGCGCGGCGCGGCCCAGGGCGCGCCCGTCGCGCGGCCGCCCACCGTCGCCCCCCGGCGGCGGATCGCCTGGCGGAAGTGCTCCCAGGGCCGCGTGTTCAGCACGTCCTCCTTGGTGAGCCCGGCCCGCCGCGCGGCGAAGAGCCCGTAGCGGATGAGGTCCAGGTTGGCGATGCTGTGGGCGTCGGTGCAGATCACCAGGTTCACGCCGCGGTCGCGGGCCAGGCGCGCGTTCACGTCGTTCAGGTCCACGCGGTCGGGCTGGGCGTTCAGCTCCATCGCCACGCCCAGCTCGGCCGCGCGCGCGAAGACCTTCTCCAGGTCGAAGGGCACGCTCGGGCGGGTGCCGATCATGCGCCCGGTGGGGTGCCCCAGGCAGCTCGCGGCGGGATGCTCGATCGCCTTCAGCACGCGCGGCGTGGCCACCTCGGCGGGCTGGTCGAGCCGCGAGTGGAGCGAGACGACCACCCAGTCCAGCAGGTCGAGCGCGTCGTCGTCCAGGTCCAGCGTGCCGTCGGCCAGGATGTCCACCTCGAGCCCGTGCAGCACCTCGATGCCCGGCACCTCGCGCCGCACGGCGGCGATCTCGCCCACGGAACGGCGCACGCGCGCCTCGTCGAAGCCTCCGGCCATGGCGAGCGCCTTCGAGTGCTCGGTGATGGCCACGTACTCGTAGTCGCGATTCTTCGCCGCCCGCACCATCTCCACGAGCGAATGCCGCCCGTCGGTGCGTGTCGTGTGCATGTGCAGGTCGCCCCTGAGGTCGCCCGCCTCGACGAGCCTGGGGAGCTTGCCCGCGCGCGCCAGGGCGATCTCGCCCCGGGCCTCGCGCAGCTCGGGCGGGATCCACGCCAGGCCCAGGGCCCGGTAGATCTCCTCCTCGCCGCGCCCCGCCACCGCCTTGCCGTCCTTCTCGCGCACCAGCCCGTACTCGCTCAGGCTCATGCCCCGGTCGTTGGCGATGCGCCGCAGCTCGATGTTGTGCTCCTTGCTCCCGGTGAAGTAGAGGAGGGCCGCGCCGAACGATTCGGGGGGCACGAGCCGCAGGTCCACCTGCAGGCCGTCGCTCAGCCGGACCGAGGACTTGGTCTCGCCCTTGCCCAGGATCTCGGCCACCTGGTCGTGGGTGGTGAAGGCGCTCATCACCGCCTCGGCCGCCCCGCCGGTGACGAGCACGTCCAGGTCGCCGACCGTCTCCTTGCGCCGGCGGAACGAGCCCGCCACCTCGACGCGCGCCACGCCCGGCACGGCGCGCAGGCGCTCCTCGAGCGCGTGGGCGATCTCCCAGGCGTGCGCGAGCAGCACCCGGCCGGTGACCTGCTCGGCGATCGCCAGCGAGTGGAGGATCTTCTGCTCGAGCTTCTCGCCGAAGCCGGGCAGGGTCCTCAGCCTGCCCGCCCTGGCCGCGGCTTCGAGGCCGGCGCGGTCGTGGATGCCGAGCGCGTCGTGCACGAGGCGCACGCGCTTGGCGCCGAGCCCCTGCAGCTCCGTGAGGCGCACGAGGTCGAGCGGGTACTTCTTCGCGAGGTCGTCGAAGACCGCCGTCGTACCCGTCTCGAGGATGTCGCGGATCTTCTGCGCCAGGTCCTTGCCGATGCCGGGCAGCTCCTCCAGCGCGCCTTCCTCGGCGGCGAGCCGCGCCAGGGGCTCGGGCAGCGCCTCCACCACGCGCGCCGCCTCCTTGTAGGCGCGCACGCGGAACGGGTTGGCCTCGTCCAGCTCGAGCATGGTGGCGAGCTGGGCGAAGACGCGGCCCACGTCGGCGTTCGTGAGGTTCGGCATGATCGGGCCTCCGAGGGCGGGTGCCGCCGCGGGGGAGCGGCCGGAGCCGGCGCCCCGCTATCTGCCTCCGATGCGCTTCAGGAACGCGGCCTCGTCGATGACCTCGAGCCCCAGCTTCTTCGCCTCGTCCAGCTTGGAGCCCGCACCCGGACCGGCCACGACCAGGGTGACCTTCTTCGAGATCCCGGTGGCGATGCGCGCGCCCGCCGCCTCCGCCTTCTTCTGCGCCTCGGGGCGGCTCATGCTCTCGAGCCCGCCGGTGAAGACCACGGTCTGCCCCGCCAGCGGCTGCGGGCCCCGGGCGCGCTTCTCGTGCACGGGCTTCACCCCCGAGCGGAGCAGCCGCTCGATGACCTTGCGGTTGCGGGCGCTGGCGAAGAAGTGCGCCACCGACTCCGCCACCTCGGGCCCGATCCCGTGGATCTGCTGCAGGTCCTCGGCGGTCGCGCCCAGCAGCGGCTCGAGGCCGCCGAAGTGGTCGGCGAGCAGGCGGGCCACGGTCTCGCCCACGTGCTCGATGCCGAGGGCGAAGAGGAAGCGGTCGAGGCGCGGCCGCTTGCTCGCCTCGAGCGCGCTCATCATGTTCTCGATCGACTTCTCGGCGAAGCCCTCGAGCCCCGCGAAGTCGATCGGCCGCAGGGCGTAGACGTCGGCCAGGTCCTTGACCAGGCCCTTCTCGATGAGCTGCTGCACCGTCTTCTCGCCGAGGCCGACGATGTCCATGGCCCCGCGCCAGGCGAAGTGGACGACGTGCCCTTCGAGCTGGGCGGGGCAGGAGAGGCCGTTCGTGCACACGTGGTAGGCGCCCTCGCGCTCGACCTTGGCGCCGCACACCGGGCACTTCGCCGGCATGGCGAAGGGCTGGGTGCCGCGCGGGCGCTTCTCCTGCAGCACCTCGACCACCTCGGGGATCACGTCGCCGGCGCGCCGCACGCGTACCGTGTCGCCCACCCGCACGTCCTTGCGCAGCACCTCGTCCTCGTTGTGGAGCGTGGCCCGCGAGACCGTCACGCCCGAGACGTCGACGGGTTGCAGCGCCGCCACCGGGGTGAGCTTCCCCGTGCGCCCGACCTGCACGACGATGTCGAGCACCTTGGTGACCTCGATGCGCGGGGGGAACTTGAAGGCCACCGCCCAGCGGGGCGAGCGCGAGCGCATGCCGAGCAGCTCCTGCCAGTCGCGCCGGTCCACCTTGATCACCACGCCGTCGATCTCGTACTCGAGCGCGTCGCGCCGCGACTCCATCTCGGCGTGGTAGGCCAGGGCCTCGTCGATCCCCCGGCAGAGGCGCACGTTCTTCTCGACGTGAAAGCCCCAGCCGCGCAGCGTGTCGAGCATGGCGGTCTGGGAGTCGATCCGCACGCCGTCCGGCTCCATCACCTCGTAGGCGTAGAAGTCGAGCCGCCGTGAGGCGGTGATCCGCGGGTCGAGCTGGCGCACGGTGCCCGCGGCGGCGTTGCGCGGGTTGGCGAAGGGCTCCTCGCTGCGCTCGATGAGCCGCCTGTTCAAGGCCTCGAACTCGGGCAGGGTCATGAGCGCCTCGCCCCGGATGGCCACCTGCCCTCGGGTCCGGGCCCCGTCCTCGCGCAGGCGCAGGGGCACGGCCCGGATGGTGCGCAGGTTCTCGGTGATGTCCTCGCCGTTCTCGCCGTCGCCCCGGGTGGAGCCGCGGAGGAGAACGCCGCCGTCGTAGACCAGCTCCACGGACAAGCCGTCGAACTTGGGCTCGGCGACGTAGGTTACACGCTCGACTTCGAGCGCCTTGCGAACCCTGGCGTCGAACTCGAGGACCTCGTTCCCGGCCATGAGGGAGTCGAGCGAGAGCATGGGCTTCAGGTGCCCCACCTTCTTGAAGGCGGTGCGCAGGCCGCCCCCCACTCGCTGGGTGGGCGAATCCGGAGCGCGCAGATCCGGGTGCGCCTCCTCGAGGCTGCGCAGCTCCCGCATCAGGCGGTCGTACGCCGCGTCCGAGATCGACGGCTTGTCGAGCACGAAGTAGCGGTGGTCGTGCTCGCGGATCTCGCGCGCGAGCTGGTCGATCCTCTTCTTCGCCTCGGCTCTCGTCACGGCGCGAGAGTAGCCCCGGGTTCGGGGGGGCGCAACGGCCGAGGCCGCCTGCGGCGCCGCGGCCCCCGGCCGCCGGCGCGGCGCCGGGCGCGCGGAGGTCGTTCACGGT
>JAWOLC010000065.1:0-3471 GCA_033853925.1 Candidatus Eiseniibacteriota bacterium
CGTCTCCGCCCCCGTCGGCGGTGCGGCGCGCGAACGTGACTTCGAGCCTTCCCTCCGGCAGATCGTACCGCCACGTCTCCGCGTCGAGGCTCCAGACGTATCGCTCGTCCGGCTCCCCGTAGCGGACCAGGATGCGGCCGCGGTCGTCGAGACCGTCCTCGAGGTTCAAGGTCTCCTCTCCGGGCGAGTCGAGGCGGCCGCCGATCCCGGCGGCGACCGGCTCGTCGGCGCCCCTGGGCTGGCGGACGCCGGCGATGTCGGCGCGGATGGCGGCGAGGTCCAGGCCCGGGGAGAGGCCGAGGTCGCCAAGGACGGCGCGCCGCAGCCGCGAGTGGTGATAGCGGTCGATCGGCTGGAGGAGCGCGTAGCGGCGCCGGGCCTCGGCGAGGCGCCGGAAGTGCTCGCCAAGGCGCTGGTTGAGCGGCGCAGCGAGGTCCGGGTCGCGGCGCGCCCAGAACAGGCGCAGGAACGCCCCGCGGGCCCGTGCATCCGTCCTTCGGAACGCGTCGCGCTCTTCGGGGGTCGCGATGCTGCGAACCTGGCGCCACAGCACTTCGCCCGTGTCGGCGGCGGCGCGGTCGAGCGCATGCTCGTAGGCCACGGTGGCGGCGCTGTCCTCGCCCTGCTCGAAGAGCGCGCGGGCCAGGTACGCGCGGCTCGTCGGGTCTCCGGGCGTCGCCGCGACGAGCGAATCGAGCAGCGACTCGGCCTCCGGGTACGAGCGCAGCTCGACCAGCAGCTCCGCTCGCCACAGGTCCGCGGGAAGCGACGCGGCGTGTGCCACCAGCGCTCGCACCATCGCCCGGCGCTCGCCGTCGCCGCGGTAGAGCGTCGTCCAGGTCGCCCAGGCGTCCCGATACCGGGGGTCCAGGAAGACGACGCGGACCAGCGCGCGGCGTGCGATCGCTTCGCCCTCGTCGTCGCCCAGCTTCAGGCCGACCTTCGCCAGATAGTAGTAAGGCGCCGGGTTCGTCGAATCGAGACGGGCCGCCCGTGTCAGCAGGGATTCGGCCTGATAGCGGCCGAAGACGGGCCACGCCAGGCGGATCCGGCCCAGCAGGATCAGGGCGGCGGGGTCGTCGGGCGCGCTCCGGGCGAGCGGCTGGGCCGCCCGCAGCGCGGCTTGGAGGTGGCCCGCGTCGAGCAGCGATTCGGCGCGGGAGAGCCCGGCGGCGAACGGGGCGGGGGCGGACGGGATCGCCGGTCCCTGCTGCAGCGCCACGATCGCGACGGCCGTCAGGTGGAGCGTGCCAGGGCCTCCTCGATCGCGGCCGCGTCGTCGGCGGTGTAACCGTAGAGCACCACGTCGGCCGGGCCGCCGGTGTGCTGCGCCGCCCGAATCTCCTCGAGCATGATCTGCACCGCACGAGCGAACGGGAAGCCGCCGACACCGGTGCCGAGGATGGGGAAGGCGAGGTCGCGAATGCCGTGGCGCGATGCCACGGCCAGGCTCGCGCGGGTGGCCTCACGGAGGCTGCGCTCGCTGACCGGCTCGTCACCCATCGCCGCAGCGTGGATCACGAAGCGGCAGGGCAACCGTCCCGCCCCGGTCAGCGCCGCCTCGCCGACCCGGATCGGGCCGTGGCGCGCGCACTCTTCCTGGATCGCCGGTCCACCCCGGCGCGCGATGGCACCAGCGACGCCGGCGCCCAGGACGAGGTGGTTGTTGGCGGCGTTGACGATGGCGCTGCCGGCGTAGGTGGTGATGTCGCCTCGCGCCGCGCGAATCACGTCAGGGGTCCTGCTTGAACCTCTTGCTCATCTCGTCCAGGAACCGCCGCTCCTCCGGGGTGAGGCTGGAGAGGCCGCCGGCGGAAATCTTGTCCAGAACCCGGTCCACTTCCGCCAGCGTCTTGGCGTCGGCGCCCCGGGGCCGACCGAAGAGTGGCAGCACGCGACCCTTCTCGGCCGCCGAGGGGTGGACCAGCACGGGGGCCTTGCCCCCCTCCCCGCTGGCGCGGGCGCTCCGGAGGAGCGCGGGGCCGCGCAGGTAGAGGAACGCCGCGGCGAAGCCGCCGAGATGCGCCAGGTGCGCGACCCCGTCACGCACCCCGGCGAGCCCCGCCACCAGCGAGATCGCCGCGAAGCCGATCACGATCCACTTCGCCTTGACCGGAAAGGGGAGTGGGAAGATCAGCACCGGAGCGTCGGGCCACTCGAAGACGAACGCGAGCATCACGCCGAAGATGGCCGCGGAGGCGCCGATCACGACCGCGTTCGAATCGAGCGGCAGCAGGGCGAAGGACAGCAGCGCGCCGCCCAGGAGCGAGATCAGGTAGAGCCGGATGAACCGCGCCCCGCCCAGCCGCGACTCCACCGGCGGGCCGAACATGAAGAGCGCGATCATGTTGAAGAGCAGGTGCAGGAAGGAGCCGTGGAGGAAGGCGTAGGTGACGAAGCTCCACGGCTGCTTCAGGGCGAGCAGCGGCGCGAAGCCGAACGTCTCGATGAGCCACGGACTCGTGAAGACCGTGAGCTGCAGCAGATACACGGCGCTGGTGCCGACCAGCAGCCGTCTGACCCACGGCGTCAGGGAGAAGGGCGAGCCGTCGTAGCTCATGCGTCCAACCGAAGGTATCCCCTGCTTCAGCGCTTTGTTCCGTGGCGCTCCAGGGCCAGGCGGCACACGGCCTCCGTGAAGGCCGGGAACTCCATGCCGGCCGCGCGCGCGGCCTTCGGGACGAGGCTCGCGCCGGTCAGCCCGGGGGCCGTGTTCGCCTCGAGAAAGAAGATGGTGCCGTCCTCGTGGACCCGGAAGTCGACCCGGCTGTACCCGCGGAGCTTGAGGGCCCGATGGGCGCGCTGGGCGGCGTCCTGGGTCTTGGCGGCGAGGGCGGCGTCGATCGGCGCCGGGCAGATCTCCTCCGACATCCCGGGTTGATACTTGCACTCGTAGTCGAACATCTCGTGCCTGGAGCGGATCTCGATCACGGGGAGAGGCTCCTCGCCGAGGATCGCCACCGTGAGCTCCATCCCCGCGACGTACTGCTCGATCATCACCTCGTCGTCGTACCGCGAGGCCAGCTCGACCGCACTCGCCAGGTCGTTGGCGCGCCGCACTAGGGAGAGGCCGACGGAGGAGCCCTGCTTGGACGGCTTGACGATGCAGGGGAAGCCGACCGTGCGCCTGACGTAGTCCGACGTGGCCGGTCCCATCACCCAGGCCGGCACGGCCAGGCCCTGGTCCCGCACCACCCGCTTCGCCAGGTCCTTGTCCATCGCCAGGGCGCACGCGAGCTGGCCGCTGCCGGTGTACGGCACGCCGATCACGTCCAGCACCGCCTGCAGGGTGCCGTTCTCCCCGACGCCCCCGTGCAGGGCGATGAACACCACGTCCGCCTCGCGGATCGCGGGCAGCTCGCCGAGGCCCGCGGAGAGCATGCCCCGCTCCAGCTCCTTGAGGCGCTCGAGCGGCGGCGGCTCCCGGCCGATGCCGCCGGGAAGGAGGGCCGCCTCGTGCTCGGGCGGCAC
>JAWOLC010000066.1:0-4192 GCA_033853925.1 Candidatus Eiseniibacteriota bacterium
TCTCTCGACGCCGCTGTTCGACTTCCCCGAAGAGGCGAAGGACGCGGGCCTCTGAGGTCCGCGCACGGCCCCATGCTGAGGATCGTCGAGGACATCCGCACCATCCGGGCGAACGACCCCGCGGCGCGCGGCGCCCTGGAAATCCTGCTGTGCTACCCGGGGCTGCACGCCCTGTGGATGCACCGCGTGGCGCACCGGCTCTGGACGTGGCGCGTGCCCGTGCTGCCCCGGCTCTTCTCCCACGTGGCGCGCTTCCTCACCGGCATCGAGATTCACCCCGGCGCCCGCATCGGCCGCCGCGTGTTCATCGACCATGGCATGGGCGTCGTGATCGGGGAGACCGCCGAGGTGGGCGACGACTGCCTGATCTACCAGGGCGTGACGCTGGGCGGCACGAGCCTCAGCCGCGGCAAGCGGCATCCCACCCTGGAGGCACACGTGGTCGTGGGCTCGGGGGCGAAGGTGCTCGGCGCCATCACGATCGGGCACCACTCGCGCGTGGGCTCGGGCTCGGTGGTGGTGAAGTCCGCCCCGCCGCACTCGACCATCGTGGGCATCCCCGGCCACGTGATCGAGGAGACCAAGGAGGAGGAGCAGCGGCCGGGGCACGAGCTGGAGCACAACCGCATCCCCGATCCGACCGCGCAGGCGATCACCGCGCTCCACGAGCAGGTGGAAGAGCTGGCGCGCGAGGTGGCGGAGCTGCGCCAGCGGCCGGTGGCGGTGGCGGTGCCGCGCGGGCTCACGCTGCGGGAGGTGGAGGAGGCGTTCCGCGCCATGAGCGAGAGCGCCGCCGAGCGCGGCGACGGCGGAGAATTCGAGCAGGGCGGGGGGATCTGAGCCAGCCCGGGCGACCATGTCCAGCCACGGCCTCGTCTTCGACATCCAGCGCTACGCGATCCACGACGGTCCGGGCATCCGCACCACCGTGTTCCTGAAGGGCTGTCCGCTCCGCTGCCCCTGGTGCCACAACCCGGAGGGCCAGAGCCACGCGGCGGAGCTGCTCCTCGCGCCCGCGCTCTGCCTTCGCTGCGGCGCCTGCGCGGACGCGTGTCCGCGGGGTGTCGCCCGTCCCGCGGCCGAGGCTCCGAGCGACGGCGCGCGCTGCGCCCGCTGCGGCGCGTGCGTCGCGGCCTGTCCGAGCGGGGCGCGCCGGCTCGCGGGCCTGCCCATGGAGGTGGAGGACGTGCTCGCCGCGGCGGAGCGGGACCGCGTCTTCTACGAGGAGTCGGGCGGCGGCGTGACCTTCTCGGGCGGCGAGCCGCTCGCCCAGCCGGACTTCCTCCGCGCCTGCCTGGCGGGCTGCCGCGCGCGCGGCCTCCACGCGGCCGTGGACACGTGCGGCCACGCGCCGACCGCGGAGCTGCTGGAGGCGGCGGGCGCGGCCGACCTCGTGCTCCTGGACCTCAAGGCGATGGACGACGCACGCCATCGGCGGCTGACGGGCGTCTCCAACCGCCTCATCCTCGACAACGCGCGCGCGCTGAGCGAGCGGGGCACGGCGCTGTGGCTTCGCCTCCCGCTCCTGCCCGGCCGCAACGACGATCGCGAGAACCTCGTGGCCACCGCCCGCTTCGCGCGCTCGCTCGCCTCGGTCCGGCAGGTGAACGTCCTCCCCTATCACCGCGCGGGCAGCGGCAAGTACCCGCGTCTCGGCCGCGCCGACGCGATGGCGGGCGAGCCCGAGCCCACGCCCGCGCAGGTCGCGGCCGCGGTCTCGCTGCTCGCGGACGAGGGGCTGACCGTGAAGGTGGGCGGATGACCGACCGCGTGCGGCGCCTGCGCGAGCGCGGCCTGGCCGCGCTCCCGACCGTCTCGCCCGAGCGGGCCGCGCGGCTCACCCGCTTCTACCGCGAGCACCTCGGCCGGCACTCCGTGCCGATGCTGCGCGCCCTGGCCTTCCGCGACCTCTGCGCGCGGAAGACCATCTGGATCGGCGAGGACGAGCTGATCGTGGGCGAGCGTGGCCCGGAGCCCGCGGCCGTGCCCACCTACCCCGAGTTGACCTGCCACAGCCTCGAGGACCTGCGCATCCTCCACACCCGCGAGAAGACCCGCTACCGGGTGAGCGACGAGTGCGCCCGCCTCTACGAGGAGGAGATCATCCCCTACTGGCGCGGCCGCTCGCTGCGCGACCGGCTCTTCGCCGCCCAGCCCGAGGAGTGGCGGCAGGCGTACGAGGCGGGGATCTTCACCGAGTTCATGGAGCAGCGCGCTCCGGGCCACACCGTGGCCGACGGGAAGCTCTATCGCCGCGGGCTGCGCGATCTCCAGGGCGACATCGCCGCGAGCCTCGCCGCCCTCGATCCGCGCGATCCGCTGGCCGCGCCGAAGGCGGAGCAGCTCCGGGCCATGGGCGTGGCGGCCGAGGCCGCGATCCTCTTCGCTCACCGGCACGCCGCGCTCGCCCGCCGCCGGGCGGCCGCCGAGCGCCGGCCCGAGCGGCGCCGCGAGCTCGAGCGCATCGCCGAGGTCTGCGAGTGCGTCCCCGCCGAGGCGCCCCGCGACTTCTGGGAGGCGCTCCAGGCCTACTGGTTCTGCCACCTGGGCGTGATCACCGAGTTGAACGGCTGGGACTCCTTCAATCCCGGGCATCTGGATCAGCACCTGCTCCCCTTCTACGAGCGCGGGCTCCGCGACGGCTCGCTCACGCGCGAGAGCGCGAAGGAGCTGCTCGCCTGCTGGTGGCTCAAGTTCAACCACCATCCGGCCCCGCCCAAGGTGGGCGTCACGGCCGAGGAGAGCGGCACGTACACCGACTTCACCAACATCAACCTGGGCGGGGTCACGCGCGACGGTCGCGACGCCGTGAACGACGTGTCCTACCTGGTGCTGGAGATCGCGGACGAGCTGCACGTCCTGCAGCCGGGCTCGAACGTGCAGATCGCGCGCCTGACGCCCGACCGCTTCCTCCACGAGGCCTGCCGGATGATCCGCAAGGGCTACGGCTTCCCCGCGGTCTTCAACGCCGACGCGGTGGTCGCGGAGCTGGTGCGCCAGGGGAAGAGCCTCGAGGACGCGCGCGAGGGCGGGACGAGCGGGTGCGTCGAGACGGGCGCCTTCGGCAAGGAGGCCTACATCCTGACCGGCTACTTCAACCTGGTGAAGGTCCTGGAGCTGACCCTGCACGACGGCCTCGATCCGCGCACGGGGCGCCAGTTGGGCCCGCACACCGGGGACCCGCGCGGCTTCGGGAGCTTCGCGGAGCTGTTCGCCGCCTGGTCGCGCCAGGTCGGGCACTTCATCGACCTCAAGCTCCGCGGGAACGAGGTGGTCGAGCGGCTCTACGCCGCGCACGCGCCGGCGCCGTTCCTCTCGCTCCTGATCGACGACTGCATCGCCAGGGGACGCGACTACAACGAGGGCGGCGCGCGCTACAACACGAGCTACGTGCAGGGCGTCGGCCTCGGCAGCCTCACGGACTCGCTGTCGGCGATCCGCCGGCACGTGTTCGAGGCGCGCACGCCGAGCCTGGACGAGCTGCTGGCGGCGCTGGCCACGGACTTCGCCGGGCACGAGGCGCTGCGCCAGAGGCTGGGGAATTGCACGCCGCGCTACGGCAACGACGACGACGAGGCCGATGGCCTGATGCGCGAGTGCTTCGCCGTCTTCTTCGCGGCCGTGGAGGGGCGGCCCAACGCGCGGGGCGGCGAGTACCACGTGGACATGCTGCCCACGACCTGCCACGTCTACTTCGGCTCGGTGACCGGCGCGACCCCCGACGGTCGCCACGCGGGGGCGCCGCTGTCCGAGGGGATCTCGCCCGTCCAGGGGGCCGATCGGCACGGGCCCACGGCGGTGCTCCTCTCGGCCGGCAAGCTGGACCACGTGCGCACGGGCGGGACGCTCCTCAACCAGAAGTTCGCCCGGCAGGTGCTCGAGGGCGAGGAGGGACTGGAGAAGCTCGGCCGCCTGATCCGCGGCTACTTCCGCCTGGGCGGGCATCACCTGCAGCTCAACGTGGTCAGCGCGGAGACGCTGCGCGAGGCCCAGCGCCGGCCCGAGGAGCATCGCGATCTCATCGTGCGGGTCGCGGGCTACAGCGACTACTTCGTGGACCTGGGCCGCACGCTCCAAGACGAGATCATCTCGCGCACCGAGCACCAGGCGAGATGACCGCAGCGAACCTCCGCGATGGAGCCGGGGACGCTCACGGGTGAGCGTGGGGTCCAGTAGCCACCCGTGAGCGTCC
>JAWOLC010000067.1:0-5917 GCA_033853925.1 Candidatus Eiseniibacteriota bacterium
CCGACATCGACAGCGACCGGGTACAGCAAGTGGTCCGGGATCTCGATGCCGAGGCCGTGGCCCCGGAGAAGATCTACTCGGTGGACGCCAGGATCTTCACGCCCTGTGCGCTGGGCGCGGTGGTCAACGATCAGACGATCCCGCAGTTCAGGTTCGAGATCATCGCCGGGGCCGCCAACAACCAGCTGGCGGAGGACCGCCACGGCGACGTGCTGCAGAAGAAGGGGATCCTCTACGCCCCGGATTACGTGATCAACGCGGGCGGGCTCATCAACGTGTATGGCGAGCTGAACGACTGGACGCCCGAGCGCGCCATGCGCAAGGCCGGCGAGATCTACGAGACGCTGCTCCAGCTCTTCGAGATCGCGCAGGAGCAGGGCGTGCCCACGCACGTGGCCGCGGACAAGCTCGCCGAGCGGCGCATTCAGAACGTGGGGCAGCTCCACCGCACGTGGCTCTAGGAGAATTCATGCCCGGGTTCCTTTCCACCCTCCAGGCCGCCGATCCCGACGTCTACACGGCGATCCTGCGCGAGGCCGAGCGGCAGAACAGCTTTCTCGAGCTGATCGCCAGCGAGAACTTCGTCTCCGTCGCAGTGCTCGAGGCGATGGGCTCCGTGCTGACCAACAAGTACGCCGAGGGGTATCCCTCGAAGCGCTACTACGGCGGCTGCGAGTTCGTGGACGTGGTCGAGGAGCTGGCCCGCGCGCGGGCCACGGAGCTCTTCGGCGCCGACCACGCCAACGTGCAGCCCCACAGCGGTGCCCAGGCCAACATGGCGGCGTACTTCGCCACCATCGAGCCCGGCGCCAAGATCCTGGGCATGAGCCTCACCCACGGCGGGCACCTGACCCACGGCTCGCCCGTCAACTTCAGCGGCAAGCTCTACCGCGTCGTGGCGTACGGCGTCCGGGAGGATACCGGGCGCATCGACTACGACGAAGTGCGGGAGCTGGCGCGGCGCGAGCGGCCGGGCCTCATCATTGCCGGCGCCAGCGCCTACCCGCGCACCATCGACTTCCCGGCGTTCGAGGCGATCGCCCGGGAGGTGGGCGCCCGCCTGGTGGTGGACATGGCCCACATCGCTGGGCTGGTCGCCGCGGGGCTGCATCCCAGCCCCGTGCCGCACGCGGACATCGTGACCTCCACCGCGCACAAGACGCTGCGCGGCCCCCGCGGCGGCTTCATTCTCTGTCGCGAGGAGCTGGCCAGGGCCATTGACAAGGAGGTCTTCCCCGGGATGCAGGGCGGCCCGCTCATGCACGTCATCGCCGCCAAGGCCGTGGCCTTCGGCGAGGCGCTCCGCCCGGAGTTCAAGGACTATGCGCGCCAGATCGTGGCGAACGCCCGGGCGCTGGCCGAGACGCTGGTCGAGCGCGGCTTCGACCTGGTCAGCGGCGGTACCGACAACCACCTCATGCTCGTGGACCTGCGCAACAAGGGCGAGCTGACGGGGAAGGCTGCCGAGGCGGCGCTGCACGAAGCCCACATCACGGTGAACAAGAACACGGTCCCGGGCGAGACGCGCTCGCCCTTCGTGACCTCGGGCATCCGCATCGGCACCGCCGCCCTCACCACGCGCGGCATGGGCGAGGACGAGATGCGGCGCATCGGCGGCTGGATCGCCGAAGTGCTGGACAATCCAGGCGACGAGGCCACGCACGCCTCGGTGCGCGCCCGCGTGCACGACCTCTCCGCCTCCTTCCCGATCTACACCCAGTATCCCCGCGTGCCTGCCTAGGTTATCGGTACACGACGGCGAGCTCCTTGCACAGCACGAGAGCCGGCTCTCCGCCGGCTCTCGTTCTTTTGCGAGGCCGGGCCTCGCTCCGCCTCTCGAAAGGCCTGGATGATCGACCGCACGGACGCCGGCTCTGCCGTGAAGGACGCGCCTGACGACTTCTCCCTTGATACGCGCCTCCCCGTGATCCCCGTCGGCGGCACCGTCATCTTCCCCTACGTGGTGATCCCCCTCGCCCTCACCGACGGCGCGCTGGTGCGCGCGGTCCAGGCGGCAGTGGGCGGGGAAGGGCTGCTCGTGCTCCTGTCGCTGCGCCCCGGCCGGCTGCCCCACGAGGACCCGTCCGCCGGAGCCGGCTCCCCCTTCTACGACGTGGGGACGCTCGGTCGCGTGGTACAACTGCTCCCGGCCAACGACGAGTCCACGCGGGCACTGGTCCAGGCAGTGACGCGCGTGGACGTCGCCACGCCGCTGCGGGAGGACGGCGTCTGGACCGTCCAGGCCAGCGCACGCCCCGACCAGCCGGTGGGCGGGCCGCGCTCGGCGGAGCTGCGCGCGACCGTGGTCGAGGCGTTCGAGGCACTGCTCGCCCTCGCGCCCGATGTGCCGGCGGATACCCGCGAGGCCATCGCCGGCGTGAGCGACTGCGGCCAGTTGGCGGACCTGGCCGCGGCCAACCTCACGCTGCCCGCCGACGAGAAGCAGGCGCTGCTGGAGGAGCGTGACGTGCTCCGTCGCCTGGAGGGCGTGCTCGAGGGGCTGCGGCGGGAGAAGCACGTGCGCCAGCTCGGCACCGACCTGCAGGAGAAGGTCAAGGGCGAGGTGGACCGGACGCAGCGCGAGTACTGGCTGCGTGAGCAGCTCAAGGCGATCCGCTCGGAGCTGGGCGAGGGCGAGGAGAGCGACCTGGCGGAGCTGCGCCGGAAGCTCGAGCTGGCCGCGATGCCGGCGCCCGCCCGCCAGCAGGCGGAGCGGGAGGTGCGCCGGCTGGAGCGGACGCCGCCCCAGGCCCCGGACTACCACATCATTCGGGACTACCTCCAGTGGCTGGCGGAGATGCCGTGGAGCCGGGAGGAGGCTGCGCCGGTCGAGCTGGAGCGCGCCCGGCGCGTCCTCGACCGCGACCACTACGACCTGACGGCCGTCAAGGAGCGGATCGTCGAGTACCTCGCCGTCCACAAGCTCAACCCCGGGCCGCACGGGCCGATCCTCTGCCTGGTGGGCCCGCCAGGCGTGGGCAAGACCTCGCTCGGGCGCAGCATCGCGGACGCGCTGGGACGGCGCTTCGCCCGCATCTCGCTGGGTGGCGTGGCGGACGAGGCGGAGATCCGCGGCCACCGTCGCACCTACGTGGGTGCCATGCCGGGCCGGATCGTGCAGGCGATCCGCGAGGCCGGCGCGCGCGACGCCGTCGTGCTGCTGGACGAGGTGGACAAGCTGACCCGGGACATCCGCGGCGACCCGGCGGCGGCGCTGCTGGAGGTGCTCGACCCGGCGCAGAACCACACCTTCACCGACCACTACCTGGACGTGGAGTTCGACCTCTCGCGCGTGCTCTTCATCGGCACGGCCAACGAGTTGAGCCCGGTCGCGCCCGCGCTGGTGGATCGCCTGGAGGTGCTGGAGCTCCCCGGGTACACCGACCCGGAGAAGCTGGAGATCGCGCGTCGCTTCCTGATCCCCCGCCAGCGCTCGGAGGCCGGGCTGGCCGAGGACCAGGTGGTCATCGCCGACGCCGCCGTCCGCGCCCTCATCACCGACCACACCCGCGAGGCGGGGGTGCGGGAGCTCGAGCGCCAGCTCGCCCGGATCCTGCGCAAGGTCGCGCTGCGCGTGGTGGAGGGGCGCGCCCGGCTGCCGGTCACGGTCGAGCCCGCAAATCTCGACGACTTCGTGGGCAAGGCCCGCTTCGCCGAGGAGCTGGCCGGGCGCGCGCACGAGGTCGGTACCGCCACGGCACTGGCGTATACCGCCGCCGGCGGTCAGATTCTCTTCGTCGAGGCGGTCTCGATGCCCGGGAGCGGCGAGGTGAAGCTCACCGGGCACCTGGGTGACGTCATGCGGGAATCCGCGCACGCGGCGATGAGCTACCTGCGCGCGCACGCCGAGCAGCTCCACATCCCGCCTGAGCGATTCCGCGACAAGGACGTCCACATCCACGTCCCGGCCGGCGCCACGCCCAAGGACGGGCCGTCCGCCGGCGTCGCCATGGCGGTTGCCCTCGCCTCGCTCTTCACCGGCCGTCCCGTCCGTTGCGACGTGGCGATGACCGGCGAGATCACGCTACGCGGGCACGTCCTCGCCGTGGGCGGGATCAAGGAGAAGATTTTGGCGGCCTGTCGTGCCGGGATCCGGAGCGTGCTGCTCCCCCGGCGCAACGAGGCCGATCTGGCCGAGCTCCCCGACGAGGTCCGTCGTGACCTGGTCTTCGAGCTCGTGGACGACGTGAACGATGCCTTCGAGCGCGCGCTCGTGGAGCGGCGCACCACCCCCAGGGACGGGCGGGCCGCCGCTTCCGGCACCGCCGGCAGACGCCATGGCCAGTGGTATGATCCTCGATGAAGACGTGCTCGATCGCCTCCGCGAGCGCTACCCGCGCTTCCACGAGACGGCGTACGTCTTCGTCCTTTCCGCCCTCCATTACGTGCTGGAGCGCCTGGACGAGCCGCGCCACATCAGTGGCCGCGAGCTGGCGGAAGGCGTGCGCGACCTGGCCATCGAGCGCTTCGGCCCCATGGCTCGCACCGTCCTCGAGCACTGGGGCATCTGCACCACCGGCGACGTGGGCGAGCTCGTCTTCGCCCTGGTGGACACCGGCATCCTCATCAAGCAGGACGAGGACGACCCCGCCGACTTCGCCAACCTGTTCACCTTCGACGAAGCCTTCGGCAAAGACTACCCCTGGGGCGTGGATCTGTAGCGCCTGGCCTGGACTAGCCTCGATCTTCTCACCGCCGAGGACGCCGAGGACGCCGAGTCGTCTCCTCGAAATTCAGCAGCACCCGCCGGAGCCCGTCCGTCAGACGCTCCACGTTGAAGTTGA
This sequence comes from Candidatus Eiseniibacteriota bacterium, assembly GCA_033853925.1. Taxonomy (GTDB): domain Bacteria; phylum Eisenbacteria; class RBG-16-71-46; order RBG-16-71-46; family RBG-16-71-46; genus JANXPZ01. The sequence continues at coordinate 4,785 of JAWOLC010000067.1, forward strand.
TCAACAATCCCACCCGGGCGCCCGAGAGCTTCAGGTACGTGATCACCTGCGCCACGTGAATCCGGTCCAACTTGGCCACGGCCTTCACCTCCACGATCACCTGGCTGTTCACGAAGAGGTCAAGTCGGTAGCCGGCGTCCATGTACTCGTCCCGGTAGATGACTGCGACCGGACGCTGGCGTTCCACGCTCAGGCCCCGGCGCAGGAGCTCGCTGGCCAGGCAGGTCTCGTAAGCCGACTCGAGCAGCCCGGGTCCGAGGCGTCGGTGGACCTCGATCGCGCCCGCGATGACACGTTCCGTTATTTGGTCAATCTCCACTCGGCGCCCTCGGCGTGCTCGGCGGTGAAGAGTTCAGGCCTGGGCATGTTGAAGCGCGAGCGCGCGGAAGGGAATCGTCCGCCGGGTCACGGGCATGTCACCTCGGGCCTGGCCTGATGGCGCGCTCGCTCATCCTCGGCGTCCTGCCCGAGACCGACCCGCGCCTGGCCGCCACGGTGGACGCCCTCGTCGCCGCACTCTCGGTCCACACGGACATCGGCGGGCTCGCCCTCTACCGCGGCGACTATTATCATGGCCGTACGCACGACTGGGATCGGGTGCCCGGGAACCCGTGGTTCATCGCGTTCACCTGGCTGGCGCGGTGGCTCGTCGCCCGGGCCGGCTCCCACGACGAGCTGGAGGACGCGCTCGAGCGGCTGGTCTGGGTCGCCCGGTGGGCGGCGCCCTCCGGCTTGCTGCCCGGGCAGCTCAACCCGTTCACTGGCGAGCAGCTCTCGGTCACGCCACGGGTATGGAGTCACGCTTCGTACGTCACGGCGGTCCACGACTTTCTGTCGCGGCGCGACGCGTTCGCCGCCCGTCCGACTTGCGGCGCGACGCGCGGTCCTCTATTGGAACGTGCCTTGCGCTAGCCACTGAGGCTTGGAGTGGGGGGCCCCGGGCTCTGGGCGGGGCGAGGGGAAGCACAGTCGAGGGGAGGGGTTTCGGATGGCGGCGGACGTTCCCACGCAGTTCCCGGAGTGCCGGAAGTGCGATCGCGGCCAGATGTTGCCGCTCTCGGACTACGGCCGCGACGGCGCACCGATCACGTACAAGGCCTGGGTCTGCTCGAATCCGGAATGCGGCTTCAACA
>JAWOLC010000068.1:0-3346 GCA_033853925.1 Candidatus Eiseniibacteriota bacterium
CGCCCACGGGGATGTCGAGCACGCGGCCGGTGCGGCGGGCGGCGTCGCCTTCCTCCAGCGCGGTCCAGTCCCCCATGATGACGGCGCCGATGTTGTCCTCCTCGAGGTTCAACGCCAGCGACATGACGGTCTCGCCCGTCTTGTGCGACGTGATCTCGAGCATCTCGCTGGCCATGGCGCCGGTCAGCCCGTAGATGCGGGCCACGCCATCCTTGACCTCGAGCAGCTCGCCGACCTCCTCGACCTGGAGCTGCTCCTCGTAGTGCTCGATCTGGTCCAGCAGGACCGTCTTGATCTCACTTGCGCGGAGCTGTGCCTCTGTGCTCGCCATAAGACCCGTTCAGTTAGGAAGAATGCCCTCAGCCGGCGGGGAGCTCCGCCTCCAGCAGGCGGCGCCGCATCCCGGCCAGCCGGCGGCGGAGCGAGCCGTCCATGACCTTGTCGCCATAGCGTACCACGAGGCCGCCCAGGATACGGGGATCGACCTGCACGTGGGGGACGACGTTGCGCCCCAGCACGCGCGACAGCTCGGCCCGCAGGCCCTCCTCGGTGCGCTCGTCCGGCTCGCGCGCCAGCGTTACCTGCACGTGCAGGCGGCCGGCGCGCTGGTCCAGGAGCGCGCCATACTCCCGGGCGATCTCCGGCAGCAGCCGCTGGCGGCGCTTGTCGAGCACGACCAGCAGGAAATTGAGGAAGAGCGGCGGGACGCGGCCGCGCAGGGCGCGCTCCAGGGCCGCCTTCCGCTCCGCGGCCTCGATCTTCGGGCTCTCGAGGAAGAGGCGCACGCTCGGCTCGTGCTCGATGAGGGCCACGAGCTCGTGCAGGGCCGCCGCATAGTCATCGTGGGCCTCGTGGCGCTCACCCAGCTCGAAAAGCGCGTCGGCGTAGCTCGCGGCGATGGTGGTCTCGCGCACGTCAGTCTCCGTCGGCCCGCGCGCCGCGGCCGCCGTCGCCGGCGGTGGCCGGAGTCGCCGTGCCCAGCTGGCTCAGGTACTCCTGCACCAGGCGCCGGTCTTCGCTGGCGTCCAGCCGCTTCTCCACCAGCTTCGAGGCGGCGGCCAGCGAGAGGTCCACCGCCTCGCGCCGGATCTGCTGGATCGCTGCCTCCTGCTCGAGGCGAATGTCATCGCGCGCGCGGGCGAGCAGCTCGTCCTGCTGGCGGCGCGCCGTCTCCAGCATGTCCTGCCGCACCCGCTCCGCGGCCTGCCGCCCCTCGGTGAGCAGCTGCTGCGACTGCTGGCGCGCCTCCGCCAGCTGGCGCCGATGCTCCTCCAACGCCTTCTCCGCCTCGGCGCGGTCGCGGGCGGCCGCGTCCAGGATCTCCTGGATGCGCCGCTCGCGTGCTTCCAGGGCACCCAGGATCGGCTTCCAGGCATATTTCCCGAGCACCGCCACCAGCCCCAGGAAGATGATCAGCGTCCAGATCACCACGCCGGTGTTCAGGCTGAAGAGCGGGAAGCTCTCCCCGCCCGCCTCCTGGAGCACCACGGCCAGAATGTTCATCCGTTCGTCCTCGCTCTCGGCCTTCACGTCCCGCCCAACCGTCGCGCCGGCGGCCCACCGCCGGGTGTGGCGGCGCCGGCCGGGGCGAGTCCGCCCCCCGGCCGACGCACGCGCGCGCTACGCCAGCAGCTTGAACAGCAGCTCGATCACCAGCGCGAACAGCGCCACGCCTTCGATCAGCGCGGCGAGGATGATGCCGGCCAGCTGGATGTTGCCCGCCGCCTCGGGCTGGCGCGCGATCCCCTCGGCGACCGAGCCGCCGATACGACCGATGCCCAGGCCGGTCCCGATCACCGCCAGACCCACACCAATGCCCGCGCCCAACAGCGCCAGGTAGTTCTTCGCGTTGGCTGCGGCCTCGGCCGCCGGCGCCGTCGCCTGGATCATCGCCACCAGAGAATGGAACATTCCGCCTCCAGATCGTCCCGGGGCTCCCGTGCTCTCCGCTCTCCACGCGACTCGGGGGAGGCCCCTCCCCCCCGGCCCGCGGCCACCGCCGGCGGACCGGCATCCCTCCGCCCGCCCCGCGGCTCTCCCCGGCGCTTTCGCCGGGTACGTTACGACGGGCAGTCCGAGCGACCCCACCCGAAGGCGCATGGCCAGGTCATGCGCTACCTCAGCAACCTCTTTCCGCCCTCCACCGGAAGGGGGACCACCACTCTCCCCCACACCACCGGGAAGTGGGGGATTGCGCCGCCCACGCGGCCACCGCTTCGATCCCTCTCCCTCCGCCCCCGCTTCCCTGCTCCGCCAGACCGCGCCCGGGCCTTGTATGAGCTCGCGCTCACGAGCCCGCGCCGGCTCGCCGGCGCTTAGTGCGCGTGCCGGATCAGCCCGATGAAGACGCTGGTCAGCGTGGCGAAGATGTAGGCCTGCAGCACCGCCACGAACAGCTCCAGCAGCATGATCGCGACGGCCATGACGATCGGCGCGAGCCAGGGGACGATCCAGATGCCGATCGCCCCGGCCGAGACCGCCAGCCCGATGAGCGCGAGCACGACGAAGTGTCCCGCGTTCATGTTGGCGAAGAGACGGATCGCCAGGGCGAAGGGCTTGGCCAGCTTCCCCAGGATCTCCACGGGCGTCATGATCACCAGCATCAGGGCCTTGCCCACCGGGCCCATGCCCTCGGGCGCATAGAAGATCGTGCGCGCGTACCCCTTCGGCCCCAGCGCCCGGAAGCCGGACACCTCGATCAGGATGAGCGACAGGACGGCGAGCGTGGCGGTCACGGAGATGTTGCCGGTGGGCGTCGCCATCCAGGGGAGCAGCCCGAGGAGGTTGCAGAAGAGCACGAAGAAGAAGAGCGTGAGCACGTACGGCACGAACTTCTCCCCGCCGTGCCCGATGTTGGCGAGCGCCACCTCGTCGCGGATGAAGATGACGAACGCCTCGAGCATGTTGGCCAGCCCGCGGGGCGCGCGCTCGCGCGAGCGGCCGTGCGTGGCCTGGGCCGTCCAGATCATGATGACGCAGAGCAGCACGGCCGCGATCAGCATCATCACCACGTGCTTGGTGGGCGAGAGATCGACGGTGAGGCCGCCCAGGTGGAGCGGACGCCAGCGCGGCAGATGGACAATCCCCCACGGCGCTTCCCAGACATGGGAGTCGGTGACGTGGTGCATGATCATGTCGCCCAGCGAGGGCTCCGGCTCCGCCGCGGCGGCCGCCAACCAGCCCCACACGTGTCCGATCATTCGCTGCGCAGCCCTATCCGGAAAAACACCGGCTCCAACAGCAGGAGCAGGAACAGAAAGCCGGCCAGCGCCAGCAGCGCCGGCGCCAGCGGCAGCGCACCACTGTGCCAGACCCACCACGCCGCCGCGCCCAACACGAGAAAGCG
>JAWOLC010000069.1:0-3225 GCA_033853925.1 Candidatus Eiseniibacteriota bacterium
TCCAGCACGATCCGGCTGGGATCGTCGATGCCGAGGTCCATCGGGTCCATGTCGCGGAAGGTGGGATCGTCGAAGTCGTGGGGATCGACGTTCAGGAAGAGGTACTGCCCCTCCTTCAGGTCGTTGAGGATCCCCTCCACCGCGCGCCGCCGCAGCAGCCGCCCCAGCTCCCAGACCAGGTTGGCCTCGTCGGCCACCTCGAAGAGCACCTCCGGGCTGCGCAGCTCCTTGCGCGTGCCGCGGGCGAGCGCCTCGTAGCCGTAGACGGCCTCGGTGGCGGTGACGATGATCGGGTGGTACTCGATGAAGACCAGCCCCTCGCGCAGCGTGGTCTTGAGCTCGCCCACCTTGCGGGCCCGCTCCCATTCCTCCGCGCTGCGCGCCGCGCGCTCCGCCTCGCGCAGTCCCCGGTAGATGAGCCGCTCGGTGCGGATCTTGGGGTTGCGGAAGATCGTGCCGGCGCCGACGTAGATGCCGCAGAGCGTGGCGATGTCCTCGCCGTGCGCCTCCTCGACCCGGGCGCGCAGGAAGTCCTCCAGCCGCTGCGAGAGCGCCTTGAGGCGCTGCTCCGCTACCTCGGGCGAGGTGCCGAGCTGCGTGAAGAGGATGAAGTCGTCGTCGGCGATGTGGGAGACCATCATGAGGTTCTCGGCATCGGCGTGCTCGCGCGCGTAGAACTCGCGCACGGCCACGGCCGTGGTCTCCAGCACGTCGTCCAGCTTCTGCCAGCCGTAGATCTCCTCGATCTTCTCGTACCAGACGAAGTGGATGTAGAGGACGGTCAGCTCGCCGCGGCGCTCCAGCAGCTCCCGGGCGCGCTCCATCATCACGGGCAGGGTGGGGAGGCCCGTCAGGCGATCGAAGAGCAGCTCCTCGTAGCGCAGCAGCTCGGCCCGCTCATTCTCGCGCCGGGGCCGCTGCACCGCCACCGACTTCTCCCGGGCGAGACGCAGCCGCATCTCCACCTGGCGCGGGTCGGCCGGGAGCAGGATCCAGTCATCCACGTCCGCCAGCGTCGCGATCTCACACTGCTCCTGGCCGTGGCACGCCACCAGCAGCGCGGTGCCCGATCTGCGCGTGGCTTCACGCAGCCGCTGGAGGTTCTCCTCCTCCCCGGCCTCGGTCACGACCAGGTCGGCCGGCATGGGCAGGGTGGGGAGGCCGTCGAGCAACGGCCGGTCCGTTTCGACCAGGTCCGCGCCGAGGTCCGCGGCGGACGCGCGCAGCGCTTGCCGCAGGCCGTCGTCGGAGACGTGGGCGAGAATCTTCACGCCGGGCGCTCCAGCGCCTTGAGGTTACGTTCCACCCGGTGGCCGAGCTCCTCGAGCCGGATCGGCTTCACGATGTAGTCGTCCGCGCCCGAGCGGAGCCCCTGCTGCTTGTCCGTGAAATCGCTGCGCGCCGTGAGCATGACGATGCGAACCCCGCCGAAGTCCGGGTGGTTCTTGATGACCCGCGCCACCTCCCAGCCGTCCATGCCCGGCATCATGACGTCGAGCAGGATCAGGCTGGGGCGGACCTCCTCCATGCGCGAGAGCGCCTCCTTGCCATCGGTCGCCGTGGCGACGCGATAACCGTGGGCCTCGAGGTACGTCCGGACGATATCCAGCGAGTTCGGATCGTCGTCCACGACCAGGATGGGCGAGCTCTCGTTGCTGTTCACCGGCGGCAGTCCCCTCTGACGACCCTTCCGACTGTCACACATGCCCCAGACGGGCAAGAACCGCGCCGACTCGGGCTCATCTCGCGGTCCGCCATCGTCGTCGCCCGGATCCCCTAGTCCGCCGCCGCATCCGGCTGGCGCGTGCTGGCCGCGAACTGCAGCTCGTACAGCCGGGCGTACAGCCCGCCGGCGGCGAGCAGCGCCTCGTGCGTGCCTTCCTCGCGCAGCTCGCCGTGGTGGAGCACCAGGATGCGGCCGGCGTTCTGCACCGTGGAGAGGCGGTGCGCGATGATGAGCGACGTCCGCCCCCGCATGAGCGTCTCCAGCGCCTCCTCGATCTGCTGCTCGAGCGCGGAGTCCACCGAGCTGGTCGCCTCGTCCAGGAGGAGGACCAGGGGGTCGAAGGCGAGCGCCCGGGCGAAGGAGAGCAGCTGCCGCTCGCCCACCGAGAGCGAGGCGCCCCGCTCCCCGATCGGCGTGTGATAGCCCTCGGGGAGCCGCTCGATCAGGCGATCGGCGCCGACACGGGCGGCCGCCTCCCGCACGCGGTCGTCCGCGATCGCGGTCTCGCCCAGGCGGATGTTGTAGGCCACGTCGCTGCTGAAGAGGAACACGTCCTGGAGGACGAGCCCGAGGCGGGCGCGCACCTCGGCCACCGGCACGCGCTCGATCGGCACCCCGTCGAACAGGATCTCGCCCCGCTGCGGCTGGTAGAAGCGCATGAGCAAGGAGATGAGCGACGTCTTGCCCGCTCCGGTGTGGCCCACCACCGCCACCTTCTCGCCCGGCGCGACGCGGAAGCTGAGGTCCTTCAGCACCCAGTCCCAGTCCGGGGCGTCCTCCGGCTCGGCGGGCGCTTCGGCCGGCGCGGCGGCCGCCGAGGGCGGGAGGGCGAGAGGACGGGAGGGCGGGACGGCCGGCGACTCTTCCTGCTCCTGCTCCGTGGTCTCGGACTCGAAGGCCGCGGCCTCCGGCCCGGCCACCTGCGGTAGCCGGATCTCGCCCTCTCGCCACCCCGTCCTCTCGCCGTCCGCAGACGGGGGCCCGGACCCGCGGGCCGCCATCCCGCCGTCCGGCGCCTGGGCCCGGGTCTGGTACGCGAACCAGACCCCGCGGAACTCGATCTCGCCGCGGCCCGGGACCGCGAGGTGCTGCGGGGCGGCCGGCTCGGCGGCGGGCGGCGTGTCCATGAGCGCGAAGATGCGCTCGGAGGACGCCATCGCCTGCTGCAGCATGTTGTACTTGTCGGACAGGTCCTGGATCGGGCGGAAGAAGCGGCGCGCGTAGTTGAGGAACAGGTAAAGGGTTCCCAGCGTGAGCGAGCCGCCCAGGATCTTGTCGCCGCCGTAGAGCACGATGAGCGCGAAGGCGACGGTGGTCAGGATCTCGACGATCGGGAGGAAGGCGGCGTAGTAGAGCACCGAGCGCAGGTGCACCGCCAGGTACTCCTCGCCCAGGGCGCGGAAGCGCTCGTCGGCGGCCGCCTCCCGGCCGAAGAGCTGGACCACCGCCATCCCGGTGAGCTGCTCCTGGAGGAAGGCGTTGAGGCGCGCGAGTCGCAG
>JAWOLC010000070.1:0-4427 GCA_033853925.1 Candidatus Eiseniibacteriota bacterium
GCGGCGAGGGGCGCCGCTGGCCTCCGAAACGCGCGTGATCGGCGGCGGCGCTCGCGGGAACCGGAGGGCGATCAGAGGCACCATGCGCTCGCCCTCCGGTCCCCGTCTTCGCGCCGCTCTCCGAGACGCGCATGATCGGCGGCGCTGGCGGGAACCGGAAGACGATCAGAGGCACCATGCGCTCGCCCTCCGGTCCCCGCCTCGCGCCGCCGGGCCGCGCGATCGTCCGGGTCAGTGCGGCAGGCCGAACAGGTAGTAGAGCAGGCAGAGCGCCGCCAGCGCCACCGAGCCCGGGCGGATCTCCCGCCAGCGCCCGGCGGCGAGCTTCAGCAGCGGGTGCAGCACCAGTCCGGCCGTGAGCCCGTTGGCGATGTTGTAGGTGAACACCATCATCGTCACCGTCGCGAAGGCGGGCACCAGCTCGGTGAGGTCGGCGAAGTCGATGCGGGCGAGGGAGCCCGTCATGACGAGGCCCACGGCCACGAGCGCCGGACCGTAGGCGAAGCGCAGGTGCTGCAAGGGCTCGACCAGCGGCAGGAAGAAGAGCGCCAGCGCGAAGAGCGCGGCGGTGGTCACCGCGGCAAGGCCCGTGCGCGCGCCTTCGCGGATGCCCGTCGCGGACTCGATGTAGGCGCCGCTCGTCGAGGTGCCCGCGAGGCCGCTGAACATGCAGGTGAGCGCGTCCACCAGCATCGGCCGCTGGACCTGGGGGAAGTCGCCCCGCTCGTCCAGCATCCCGCCGGCCGCGCCCACCCCCACGAGCGTGCCGAGCGTATCGAGGAACGACATGAGGAAGAGGGTGAGCAGGACGGGGAGGAACGTGAGGCGGAGCACGCTGGGGATGTCGAGCCGAAGGGCGATCGCGCTCCACGCGTGCTCGCCGCCGAACGGCCACGCCACCACGCCGCGCGGCGCCTCGCCCAGGCCGAGCAGGCCGCCCACGATCGCCGTCGCGACCATGCCGAGGAGGATCGCGCCGCGCACCCGCCGGTGCAGCAGCACCGCGATCAGGAGGAAGCCCGCCACCGCCAGCAGGACCTGGGGGTCGTGCAGGCGCCCGATCTTGACCGGCACGTCGGGGGCGCGGAGCAGCCCGCCCGGAACGAGCAGGGCCTGCGCGGGCAGGCCCGCCGCGCCGCTCGTGACGACGCCCGTCTCGTAGAGGCCGATGAAGGCGAGGAAGAGTCCGATCCCCGCGGCGAAGGAGTGCTTGAGGCTCGCCGAGATCGAGTTGGCGAGCCAGGCGCGCACCCCCAGCAGGGTGATGACCAGGAAGGCCGCGCCGCTCACGAAGACCGTCCCCAGCCGCTGCTGCCAGGTGATCCCGAGGGCCGCGAGCCCGAAGGCGATGAACGCGTTCTCGCCCATGTACGGGGCCACGGCGATCGGGCGGTTGGCGTAGAGGCCCATCAGGAGCGTGCCGAAGACCGCGGTCAGGATCGTGGCCACGGTGCTGGGGCCCACCGGGATGCCGGCGAAGGCGAGGATCGCCGGGTTCACGACGACGATGTAGGCCATCGTCACGAAGGTCGTGGCCCCGCCCAGCAACTCGATCGGGACGCTGGTCCCGCGCTCCTTCAGCTTGAAGAGTCGCTCGATCATGGCGGCCTCCCGTCTGGCGCCGCTCAGCCCCCGCCGCGCCGGGCCAGGCCGAAGCGCTCGGCGGCGCGCTCGGCGATCGTGCGCCCGATGGTGATCGAAGCGGTCGCCGCCGGCGAGGGGGCGTTCAGCACATGGATCATGCGCTCCGCATCGACGATGACGAAGTCGTCCGCGAGCGTGCCGTCGGGCTCGAGGGCCTGCGCGCGGACGCCCGCTCCCGCGCGCACGACGTCGGCGCGGCGGATCGCCGGCACCAGGCGCTGGAGCGCGGCCACGAAGGCGCGGCTGCTGAAGGAGCGCCACGACTCGGCGAGGCCCATGCGCCAGTGCCGGCCCGCCATGCGCCAGAAGCCGGGCCAGGCGGCCAGCTCGCGGAGGTCGCGCACGGAGACGCCGGCTCGCGAATAGCCCTCGCGCTTCAAGGCCAGCACCGCGTTCGGGCCGGCCTCGACGCCGCCCCGGATCATGCGGGTGAAGTGGACGCCGAGGAAGGGGAAGCGTGGATCGGGCACGGGATAGATCAGGTTGCGCACGAGATGCCGCTTCTCCGGACGCAAGGCGTAGTACTCGCCGCGGAAGGGCACGATCTGCACCCCGGGCTCGACCCCGCACAGGCGCGCGACCCGGTCGGAGTGGAGCCCGGCGCAGTTCACGAGCGCCGCGCAGCGCACCGCCCCGCGCGCGGTCTCGAGCACCAGGTCCGTGGCGCCGCCCTCGCCGCCGTCGCGGCGGCAGGCGGTGACCCGCGCGCGCAGGACGATGTCGCCGCCGCCCTCCCGCACGCGCGCGGCGTAGGCCTCGGTGACCGCCGTGTAGTCCACGATCCCCGTGTCGGGCACGTAGAGCCCGTCGATCCCCGCGGCCTGCGGCTCGCGGTCACGGACCTCCGCGGCCCCGAGACGGCGCAGCCCGCGCAGGCCGTTGGCGCGGCCGCGCCGCTCCAGCTCGTCGAGCCGCGGCCGCTCGCTCTCCCGCGTCGCCACGACCACCTTGCCGCAGCGCTCGTGGGGGATGCCGCGGGCGGCGCAGAAGAGGTAGAGAGCCTCGCGCCCCTCGACGCAATTACGGGCCTTCAGCGAGCCGGGCTTGTAGTAGAGGCCCGAGTGGATGACGCCGCTGTTGTGCCCCGTCTGGTGCGCGGCCAGGCGGTCCTCGGCCTCGAGCACGACGACCGCGGCGCGGGTCCGCTGCACGAGTGCCATGGCGGTCGCCATGCCGACGATCCCGCCACCGATGACGGCGATGTCGTAGCGCGTCGCCTCCAGGCTCACGATGGCCTCGCGGGTTCGAGAGAGTCGGCGGGATGGTACACGATGTGAGGGCGTCCGAGTGCCCTGTGTCGGCCCAACGCCGGCGCCGCCGGCCCAGCTGGCTTGGAACCGGCGCGCGGACGGGGACCGGAGGGCGAGCGCATGGTGCCTCTGATCGCCCTCCGGTTCCCGCCAGCGCCGCCGGCGGTCATGCGCGCCCTCCTCGTGCGGCGGCGGATTCGCGGAGGCCGCGGATTGAAGCCGTGGGACGGGGCCGGTATGGTGCTCGCTCGGCGCTGCCGGCCGGAGCGCCGAGGGGAATGCCAACGCCGGCTGGAAGGGGGGGCCGACACATGGCTCAGAAGCGGATCGCCATGGCGCACGACAAGAAGATCGCGCTGGTTGCTCATGACAACAAGAAGCGGGACCTCGTCGAGTGGGCGAAGTACAACCGGGATCTGTTGGCGCACCACGACGTGTTTGCGACCGGCACGACCGGACAGGTGCTCGAGGACGAGCTCGGCTTCGCGATCGGCAAGCTGCAGAGCGGCCCGCTGGGGGGAGACCAGCAGATCGGCGCCAAGATCGCGAGCGGCGAGATCGACTTCCTGATCTTCTTCTGGGATCCCCTGGAGCCGCTGCCCCACGACCCGGACGTGAAGGCCCTGCTCCGGCTCGCCGTGGTGTGGAACATCCCGATCGCCTGCAACCGGGCGTCCGCGGACTTCATGATCTCCTCGCCGCTCATGGACGGGGAGTACGATCGCCTAGTTCCCGACTACGAGGCCTATCGCAGCCGGCGGGTCGCCTGGGCGGAGTCGGCGGAGGTGGACGAAGAACCCGCGTAGCGGCGTCCGCCGATCCGGCCCAGGGGCGCCGCGGCGAGCCGGGTGGGAGCGTCGCCCTCAGTTCCGCGACCGGCTCGGCGCCTCGCTGGGCTCGAGGAGGGCGTCCACCCGGTAGCCCGCCGCCTCGGCCGTGCGCATCCGCTCGAGGAGCCGGCGCTCCAGTGCGCGCGCCGCCTCGACGTCGGGCCGCGGCGTGGCGGCGAGGCCGAGCAGCGCCCGCAGAGCCATCCACCACACCATCCGCTCGAACGCCTCCTTGCGGAAGTAGTGCGTGCCCTCGTATTCGTGCTTGTCGATGAGCCACGCCACGTCGGGGTCGTCGAGCCAGGCGTAGGCCGCGGCCGGCCGGGCCTCGAGCGGGGCCGCGCCCGGCGCCCAGTGGGCGTGGGCGAACGCCGCGCGCACGCGCGCGGCCGCGCGCCAGCGCTCCTCGCCCGCGAGCCCCAGAGGCTCGAACGCGTCGGCCAGCGCCTCGCGCAGCCGCAGGCGCTCGAAGAGACGCACGGCCGCGCGGTCCGCGTCGCCCGGATCGGCGGCGCGCCCCAGCGCCTCGAGCGCGCACCAGGCGAGCAGCGTCCCCCAGACGCCGGCCGCCCGCTCGGCGCTCGTCCCGGCGGTCGGGAGCACGGCGCGCGCCGCCTCGGGCCAAGGGCTCGCGAAGCGCGCCTCGAGCGCCGGCAGGCGCAGGGCCGCCTCCAGCCGGCGGCGGAGGAGCCCCGCCGCGGCG
>JAWOLC010000071.1:0-4795 GCA_033853925.1 Candidatus Eiseniibacteriota bacterium
AGGGGCGTGTCTTTGACCGGGGTCTCGGCCATGGACCGGGGCTCGGATGCAGGATCACATGGGCGATCGTGAGCCAATAAAGCTAGGCGACGGGGCTCCCGCGGGCAACCCGGCGGCAGGTGAGTTCTTCGGGGACGCGGGGCAACGGCCGCAAACGCAAGCGTTCACGTTTCACGTTTACAGGAACGAACCGCGCGTACCCGCGCGCGCCTCCGGCAGGCCCGACGCTAAGGCAACGGCGAGGGCGGGGCGGCCGGTCACGCCATCCCGCCCTCTCGCCCTCCCGCTCTCCCGCCAGCTCACCACCGGCTGGGGCGCCTCCTCACCCCTCCCGCCGCATGCTGGTCGGCGCAAACGGCCGGAGCCGCGGCAGGTGAACGTCCGCCAGCTTGGCCATGGTGCGCTGGAAGACGGCCTGCGCCCGCGGCCCACCCAGCCCCACCTCGCCGATGTACTCCTGGATCGCCCCGTCCGGCCCGATGGCGGAATCCAGGAGCGCGGCGAAGGTGATGGCGTTGTCCACGTGCGTCTGGATGATGTCTTCCTCGGAGCGGGCGAGGGCGAGCATGACCAGGCGGTCGGTCTCGTCCTTCTCCTTCTGCCGCTCGCGCACCCCGCTGACCAGGGCACCGGGGGTGAAGCGGCGCCACCGCTCCCCGCCCTCGGCCTCGCGCTGCTCCGCCGGCCGCGGCTTGTCCTCGGCCGCGGCCGCCTCGGCCTCGTGCAGGAGCACGCGCTGGCCGGCGTCCTCCGCATCCTCCAGCGCGACGAGGACCTTCGTGCGCACGGCCGTCGCCATCGGCTCGGCGACCCCCATCTCGCGCAGGTAGCGGTTGAGGGCGTCCGGCATCGACAGCCGGCCCTCCATCAGCCCGATGAAGTCGAGGGCATGAGCGGTGTGCGCCTCGACCAGCGCCTCCCACGCCATGGCGCTGGCGACCTCCACTCGACGGCGCATCGCGTCGGGCAGCCGACGGGCGCCGCGGGATCCGTTGGCCATGCTCATCCTCGTGAGTGCGCGTCCGGGACACGGTTCCCGCGCGCCGTGCCACGCCCGGGCGAGCCGCCGGCATCGGCGGCCGCTCGCGGCACGCGAGCGCGCTGGGGGGCGACTCGTGCGGGAGAGAATGTATGGCGGCAAGAGGGCGGGGCAAGGCCGAGGGCGTGGCGGGCCGGCAGCGTCGCCCCGCGCCAGCGCGAGAGGACGCGGCCGCCGCGCAGCAGCCGGCTCGGTACGCGCGCGGTGGGCTGTGGGGGGATTTCGGCTGGGGTATCGGCTGGGCGACGGTGCGCTGCGAGGGCTGCGCCGCGCTCCCCGCCGACCACCCCTACCGGGGCGGCCGCAGCGATGTCATCCGGGTGGCGATCGGCTACGCCCTGCGCTCCGACCTGCTCGTCGCCTTCCGGGGCGGCGCCTGGAGCACGTACCGCAACCGCTCGGGCCCGATCACCGCCGGCGATACCGTGATGGGGCTGCAGCAGGTCGCGGCCGCCGTGTCCCGGAGAGCGCTGGCCCTGCGCTATTTCCCCGGGAACAAGCGGCGATGGGTCGAGGCCGGCATCGGCCTGGGGCAGACGACGATCTCCCGCTCGCGCCGCGATCCGGCGCACGCCGGCTCCATCCCGCTACTGCGACCTGAACGCCAACGTCTCGGACCGCTCGGGGACGTCACTCGAGGGGAGCACCGGGTACGACTTCCCCGTCTGGAGGGTCTGGCTCAGCCCCTACCTCGGGTGCCTGCGCACGTCGACCACCGGCGACGATAGCCGCCGGCACCAGGAGATCGCGCAGTTGCGCGGCAGCGCCGGCTTCCTCGAGCTCGGTCTGGCGGTTACGGCATATTGAGGAGCGACGACGGACCGACGCGGCTCACCACGCGAGGCCGCGGGCAGATTCAAGCGACAACGCCCCTGAGCGGCCTCGTGCGCAAGGCCTTCTCAGGGGCGGTTCCATTCCCGGGGGTGGAATCGAACCACCATTTGGGGATCCAAAGTCCCCCGTCCTGCCGTTAGACGACCCGGGATTCGCGGCGAAAGCTAACGGCGGGCGGGGGCGAGGATCAACGGCGGCACGGGGGCGGGGCGAGCGGGCACCGGGCGAGGGGACGCCGGAGGGCGACGAGATCCCGCGGGGGCGAAGGTAGCATCCGACTCGACGCGGTGGCGAGTCCGGACCGGCCAGGACTCGGCAAGCGACGGCACTCAGGACAACGCTTGTCGGGTTCTCGTCGCCAGGCGGCGAAAACCCGACGGGTGCGAGCTCGCGAGCGGCACGCGTGTCGGTTTCCTGTCGCCATGCGGCAGAAAGCCGGCAGCGGCTGCGGGCATTGCGGCCGGTGCCGGGTTCTTCGTGGGGCGCGGGTGCTGGCGTCCGCCAGGCGCCCTACCCCAGCAGGTCCTCCCTCTCCCCGCCGTCCGTGCACGTCTCGAGGAAGGCGACGTCGGGGAACGAGGAGCGCAGGCGGTCGTGGGCGGCATGCAAGCCATCGGCGTCGCGGAAGAGGCCGAAGACGGCGGAGCCGCTGCCGGTCATGAGGGCGAGGAAGGCGCCGGCCTCGCGCAGGGCGCGCTTCAAGGCGGGGAGCTGCGGGTGGTCGGGGAAGAGGATCGCCTCGAAGTCGTTGGCGGCGCGCGGGGCGAGAGACGTCCAGCTGCGGTAGTCGGTGCTGCGGTGCAGCCGGGGCGCGGGGCCGCGCGTGCCGTGTCCGGCGGCGGCGACGCGGCGGTAGGCGTCGGGCGTGGCGATGGCGAAGGGCGGGATGGCCAGGAGCACGTGGCAGCGGGGGAGCGCCTCGAGCGGGAGCAGCCGCTCTCCCCTGCCCCAGGCCAGCGCCAGGGCGGTGTCGGCGACGAAGAAGGGCACGTCGCTGCCGAGCGTGGCGCCCAGCTCCATGAGCTCGTCCGTCGGCAAGCGGTTGCCGTGCAACCGGTTGAGCGCAAGGAGCACGGCTGCGGCGTCGCTGGAGCCGCCGCCGAGGCCGGCCCCGGCGGGGATGCGCTTGACCAGGCGGATGAAGGCGCCGGTGGGCACGGCGGCGCGGGCGAGGAAGGCCTCGGCGGCGCGCAGGGCGAGATACTGCTCGAGGGGCCCCAGCTCGGGCCCCTCGAGCTCGAGCCGGACGCCGTCGCCGCCGGCCTCGACCTCCAGCTCGTCGGCGAGGTCCAGGCGGCAGAAGATGGTCTCGAGCTGGTGGAAGCCGGAGGCCTCCCGCGCCAGGATGCAGAGGTGCAGGTTGAGCTTGGCCCGGGCGAGCAGCCTCACGCTCGGCTCCAGGAGGCTGGCGGAGACGGATCGGGCCCGGGCGCGGGCCCGGGCCCGGGCCCGAAACGGACTGGCGGCGGCTCTGTCCGCGGGATCATGGCCGCGACTCCGGCGTTCGCCCGGAAGCCGAAGCATCGTCGTCGCCTGAGGTGGAGCCGGACGCGACGTTCCCCTCGTCGCCTGCCCCCGCTCCGCCGCCGCGGAGCGCGGGATCGCGCGGGTTGCCCGGCTGCCGCCGGTCCAGGAGGCCGCCGCGGTTAGCGCGGAGCGTGGGCGGTGCGTTGACGATGGCGGCCGCCTCGGGGATCTGCTGCTCGACCGTCTCCTCCACCGCCTCCTCGCCCTTGCCGACTTCCTTCCAGGAGATGCCCAGCCGCCAGACGTAGTAGACGCCCAGCACGTTGACGCCGAGCCAGCCACCGATGTGGAAGGAGATGGCGCAGCTGACGGCGGCGTTGACCGGCACGCTCCAGATCTGCACCAGGCCGACGCGGGCGGCCGCCTCGTAGATGCCGAAGAATCCGGGCGAGGAGGGGATCGCCACGGCGAAGGAGATGAGGGACTGGAGGAAGAGCGCCGCCAGGAACGGCACGTGGATGTGGAAGGCCGCCAGCGCGAGCCAGTACGAGAGCGCGCCCAGGAGCCAGAGCGCCAGCGACCAGGCGACGAGGCGCAGCAGGAGGGCGGGCCGGCGAATCGCACCGAGCGCCGCCAGCAGGGACTCCAGCGCGTCCACGATCGGCCGGCAGTAGGACTCGGGCAGGAAGCGAGCGACCAGGCGTTCGATGATCCTGACGACCTGGCGCGGCCAGATGACCAGGGCGACGAAGACGACGCCCACGGAGGCGAAGATGAGCGCCATGACGATGGCGACCTTGTGCAGCTCTTCGCCGGCGCCGCTGTGCGGCAGACTGGGCATGGCGAGGGCGAAGAAGGTGAGCGCCACCAGGGTCATGCCGTCGAAGACCCGCTCGACCACGAGCGAGCCGAGGGACGTGACCACGGGCACGGGCTCGAGGCGCGAGAGCACGTAGGCGCGCACGAACTCCCCGGCACGAGCCGGGAAGATGTTGTTGCCCATGAAGCCGATGTTCACGGCCGCGAAGCGCGGGCGGAAATGCGTCTGCGGATAGACCGGGACGATGATCGACTTCCAGCGCCAGGTACGCACCCACATGGGGAAGACCGCCGCGACGATCGCGGCGGCGAATACGAGGAGGTTGGCCGAAGCCATCCCCGCCAGGACGGCGCGGAAGCTGACGCCGCGTAGCGCGAACACCAGGAAGGCAATGCTGAGGAGTATGCCGATCGCCGCCCGCCAGTCGATCCGGCTGCGCGACCGCCCGGCCGCGCTCACGAGCGGCTCAACGCGATGAGGTCGAACACCTCCGCCATCAGCTCTTCCCAGGCGCGCGGATTGCCGGCGGCCGCGGCCTGCTGCACCGCCACGCGCAGCTCCAGCGCTCGCGCCAGCGCCCGATCGCCCCGGTAGAGGAAATCCTCGATCGGGCGCGTCTCGCCCGGCGCGCCGGG
>JAWOLC010000072.1:0-21105 GCA_033853925.1 Candidatus Eiseniibacteriota bacterium
CCGGAAGGTGGCGACCCTCGCCCAGGGCACGATGGTGGCGGGGAAGTACACCCGCGAGTGGAACGGCAGCAAGGTTCCGGCGGGCGTCTACTTCGTGCGGCTGCGGGTGGGCGCGCAGACGTACAACATCCGCACCATCAGCCTGAAGTAGCTTCGAGCTTCATCCGCGCGGCCGGGCCTCCTCGCGAGGCCCGGCCGTCGGCTTGGTGCGGCGAGCGTCAGGACCCGGCAAAGCGCACGGTGGCATCCCGAGCGATGCGGGCCCCGAGCGTGTTGCGGGTCCAGAGCGTTGCGGGCCCCGAGAAGGCGCCCCTATAATGCCTCGCCCGCCTGGCGGCCCGTCGTCTCCGTCCCTGAGCCCACCACTCGCGGCTCCGGTCCGGCGCATCCAATAGCCGTGCCGTGGGATCGCGCCTCGGCGCAACGGCGCCACGCGTCCCGGCCCGGGCCGAGCGGCCCGTGCCAGGTCGGAGGAGGTCGAATGCCCATCTCGATCGTCGTGCCCCAGCTCGGCGAGAGCGTCGCGGAAGGGACCGTCGCGAAGTGGCTCAAGCAGGTCGGCGAGCGGGTGCGCAAGGAGGAGCCCCTCGTCGAGATCCAGACGGACAAGATCAACGTCGAGATCCCCTCGCCGGCCGAAGGCGTCCTCGAGTCGATCACGGTGTCCGAAGGGACCACCGTGCCCGTGGGCACGGAGATCGGCGTGCTCTCCGGCACGGCCCAGGACGCCGCGGCGGCGACTCGCCAGGCCGCAGCGGCCGCGGCGCCAGTGCGGGAGCCTGCGCCGGCAGAGGCTGGAACGCCGGCGGCCGAGCCGGCCGGGGCACGGCCTGCGGAGTCCGCTGCACCTCCTCCGGTCCCGGAGCCGGCTCTGGCCAGCGCCGCCCCCGCTGCCCCGCGCCCCGAGGGCGCCGCGGGGCCCGGGAGCGTGGCGGCTCCGAGTGACTCCACCCGGGCCGGGAACCTCTCGCCCGCAGTGCGGAAGCTGATGCGCGAGCAGGAAGTCGCCTTCGACGAGCTGGCCGCCATCCACGGCTCGGGCATCGCCGGCCGAGTGACCCGCGACGATCTGCTGGAGTACCTGAAGGGACGCCAGCCCCAGGGAGCCGCGGCCCCGCGCTGGCTTCCTCCCGTCGAGGGCGCCGGGCCGCCGCTGGCTCAGGGGATGGCCGTTGCGGCCGCGCCGGCGGTGGAGACGCGCCCGCCCGCCGCGCCTCCGGCCGTGGCCGCGCCGCCGCCGCCCGGCCAGGCCCCCCCTCCCCCCGCCGCCCCGGGCGGCCCGCGCGAGGAGGTCGTGCCCTTCAGCCAGGTGCGCAAGCTCATCGCCGAGAACATGATTCGCGCCAAGCACACGGCGGCGCACACGCACTGCTTCGACGAGGCGGACATGAGCGCGATCGTGGCGCTGCGCCGGGAGTGGGCACCTCGCCTCGAGGCCCAGGGCGTCAAGCTCACCTACATGCCCTTCTTCATCAAGGCGGCGGTGCTCGCCCTGAGGGAGTTCCCCGGGGTGAACGCCGAGGTGAGGGGCGAGACGATCGTGGTCAAGCGCTACTACAACATCGGCATGGCCGTGGGGCGCGACCTGAAGGGGTTGATCGTCCCCAACCTGAAGGACTGCGACCGGAAGAGCCTGGTCCAGCTCGCGGCCGAGGTGAACGATCTGGCGGCCCGGGCCCGCGCGGATCGGCTCAAGCCCGACGAGGTGGCCGGAGGGACCTTCAGCATCACGAATGCGGGCGTCTACGGCGCCGTCAACTCCTCGCCCATCATCAACGTGCCCGAGGTGGCGATCCTCGGCGTCCACAAGATCGTCGAGCGCCCGGTCGTGCGCGACGGGCAGATCGTCGCGCGGCCGATGATGAACGCGGCGATCGGCTTCGACCATCGGGTCGTGGACGGCGAGCTGGCGGTGAAGTTCCTGCGCCGCGTCTGCGAGCTGCTCGAGCGGCCCGAGCTGTTGTGGTTCTACGCATGAACGGTGTGCTCACGGCCTGCCACCTCGGCCCCACGCCCTACGCCGAGGGGCTGGCTCTGCAGGAGTCGCTCCTGGCGCGGCGGAGGGCGGGGGATCCCGAGGGGGCCGCCGCCAACGACTGGCTGCTCTTCCCCGATCATCCGCCCGTGCTCACGATGGGGCGATCGGGCAGCCGGCGGAGCCTCAAGGTGGACGCCGGCACGCTCGCGCGGCTGGGCCTGGAGCTGTTCGAGGTCGCGCGGGGCGGGGACGTCACCTGGCACGGCCCGGGGCAGCTCGTCGGCTACCCCCTGGTGGACCTCGCGGCTCGCTGCCGGGACGTGCACCGCTTCCTCCGCACGCTGGAGGAAGCGCTGATCCTGGCGCTGGAGGGCTGGGGCGTCGGCGCGCGCCGCGTGCCCGGCCGGACGGGCGTCTGGGTGGGCGAGGAGAAGATCGCCTCCATGGGGATCGCCGTCCGGGGCTGGGTCAGCTATCATGGCTTCGCGCTCAACGTGGCGCCGGATCTCCGATCCTTCGACCTCATCCACCCCTGCGGTCTGCGCGGCGTCCGGATGACCTCGGTTGCCGCCGTCCTGGGGGAGCGGGCCCCCACCCTCGGCGAGGCCCGCCGGGACGTGGCCGAGGGGATCGGCCGCCAGCTCGGGTACGAGGAAGTGCGTTGGGTGGCGGCCGACGAGGCGAGGAGGCTGGCCGGTATCGCCGCCACCTCCCCGGACGGGGCCGCCGTCCAATTCCACGCCGCTTGAAGCGGCATCGAAGAGAGAGAACCCCCGGCCGATAGAGGAGAATGCATGGTCACGCTCACCGACGCCGCCAGCCGCAAGATCATGGAGGTCATCCGCCAGCAAACCGAGCACGGCGGCGAGGTGTACGGGCTTCGCCTCAGCGCCTCCCCCGGCTGCTGCTCGGGGGCGCAGTACGGCATGTCGCTGGCGAGGCAGGCGGAGCAGGGCGACTGGGAAGGGGAGATCGGCGGCCTGAAGGTGCTGGTGGATCCCGAAAGCGCGCCCCTGCTCCAGGGTGCCTCCGTGGACTACGTCGAGACCCCGGAGGGCGCGGGCTTCACGATCAGCAATCCCAATGCGGCGCCCCGCGACGAGAGCGGCTGCGGCCCGGGCTGTGCCTGCGGGGGATGAGTGAGAGCCAGCCTGCAGGAGAGACGAGAGTGAGCCCCGCCCTCGAGTCCGGAGCGCGGTCCCGGCCCTTCGCCGAGTACGCGGCGTTGCCGGCCGGCGAGATCCGCGCGCGCACCTGGGCCGCGAAGCGGGCGCTCGGGACGCGGCTCGTCGTCCTCGGGCACCACTACCAGCGGGAGAGCGTCATGGAGTTCGCGGACTTCCGCGGCGACTCCTTCAAGCTCTCCCAGCTCGCGGCCCAGCAGCACGAGGCCGCCTTCATCGTCTTCTGCGGCGTGCATTTCATGGCGGAGTCGGCCGATATCCTGCGCCGGCCGCACCAGCTCGTGGTGCTGCCGGACCTGAAGGCCGGGTGCTCGATGGCCGACATGGCCGACAGCGCGGACGTCGAGGAGGCCTGGGACCGGCTGGTGGCGGCCCACGGGGACACGCTGCTTCCCGTGACCTACATGAACTCCTCGGCGGAGCTGAAGGCGTTCTGCGGCGCGCGTGGGGGGGTGGTCTGCACCTCGTCGAACGCGCGCGCCGTCCTGGAATGGGCGTGGGAGCGCAAGGCCCGGGTGTTCTTCTTCCCCGATCAGCACCTGGGACGCAACACGGCGTACGCGATGGGCGTGCCCCTGGAGCACATGGCCGAGTGGGACTGGCGGGCCGAGGATCCCGAGCGCGCGAACGCGCGCTGCTTCGAGAAGAGCCAGCGGCTCATCCTCTGGCGGGGTTTCTGCTCGGTGCACACGAAGTTCACCCGGCAGGAGGTGGACGAGGCGCGGGCGGCGGACCCGCAGGTGCGGATCCTGGTCCACCCGGAGTGTCCCTTCGAGGTCGTGCAGGGCGCGGACCTCGTGGGCTCGACCGAGTTCATCATCCAGCAGGTGAGCGAGGCGGCCCCGGGCACCCACTGGGCGATCGGCACGGAGATCAACCTCGTGCATCGCCTGGCTCTCGAGCACCCCGAGCAGCGCATCCACTCGCTGCAGAAGAACGTGTGCCCGTGCGCCACCATGAACCGGATCGATCCAGCGCACCTGTTGTGGGCGCTCGAGAACCTGGCCGAGGGGCGGCCGGTGAACGTGGTCCGCGTGCCGGAGACCGTGAAGCACTACGCGCGCGTGGCCCTGGACCGGATGCTGAGCCTCAGGGGCGCGGGCCAGGCGGGCCGCGACCACCTGGCCAGGGACTGATCGTGGCGGAGCAGAGCGCGGGCCCGCCGGCGGCGAGGACGGAGCCCCGTCCCGGCGCCTCCGAGCCGGAGGTCCATCCCCAGCCCGGCGTCTACGGCGCCCCGCGTCCCGCCGTGCCGGTGCCCCTGCCCGTCACGCCCCGCTTCGGCGGCTGCGCGTCGGGAGCCGGCGTCGGGCGACCCGAGCCGGGCACCCCCGGCTTCCGCCGGCTTCCTCCCTGGCTCAAGGTCTCGCTCCCCGGCAAGGGCGAATATGCCGAGACGAAGTCGCTGCTGCGCAGCCTGCGCCTGGCCACGGTCTGCGAGGACGCGCGCTGCCCCAATCTCGGCCACTGTTGGGAGCGCGGCACCGCCACGATCATGATCCTCGGCGAGCTGTGCACGCGGCGCTGCGGCTTCTGCGCGGTGGCGCCGGGCAAGCCGAACGGCTGGGTGGATTGGGACGAGCCGCGCCGCGTGGGCGAGGCCGTGGCCGCGATGGGCCTGAGGCACACCGTGATCACCTCGGTGGCCCGCGACGACCTGAAGGACGGCGGGAGCACGATCTTCGCCCTCGTGATCCGGGAGATCCGCGCGCGCTCGAGCACGGCGATCGAGGTGCTGATCCCCGACTTCCGCGGCCACGCCGAGGACCTGCAACGGGTCATCGCGGCCGGTCCCGACGTCATCAACCACAACGTCGAGACCGTGGAGCGCCTGCACCCGCTCGTGCGCCCGAGCGCCCGCTACCTGCGCTCGCTGGAGGTCCTGCAGCGCGTCAAGGAGAGCGGCGCCCCCATCCGCACCAAGTCGGGGATCATGCTCGGGCTGGGCGAGACCGACGGAGAGGTCCTCCGCACGCTCGAGGACCTGCGTGCGCACGGCTGCGACCTGCTCACGATCGGCCAGTACCTGCGCCCCACGCCCAACCACCTGCCGGTGGTCCAGTACGTGACTCCGGAGAAGTTCGCCTGGTGGAAGGCGCAGGCCGACGCGCTCGGCTTCGAGAACACGGCGAGCGGCCCGCTCGTGCGCTCGTCCTTCCACGCCGACGAGCTGGCGGGAGTCGGCGCGCGGCGGCGCGCCCCCGCGCCCGAGGGCGGCGCTCTTTAGCCCCGCCCTCGGGCGGGGCGGCTCATCCCTTGCGCGGCGGCTGGCTCGGCCGCATCTCGACCCGGCTGTACAGGGCGTGCGCGGGCGAGCGCAGCAGGTCCAGCACGACCGCGGCCACGTCCGCGGGCCGGAGCGCCCATTCCGCCTTCTCGGCGGCGCCCCGTCCGAATTCGGTGGCGACGCTCCCCGGCATCAGGTAGGAGACGCGAATGCCGGCATAGCGCACCTCCATCATCAGCGCCTCGCTGAAGCCGTTCACTCCGAACTTGCTGGCGTTGTACGCCGCGCCGCCGGGGAAGGGGTTCTTTCCCGCGAGGGAGGAGACGTTGACGATGTAGCCGCCGCCACGACGGGTCATCCGCGGGACGGCTTCGTGGCAGCAGTAGAAGACGCCATGCAGATTGGTCTCGATCACCGCGCGCCAGTCCGCGGGGCTCATCTCGGCCACCGCGGCGAAGTGCCCGATGCCCGCGTTGTTGACGAGGATGTCGAGCCCCCCGGCCAGCTCGTCGATCCGGGTGAAGACCCGGCCCACCTGCTCCTCGGAGCGCACGTCGCACGCCAGCCCGATCGCGCGATCGCCGATCTCTCGGGCCGCGCGCTCCGCCGCCTCGGCGCTTCGCGCCGTCAGCACCGTCAGCGCTCCCTCGTCCGCCAGCGCTTCGGCGATGCCGCGACCGATCCCCCGGCTGCCTCCCGTCACCAGAGCCACCTTGCCGTCCAGAAAGCCCATCTTCGTCTCCTCTCAGCCGCGATCGTCCTCGTCGGGAGCGAGGACGAGGGCGACCTGGCCGCTCGCCCGGGCCGGCGGGCCGGGGCAAATGACCCGCACCAGCGCGCCGGGAGCCAGGCTTCTCTCCGTGCCCGTGAGGTAGCCCACCAGCCGCCCCAGCATGGGCTGGTGGCCGACGACGAGGATGCGGCCCGAGACCGCCCCCAGCCCGGCGAGCGCTTGCAGCACCTCTGCCGGCTCCACGTCGGGCTCCAAGGCGTCCAAGATCTCCACGGCCACGGCGGGACGCGCCGAGCGCGCCAGGATCTCGGCGCTGGCGACCGCCCGGAGCAGCGGGCTGGAGAACGCCCGGTCGGGCTTCCAGCCCTCGAGCGCCAGACGGCGGGCGAGCCACTGAAGACTCCTGGCCCCGGCGGGGGACAAGGGGCGGAGTCGGTCTCCGCCCGGTGCCGAGGGGCCGGCTTCGCCGTGTCGAACGATGTCGAGCTGCAGGGCCACGGGGGCAGGGTCGGCGGGGCCGTGGCCCCTGTCAAGGCCGGGCTGCCCCGGCAACCTTGGTTCCCTCGTGCCGAACGATCTCGCCGTCGCATTTGACAAGGGAGCCTCGTCAATAGGACCATTGTCGGCCGTGGGGCTCGATGTCGGGGCCCCGCTTTGTGTGCAGGCATGGATGATCGCCCGAGTGCAGCGCGGATGATGCCATAGGGCGGGAGCCGATGGAGGGCTGAGTTCCGTCGGGTCGCCTGCCTGGCCGCAGAGCTCACGGGAAATTCGTCATGCGCTTCGCACCGAGCCTGCCTGCCGTCCTCGCTGTTCTTTCGCTCCTCGTGTCGGGGCCACCCGCCAGGGCTGCCGCTCTCGATACTCCTTCGCTGCAGGTCGTGGCCTGCGACCGAGCGTCGGTCACCCTTCTCGTGCGGGCCGGCGCGAGTGGAGCGCCTGGTGGATTCGTGGTGCGCTACATGAAGGGCGACGACTACAACGCCCTGGGCGGCTGGCCCAGCGCGGATGCGCCGGGGCGGCCAGTGGTGGGCACGCTGGACTGCTCGTTCACCGGGGTTCCCACGCTGGCTCTGGCGCCGACCGTGCCGACGTTCCGGCTCCTGCCGGACCAGTCGGTGCAGGTCGTGATCGGGAAGCTGTTCGACGAGACCGGACTGGCTGCGACGGACCTGGACGAGCTGAGCGAAGGAACCGACTACGTGTTCCGCGCCTTCGCGTCGTCGGCGCCGAGCGAGGAGGCGAGCCCGGAAGGCGAGGCCGTCTGGGCCGTCACGACCTCCCGCAATCTCACGGACTGCACGCTGACCCTGGGGTTCTGGAAGAAGCACCCCGAAGACTGGACGCACGTGCCCTCGATGGGCCTCGGCGCCAACGAATACTCGCGCGTGCAGCTCCTGGCCATTCTGAACACGCCGGCCAAGGGCAATGGGCTCGTCTCGCTGGCCCACCAGCTCATCGCGGCGAAGCTGAACGAGCTGCTGGGCGCATTGCCTCCGCCCCAGGTCTCCGCAGTGGTCCAGCAGGCCGACGCGATGATCGGCGCGCGGTCCATTCCCCCCGTGGGGCTCGGAGCCCTGAGGCCGAGCGACGTGAGCCGGTGGGTGCGAGCCCTCGATGCCTTCAACGGCGGGCGAGTGGGCCCCGCTCACTGTCCGAGCACTCTGGACCCGGTCTCGACTTCGCCCGAGACCTGGGGCAGGGTCAAGGTGCGATACCGCTGAGAGAGGCCCGTCTCATTCGGGAGGCGCCTGGGTCCGTCCCTGGGCGCCTCCCGCTCTTGGTGAGCGCGCCTGCCGCCCACGGCCGTTGGAGGATCCGCCTCCGCGCCGACCCGATTGCAGCGGTATGGGTTGACAATTGGTGGACCCGTCGAGCGGCCTGATCTATCATTTCTGCCGAGAGCCCGAGCCGCGTGCGCCGCGTGGGTCTCCTCCCCTGAGGCGGCAGCCGTGCTCGGGCTCGCCTGAACAGCGTGCGCACCGCATCCCTTGGGCCGCCTTCGCGCGCCGGGCTCGGCCGCACAACTCAGCTCCACCACCTCGCGGAGGAGGCCGCCTATGCGCCGCCGTCTCGTTACCG
The DNA here is from genome assembly GCA_033853925.1 of Candidatus Eiseniibacteriota bacterium. Lineage (GTDB taxonomy): Bacteria > Eisenbacteria > RBG-16-71-46 > RBG-16-71-46 > RBG-16-71-46 > JANXPZ01. Next base: position 8,205 of record JAWOLC010000072.1, read on the forward strand.
CCCTCGTTTGCTTCGCCGCTCTCACCGCGCTCTGGCCCGTGGCTCGGGCGGCGGCGGACAGCGCCTTCGGCGTCAACGCCAAGCTGACGCTTCTCGGCAATCTGGGGCCCAACGGAGAGCAGCGCTACCGCTTCGACTACACGGTGAGCAACCTGGCCATCGACCCCGAGGTGGGCGCCTTCCACGTGTTCTTCAACTCCGACCCGGTGACCCAGCTTCCCTCGGGCGACAAGGCCACGCTGGTCTCCTACGGCTCGCCCCTGGGCTGGGAGTCCGTGAGCGTCTTCGAGAAGAACGCCGCGGGCCAGTGGTCCATCAACTGGGACTGGGACTACGCGAGTGGCCTGGACGTGGTGCCCGGCACGAGCCTGGGCGGCTTCTCGGTCATCTTCGACTGGAGCGATCCGAGCGTGCTGCCCCAGGTTCAGCTCACGCAGGCCCGCAACGGCTCCGCCCACGACGGCGTGACCGAGATCCCGCTCTCCGGCGTCGCGGGCACGGTGATCGCCAACTGCGGCTCGGCGGTCGGCCTGCAGGGCGTCACCGTGGATCTGTACGCCGTGGACGCCGTGGGCATGGGGACGCTGGTGGCCAGCACGGCCACGGGGCCCGGCGGCTCGTTCTCCTTCGGTAATCTCGAGATCGGGACCTACGAGGTGATGCTGGTTACGCCGCTGGGCTACCTCGCGGACGCGAGCAGCCAGTTCGTCACGGTGAACGAGACCGGCATCGTGTTCAACGCGGACTTCGGCCTCGGCTGCCAGACGATCACCGCCAACGCGCAGAGCATGGGCTACTGGAAGCATCAGGTGAACTGCTACCTGACGGGCAAGGGGAAGGCGCAGGAGACGCTGACGGCGATGGCCGGCTACGTCGACCTGATCCTCCAGCACTTCAACCAGAACATCACGAACCCGGTCATCATCTTCGTGCCCGAGAGCCCGGGGCTGACGGACGAGCTGCGCAAGCTCGACGAGCTCCTGACCGTGAACAAGGGCGGCACGATGCTGGATCGGGCCAAGCAGCAGATGATCGCCCTGCTCCTCAACGTGGTCTCGGGCAAGATCGCGCAGACGCAGGTGATCAGCCCGAACGGCGCGACCGTGTCGCAGGCCATCACCTACGCCAACGACCTGATGCTGAGCGGCGTGCCCGAGAACGAGGAGACGGCGAAGACCATCGCGGACCTGATCAACAACGGCGTGAGCGTGCCGTCGGGAATGGTCCCGGCGGGCACCCGCGTCATCACCTACAGTCGCCGCCCGACGATCGACGAGGCCGTGGCCTTCCGCCTGGACGCCGCCACGCCGAATCCGTCCCGCGGCGGATCCGTGTCCATCGGCTTCGCGCTCACCCGCGCCGACCGGGTGGACCTGCGTGTCTATGACGTGACCGGACGGATGGTGAAGACCCTCGCTTCCGGCTCGTTCGCGGGCGGCCCGCATCGCGTGACGTGGGACGGCTCGGGCGATTCGGGGGCGCGGGCGCCGGCCGGCATGTACTTCTACCGGCTGGTGACGGAGGAAGGCACGCTCACGCGCTCGGTCACGGTGCAGCGTTGAGTCTCGGGCCGCAGCCGGCGCGTCTCGTCGCGGGGCGCGCCGGCGGAGTCCGCAGAGGGAGGACCCCCATGAAGCTACGTCTACTCGTCGTCGCCGGGATCGCGCTGGCGTTCGCCACGAACGCGCTCGCCGGGGCGATCTCGGACGTGAAGTACAAGCTCTACTACCAGTCGCCGAGCGGGGACGTCCGCGTGTCGTCCTCGGATCCGCTGCCCTCCGGCAGCAACGCGCCGCCGGACAACTACTGGCGCTACGAGTACACGGTCTACAACAAGTCTCCGAACGCGCTCTATCAGTTCTTCGCCTTCTTCAACTCGGACAACGTGAATCGGGCCGGATGGCTCTCGGGCACCGCGCCGGTGAGCTGGACGATCACCAAGCAGGGCCCGAAGGTGGGGAACTACGACTTCAAGATCCGCTACCAGACGACGATCGTGGCCGCGAAGGTCCCGTCGGGCGGCACCCTGACGTGCGTCGGCGTCTTCCCCTGGACCGGCGAGCTGGTCCCGGGCCCGCAGAACTACGACGCGGTGAACGACGGCGGCTCGGAGTCGGGCGTCACGGTCGAGGACATCGCCACGCCGACGCGCTCCGAGACCTGGGGGAGGATCAAGGCCCTGTATCAGTGATTCCGCGTCTCCGACGGCAGCCGGCGGCCACCTCTCTCCGAGAGGTGGCCGCCGCGCTTGCGCGGGCGCCCGGCGCCGCGGCCGCGCCCGCTCGTCCCTCGAGCCGCCGCCCGGGCCGGGGGCCGGGCCCCGCTCCGCCGCGGGCGCGCGGTTGCGGCCCTTCCGGCCGGTCCTGTACTTTGCGGCTCATCCTCGTTCCCGGCGGCCGCCGAACCGAAGGAGCCCCGCCTTCATGACCAGCCGACTCCTCGACGCCCTGCGCACCCGCGTCCTGTTCTACGACGGGGCCATGGGCACCCAGCTCCAGGCCCGGGCCCTGACGGCGGAGGACTTCGGCGGCAAGCGCCGGGAAGGCTGCATCGACTTCCTCTCCCTCACGCGTCCCGACGTCGTGGAGGCGGTCCACGCCGCCTACCTCGCCGCCGGCGCCGACGTGGTCGAGACCAACTCCTTCCAGGCCTCGCGCGTTCGGCTCGACGAGTGGGGTCTGGGCGAGCGCACGCTCGAGCTGAACCGGGCGGCGGCCGCCATCGCCCGCCGGGTGGCCGAGAGGTTCGAGCGAGACGACGGCCGCCCGCGCTTCGTGGCCGGCTCGATGGGGCCCTCGGGCCTGCTGCCCTCCTCCGAGGATCCGGAGCTGGGCCGCCTGGGGCTCGAGGAGCTGATCGAGGCGTTCGTGCCGCAGGCGCAGGGTCTGGTCGAGGGCGGCGCGGACGTGCTCATCCTCGAGACCTGCCAGGACATGCTCGAGATGAAGGCGCAGATCCTGGCGGCGCGGGAGGTCTTCGCCCGCGCCGGGGTGCGGTTGCCGCTGCAGTGCTCGGTGACGCTCGACCCCAACGGCCGGATGCTGCTGGGGACGGGCATCCCCGCGGCCCTCGCCACCCTCGAGGCGCTGGGCGTCGAGATCGTGGGTCTCAACTGCTCCACCGGGCCCGAGCTGATGCGCGACGCGGTTCGCTATCTGTCGCAGAACGCCAGCACGTTCCTGCACGTGATCCCCAACGCCGGGCTGCCCATCAACGACGGGGGGCGCACGGTCTACCCGATGGGCCCGGAGCCCATGGCCGCCGTGCTGCGCGAGTTCGTCGAGGAGCTGGGCGTGAACATCGTCGGCGGCTGCTGTGGCACGACGCCCGAGCACGTGCGGGCGCAGATCGCGGCGATCGGACGGCGCGCCCCTGCCCCTCGCCCGGGGCGCCCGGGCTGGTTCCTCTCCAGCGGTCTCGCGGCCACGGCCCTGCGGCAGGAGCCTCGACCGCTCCTGATCGGCGAGCGGCTGAACACGCAGGGCTCGCGCCAGGTGAAGGCGCTGGCGCTCGAGGATCGCCTCGAGGACCTGCTGCCGATCGCGCGCCGCCAGGTGGAAGGCGGGGCGCATGCGCTGGACGTCTGCATGGCCCTCACCGAGCGCACGGACGAGGCGGCGATGCTGCGCCGGCTGGTGAAGAAGCTCTCCCTCTCGGTCGAGGCGCCGCTGAGCCTGGACTCGACCGAGCCGCGCGCGCTCGCGGAGGCGCTCAAGGCCTGTCCGGGCTCGCCCCTGGTCAATTCGATCAACCTGGAGAGCGGCCGGGAGCGGCTCGACGCGGTGATGCCGCTCGTGATCCGGTACGGCGCGGCGGTGATCGCGCTCACCATCGACGAGCAGGGAATGGCCCGCACCGCCGAGCGCAAGCTCGAGGTCGCGCGCCGCATCCACGCCATCGTCACGGGCGAGTACGGGCTGCCCGCCGAGCGGCTGGTCTTCGATCCGCTCACCTTCACCCTGGCCACGGGCGATCCCGAGTACCGGCGGTCGGGGATCGAGACCCTGGCGGGCCTCCGGGCCATCAAGACGGAGCTGCCCGGGGTGCTCACGAGCCTCGGCGTATCGAACGTCTCCTTCGGCCTCGCCCGGGAGGCGCGCGCGGCCCTGAACTCCGTCTTCCTCTACCACGGCGTCCAGGCCGGGCTCGACATGGCCATCGTGAATCCGGCGGACATCACGCCCTACGCGGAGATCCCGGACGAGGAGCGGCGGCTGGCGGAGGATCTCGTCCTCGACCGCGACCCGCAGGCTCTGGCGCGGCTGGTCGCCCACTTCGAGGGACGCACCCCCGAGTCCCGAGCCCGCGAGGAAGGGGCGGAGGAAGCCGCGCTCACGGTGGAGCAGAAGCTGCACTGGCAGATCCTGCATCGCCGGCCCGCGGGGATCGAAGAGCTGGTGGACGAGGCGGTGCGGCGCCAGGACGCCGTGACCGTGCTCAACGCGGTTCTCCTGCCGGCCATGAAGGACGTGGGCGACAAGTTCGGCACGGGCGAGCTGATCCTGCCCTTCGTGCTGCAGAGCGCCGAGGTCATGAAGAAGGCCGTCGCCCGCCTCGAGACCTACCTCGAGCGCCGGGAGGACCTGGCCAAGGGCCGCGTCGTGCTGGCCACCGTGTACGGCGACGTGCACGACATCGGCAAGAACCTGGTGAAGACGATCCTGGTGAACAACGGCTACTCGGTCTTCGACCTGGGCAAGCAGGTCCCCGTGCAGAGCGTCATCGACAAGGCCGTGGAGGTGGACGCCACGGCCATCGGCCTGTCGGCGCTGCTCGTCTCGACCAGCCGGCAGATGCCCGCCTGCGTGGCCGAGCTGCATCGGGCGCGCCTTCGCTTCCCGGTGCTGATCGGCGGGGCGGCGATCAACCGCAACTTCGGCCGGCGCGCCGCGCTGGTGGACGGCGAGCACGTCTACGAGCCCGGCGTCTTCTACTGCAAGGACGCCTTCGAGGGCCTGGACACGGTGAACGCCCTGGCGGACCCGGTCGAGGGGCCGAAGCTCGCCGCGCGCGTCCGGCGCGAGGCCCTCGAGTATCGCGAGCGGGCCGCGAGCCTCGAGGCGCGCGCGGCGGCCGCCGAGGCGGCCTCGGCGGGGCCCGCGAGCACCCTCTCCCGGGAGGTGGCGGCTCCCCTGCCGCCGTTCTGGGGCGCGCGCCTCACGCCGACGGCGGCGATTCCCTTCGCGGAGGTGTTCGCCGGGATGGACCTGAAGACCCTCTACCGGCTCCACTGGGGCGCGCGCGGCAGCGGCGCCGAGTACGAGACCCTCATCCGCGAGGACTTCGAGCCGCGCCGTCTCCGCCTCCAGCGCCAGGCGGAGGCCGAGGGGTGGCTCGAGCCGCGCACCGTGCACGGCTACTTCCCCTGCCAGAGCGCGGGCGACGACCTCGTGATCTACGACCCCGCGGGCTTCGCTCCCGGGTCTCTCACGCCTCGGGGCAAGATCGAGGAGATCGCCCGCTTCGCCTTCCCCCGGCAGACGAGCCGCGAGAGGCTGTGCCTGAGCGACTACTTCCTGCCCGCGGCGAGCGGCCGGTTCGACGCCGTGGCCTTCCAGGTCGTGACCGTGGGCGGCCGCGCGGACGACGTGTGCGCGCGGCTGAACGCGGAGGGAGCCTACGCCGAGGCGCTCTTCGTGCACGGCCTCGGCGTGGCCGCCGCCGAGGGGCTGGCCGAGTGGAGCCACGTCCGCGTGCGGCGGGAGCTGAGGCTCGAGCCCGAGCGCGGCAAGCGCTACTCGTTCGGCTACAGCGCCTGCCCCGACCTGGCCGACCAGCTCGTGCTCTTCCGCCTGCTCGGTCCCGAGGCGACGATCGGGGTCACGCTGACGAGCGCCTACCAGCTCGTGCCCGAGGCCTCGACCTCGGCCCTGATCGTGCACCACCCCCAGGCCAGCTACTTCCTGGTCAGGGAGTGAACGCTCGGAGGGCGGCGGCGGCCGAGGCGAGCGCTTCCCGCGCCCCTCAGCTCCCCTCGACCAGGAGCAGCCTCACCCGCGATCCGAGCGCCCGCGCGCGGTGGCGCTCCGCCTCGCCCCCCAGCACGAACAGTCCGTCGCCAGCGGAGTAGCGCACGGTGGCGTCCGGCAGGGTCAGCTCCAGCTCGCCCTCGAGCACGATGCCCACATGGGCCTTCCGGCACCAGCCGTCCTCGACGAAGCCCGGGACGATCTCCAGCAGGCGCAGCTTCTGCCCACCGCGCGCCGTGCAGCGGTGCCGCATCCCGGGCGCCGGCTCCTCCCAGGGCAGGGTCGTGAAATCGATGCGGGTCGGTTCCATCGCGCTCGCCTCCTCCTGGCCGTGGGCTTCGCCTCGGGCGAGCCTTCCGGCCCGCCCCGCGGGTCTCCGAGGAGACACTACTCCGCCATCCTCCCCCCGAACAGCCGTCGAGGGGCAGGGGAGGTCCGCTCGTTGAGGGCCCGCAGGCCAGCGACTAGACTCCGGCTCATGCGACTCGAGCCCGTGATCCTGGAAGGGACGCACGTCCGCCTCGAGCCCCTGTCGCTCGAGCGGCACTGGGAAGGCCTGCGCGCGGTGGGACTCGACCCCGAGCTGTGGCGCTGGACGGTGACGCGGATCGAGGCCGCCGAGGATCTGCGCCGCTACTGCGAGGCGGCGCTCGAGGAGCAGGCTCAGGGACGGTCGTTGCCCTTCGCGACCCTCGAGCGCGCCAGTGGGCGGGTGGTGGGCAGCACCCGCTTCGGGGCGATCACCCCGGCGCACCGCCGGGTCGAGATCGGCTGGACGTGGATCGCCCGGCCCTGGCAGCGCGCGGCGATCAACACCGAGGCCAAGTACCTCATGCTCCGGCACGCCTTCGAGACCTGGGGCTGCCAGCGCGTGGAGCTGAAGACCGACGCGCGCAACCTGCGGTCGCGCCAGGCCATGCTGCGGATCGGCTGCCGCGAGGAGGGAACGCTGCGCAAGCACATGCGCACCGAGCGCGGCGACGTGCGCGACACCGTCTACTTCAGCGTCCTGGACGAGGAGTGGCCGGCGGTGAAGGCACGGCTCGAGGAGAGGCTGGCGCGCTCGCCGGCTCGCGCCTAGCGGGGATCCCGCCCGCTCCCGGCGACGACGAAGGCGAGGAGGGCCTCGGCGAGGCCCTCCTCGTTGCCACGGATCCGCCGATGCGGCGCGGCTCAGCGTCGCGTCGCCGGCCTGCTCACGGCCCGGCTGGCGACGACGGGGCGGGCCTGGGCCATGCGGCTCATTCCCCACACGTCCCGCAGCACCACGTCCACGAGCTGCACGCAGTCCGCGCGCCGCCAGTGCCAGATGTCGAAGCCCGTGAAGAGGACGGGGCCGCAGTCACGGCCGTGGTAGTAGGTCATGCAGGCATTGACGCCCTCGCCCTCTTCGGGTCGCAGCATCCCGGCCGTCGCGCCGTAGGCGAGGTAGAGCGTGTCGAGCGTCTGGACCTCCCAGCTGTGGACCGGGGAGGGGTTCTTCCGCTCGACGTCGAAGACCACGTTCGGCTTGTCGAGGAACTCGAGATCCACGCCGTACGGGCTGTAGACCGGATTGCCGACGAAGAAGCTCGAAGTGACGCGGCTCGGCCAGATGGGATCGCTGCTCGGGTCCTTCCCCCTGAGCTGAATGGGCAGGCCGGCGAAGCGCGGATCCCTCAGGGGCTCGCCCTTCCAGTCGAGCGGTGGCTGCGGATAGCGGGTGATCGGATTCGCTTGATCGATCCGGGCGACCCGGAACTGGACTCCCGGCAGGACGCGGAACTCCGAGCGCCAGTGGGTGAGGTCGTACATGAAGCGGCCGGGTCCCAGGTCCGGGTTGGCGCCCACCGCGGAGTACGTGCGAGCGGGCACGTCGTTGACCGGGTTGTTCCAGCCGACGTTGGTGCCCTCGGCGAACGCGCCGCCGAGCGCCCAGAGTTGGCCGCCCATCTGCACCCAGGTCGCCAGGGTGCTCTGGTGGTTCGGTGCGCTCATGAAGCGCAGCGTCGTCATCGGCTGGGTCGGGGACGTGACGTTGGTGAACTGCTGCCCCACGATGTCGCTGCTGATCCAGATCACGTGCCGGTAGTGGCTGAGCAGGTCGAGGGAGATGACCTGCGTGGGGTCCTGGATGCCCAGGCGCGTCCCGATCGTGTCGTACGAGTAGCCCGTGAAGATGCCCTGGGGGCTCCTTCCCTGGTAGTAAGGCCACGAGGGCGGCGTCATGCGCCAGCGGACGCCGCCGAGGGCGAAGAGGAAGGTGTCCAGCTCGGCCGCCGAGGGCCAGAGACCTCTCGGGGGGCCGATCGTGTCCGGATGCCCCGGCACGATCATGTCCACGTCGCGCCGCGTGTCGTCGACGATGAGCAAGTCGTGGCTGAACGTCGGGCTCACGGGCGAGACGCTCACCTTGCCGTAGCTCACGAAGCCCAGGCTCTCGCGGGCCTCCACGTAGAGCTGGTGAAGGGTGCCCGCCTGCCCGGCCGGGAAGGGTCCGAGCGTGACCGAGGTCGTCGTGAGGCTCCACTCGCTCCAGTGGCTGAGGTCGTGCGGATTCTTCCGCGTGCTCCCGTCCAGGGGATCGGCCGGATCCAGGACCCAGCGGTAGCCCGTGAGGGAGCCGCCTAGCGTCGGCTGGGCGTACCAGTTCAAGGTGAACGGCCGGCCCGCTGGGATCTCGATGCTGGGAGCCTCGGCCGGGATGACGGCGCCCTCCGTGTAGAAGGTGTAGGTGAAGAAGTCATTGAAGAAGGTGAGCCGTGGCCCCTGCGAGCCCGCCGGGACGACGCTGAACACGAGCAGGTTCTTCGAGCGGTCGAAGACGGGATCGTAGGCGCCCTCGGCGTCGATCGCGGTGATGGCGAAGACGTACTGGTCCAGGATCTGCAGGTTCTCGAGCCGCAGCTCGGTCGTCGTGCCCTTGACGGAGTCCCAGCCCGCGAAGGTTGGCGCCAGCTCCGCCAGCATCGTGTCGGGGTCCGCGAGCCAGCGCTGGGGGAAGTCCGTGAGCCGGTAGAGCTTGAACTTGTACAGGCGCGGCCGTCCGTCGGGGCCGTCGGGATCGGAGCCCTGCCAGCGGATCGTGAAGGTCGGAGGCACGGTCGGCAGGATCAGCGTGCTGGGTCTTGGCTCGACGATCGTGACCGTGGGCGCCACGTCGTCGCCGAAGAAGGCCCGATACGCCGGATCCGACACGGCCCCGCCGTCGTCCACGGCGCGAACGGCGAAGAGCTGATAGGGGGGAGCCGAGCGCTCCGCGGGAGTCATTCGGGCCGGGAGCGCGCGCTTGAGCAGGATCGCCCGCTCGCTTTCCATCGTTCGTGCCCAGCCCTCGCTCTTCTCGTGCAGCGCGGCGAGGTCGCTCGTGACGAGGTAGTGATCGATCCGCCCATCCGGATCGGTGGCGCTCCAGCGCAGCCTCGCGGCTACCGTGGCGGCATCACCCGTGGGGACGAGCGAGCTTTCGAGGCGAACCTGCGGGGGGCGGTTCGGAAGGCCCAGGCTTCGCTGGAGCTTCTTCGCGCAGCCTGCTACGGCCAGCGCTGCCAGGGCCAGGCAGCAGAGCGCGGCGATGCGGAAGCGTGATGGCATTGGCATCTCCTTCGGTCGAACTCGACTTGTCCCGGTCGTGGACAAGGAGAAGAACGGGAGAGATCGTCGATAGACGCTCCTTTCCCGCCCGGCCGAGCACCAATGCTCGCTATCGATACTAGCCCCCGCGCGGGCGGCTGGAAACCCCGAAAGCGCGCAATCGGCAGGAGCGGCGCGCGGACCGGAAAGCCGCGGGGTGCCGGCCGGTCCGCTGGGTGGGGGGCGGGGAGGATCCGCCCGGCCCCGGACACCGGCCGGGACCCCCTCCCGGGGGCGGGGAGCGCCCCAGCGGGGCCCCGGGTCAGGAGACCTGCGGCTCGGGCCCTTCGGGCTCGAGGCCCAGGTCCTGGATCGCGCGCGCGACCTGCGAGGGCTCGAGGCTTCCCTCCCGGGCCAGCGCGTGCAGCGTCGCGAGGGTGATGTGCTCGGCGTCCACCTCGAAGTGCCGGCGCAGGGCGGCGCGCGAGTCGCTGCGGCCGAATCCATCCGTCCCCAGCGGGGTGAACGAGCGGGGTATCCAGCGCGCCACCAGGTCGGGCACCGCCTTCAGATAGTCGGTGACCGCGACGACGGGGCCCGGGGCCCGGTTCAGCAGGCCCGTGACGTAGGGGACCCGCGGTGGCTCGAGCGGGTGCAGCCGGTTCCAGCGCTCGACGCCCAGCGCCTCGTTGCGGAGCTGCTGGTAGCTCGTGGCGCTCCAGACGTCGGCGGCCACGTCGTAGCGCTCGGCGAGGACCTCCTGCGCCCGCAGCGCCTCCCGCAGCAGGACGCCGCTGCCGAAGAGCTGCGCCCGATGGGTCCCGCGCGCCGCCGGCCGGTACAGGTAGAGACCCTTGAGGATGCCCTCCTCGACGCCTGCCGGGCTCGCGGGCATGGGATAGTCCTCGTTGTAGAGGGTGAGGTAGTAGAACACGTCCTCGCCCCGCCCGTGCATCCGCTCGAGGCCCGCGCGGACGATCACCGCGATCTCGTAGGCCCAGGCCGGGTCGTAGGCCAGGAGGTTGGGGATGGTCGAGGCGAGCAGGTGGCTGTGGCCGTCCTCGTGCTGCAGCCCCTCGCCGTTCAGGGTCGTGCGCCCGGCGGTGCCCCCGAGCATGAAGCCACGCCCGCGCGCGTCGCCGAACGCCCAGGCGAGATCGCCCGTGCGCTGGAAACCGAACATCGAGTAGAAGATGTAGAAGGGGATCATGGGCTCGCCGTGCGTCGCATACGCGGTCGCCGCGGCGGTGAAGGACGCCATCGAGCCCGCCTCGGTGATGCCCTCCTCGAGGAGCTGGCCGTCCGCCTTCTCCGCGTACGACAGGTAGACCTTCGAGTCCACCGGCTCGTACCGCTGGCCGCCCGGGGCGTAGATGCCCACCTCGCGGAACAGGACCTCGAGCCCGAAGGTGCGCGCCTCGTCGGGGATGATCGGCACCACGCGCCGCCCCCAGGCGGGATCGCGAATGAGATTGCGCAACAGCTTGGCGAAGGCCATGGTCGTGGAGACGGCCTGATCGGCGCGCGTTCCCTGGGCGAACTCCGCGAAGGCCCGGTCCTGCGGCTTCGGCAGGGGCTTCGGCCGCACGATCCGCTTGGGCAGGCAGCCGCCCAGCAGGCGCCGGCGCTCGAGGAGGTAGCGCACCTCGGGGCTCTCCATGCCGGGATGGAAGAAGGGCGGGTCCTTCAGGCGCCGATCGGGGATGGGGAGCTGGATCCGGTCGCGGAACTTGCGCAGCTCCTCCTCGTTCATCTTCTTCTGCTGGTGGGCGACGTTGCGGGCCTCGGTGGTGCCGCCGAGCGTCCAGCCCTTGACGGTCTTCGCCAGGATCACGGTGGGCTTGCCTTTGAAGTTCAGGGCCGCGGCGTAGGCCGCGTAGAGCTTGCGGTAGTCGTGGCCGCCGCGCTTGAGCCGCGCGATCTCCTCGTCGCTGAGGGACTCGACCATGGCGAGCAGGCGGGGGTCGCGGCCGAAGAAGTGCTGGCGGACGTACGCGCCGCTCTCCACCGAGTAGCGCTGCCACTCGCCGTCCACGGTGTCGTTCATGGCCTCGACCAGGATGCCGTCGAAGTCCTGGGCGAGCAGCGGATCCCACTCGCGGCCCCAGATGACCTTGATGACGTTCCAGCCGGCGCCGGTGAAGATGGCCTCCAGCTCCTGGATGATCTTGCCGTTGCCCCGCACGGGACCATCGAGGCGCTGCAGGTTGCAGTTGACCACGAAGGTCAGGTTGTCGAGCCCTTCGCGGCCCGCGAGGGCGAGGCCGCCGAGCGCCTCGGGCTCGTCCATCTCGCCGTCCCCGAGGAAGGCCCAGACCCGGGAGCGCGACGTGTCGGCGATTCCCCGCGCCTGGAGGTAGCGGTTGAAGCGCGCCTGGTAGACGGCGTTCAGGGGCCCGAGGCCCATCGAGACGGTGGGGAACTCCCAGAAGTCGGGCATGAGCCGCGGGTGCGGATAGGACGACAGCCCGCCGCCGCCCACCTCCTGGCGGAAGTGGTCGAGCTGGCGCTCGGTGAGGCGTCCCTCGAGGAAGGCGCGGGCGTAGATGCCCGGCGCCGCGTGCCCCTGGAAGAAGACCTGGTCGCCGGGATCCTGGTCCTTGCCGCGGAAGAAGTGGTTGAACCCCACCTCGTAGAGCGAGGCGGTCGAGGCGTAGGTGGCCAGGTGGCCCCCGATCCCGGGGAAGAGGTGGTTCGCGCGCAGCACCATCACCACCGCGTTCCAGCGGATGATGCGGCGGATGCGCAGTTCCATCTCCTCGTCGCCTTCGAACGCCGGCTCCTGCTCGGGCGAGATCGTGTTGATGTAGCGAGACTGAACCAGTCCGGGCAGGCCGATCTGCAGCATGCGGGCTCGCTTGAGCACCTTGCGCAGCAGGTAGTCGGCCCGCTCGCGCCCGTGGGCGCGATAGACGCCGTCCAGAGCTTCCAGCCACTCCTGCGTCTCCACCGGATCGGGGTCGGGAAGCTGCTTCTTGAAGCCGTCCAGCAGCCCCAGGCGGTAGCCCTCGCCGCGCTTCAGCTCGTCGTGCTCGCTCAGTGCCTTGTCGTGGGTGATGCTCATCGGGGCCTGCCCTGTTGGGGTCATGCGGCTCGTGGAGTCTCGTGCCCCCGGCTCGTCGTGGCTACGGCTGGGCCCGGTGGCAGTGCCATCTGCTGGTTTCGATGCCCGGAAGCCCGGGGCGTCCCCGCCGCGCCTCGCAGGATACCCAGAATCCCGCCGGGGCGGAACGACCGGAGGGCGACGCGAGTGCCCGGCCGCCTCAGGGCCCGAGCCAGGAGCCGCGGGCGAGCCACCCGGCCAGCGCTCCGCCCAGCACCAGCCAGGCGGAGTTGACCCGGAAGCGGCCCAGGAGCAGCAGGCTCAGCCCCGCGATCGC
>JAWOLC010000073.1:0-2728 GCA_033853925.1 Candidatus Eiseniibacteriota bacterium
GGCGCTGGAGCTTGCGGAGGAAGTCGAGCCCCTGGTGCAGCGCCATGCCCCCGATCGTGCCGAAGATGAGCCACAGGTAGATCCAGCGCGTGTAGAAGAGCGCGGGATTGTCCGACGTGGCGATGGCCACGTGCACGGGCCCCATGGCGAACTTCGTCCCGGCCCCCGGGTGGCACTTGCCGCAGGTCTCGCCGAGCCGCCTCGGGTTCACGGCGGAGCGCGGATCGCTTGAGGGCAGGATGTCGTGGTACCCGTGGCAGCTCGCGCAGTTCGCCACCGCGGGCGAGCCGCCGCGGGCGGCCAGGCCGTGGAAGCTGTCCTCGTAGGTGTTGAGGCGGCCGCCCGGCAGGCCGTACGTCTCGCGGATGCCCTGGGCCTCGTGGCAGCGCGAGCAGGTCGTGGTCACGGCCGAGGCGACGACCGGCGAGTTGGGATCGCGGGGCCCGCGAATCAGGTGCTCGCCGTGGCAATCGGTGCAGTTGGGCGCGGCCGTGACGCCGCGCCGCAGGGCCTGGCCGTGGATGCCCAGCGTGTAGGCGGCGTACTGCTTGTCGTGGCAGCGCCCGCAGGTGCGCGGGACGTTGGCGTGGTAGATGGACGAGGCCGGGTCGGTCGCGCGGCGCAGGTCATGGCTCTCGTGGCAGTCGCTGCACGTGGCCGCGCGCGGATCCTTCGAGCGCCCGTGGGTGCTCTGCTCGTACAGCGCGTAGGCCTCGGGAATCGTGATCTTGCGCCGCGTGACGAGGGCGCGGTTGGCGTGGCAACGGGCGCAGGTCGCGGGCAGGTTGGCGCGATTCACGGGCGAGAGGGGATCGTCGTGGGGGCGGATGGAGTGGAAGGGCCCGTGGCAATCCTGGCAGGTGGACGCGTCCCGGTCGCCCTGGGCGAGCGCGACGCCGTGCACGCTCGTGCGGTACTGGGCGGTGACCCGGGCGTGGCAGGCGGCGCAGGCCTCGTAGCCCGTGCGGGCCGCTCGCCGCACGCCGTGCCCCGTCCCGTGGCAGCCCATGCAGCTCGCCCCGGCCGAGCCGCCCGCCGCCGCGTGCACGCTGCCGGCGATGGCGTTGGCCGCGTCCTGGTGGCAGGCGCCACAGCGCACCGCGGGGAGCTTCTCGGCATGGGGCACGTCGCGGATCCCCTGGTGGCAGGCGACGCAGGCCAGACGACCGTGCGGCGATGCCTCGAGCTTGGCGAGGTCCACGTAGACGGAGCTGGCGCCGCTGCTCCGGGTGAGCCCTCGGTCCGAGTGGCAGCCCATGCAGGTCTCGTTCGGGATGGGCGCGGCGATCGCCCCGCCGCCGGGAGCGGCCACGGCGACGGCCGCCGCCACGAGGGCGAGGGCCAGCGCTCGGAGGCCCCCGGTGAGGCCAAGCCGCCACAGGGGGTGGCGGGGAGCGGCGTAAGGCTGAGTCCGGTTTGGCTTCATCGGCGACGGCAAGACTCGGGTCACCTCGACTGGCTTGGGTAGGAGCATGATGCGGCCGCAAGAACCGCACCAGTGCTGCGCTCTCGCCGGCTTCCGGCGGACCGCCCGCAAACGCAAGTCAGCAAGCGAGGAATGCATGGTACCTGAGAAGCCCTTGCTTTCGAAGGTGACATTTCAGTAGAACTACTGACAGGTCTGGCAGAAATGTCGTCCGATGAGTCCGCCTTGGGCCCGCTATGTGCTTGGGGCGTTGGATAGTCTTCCGTTCCGTACTTCCACCGATTCGAAGGCTCACTTCTTGCCGCAATCGGGTATGCTGCGGGCGCGTTCCGAGGTGACAGGTAGTGCCCCCAGGCCGCGACGAGGGGCAGCCGACTTCAAACCGGAGGGTCAGAGATGAAGAAGATTCTGGCGTTCGCGGTAGTGGCGGGGGTGGCGCTGGCCTTCGTGGCCTACGCCGCCGAGACCCCGAAGGAGGCGCCCAAGAAGGAGGAGGCGAAGAGCACCTTCGTCGGGGTCAACAAGTGCAAGATGTGCCACATGAAGGAGTACAAGGCCTGGGCGGAGACCAAGCACGCGCACGCGCTGGCCAACCTCGCGGCCGCGACTCCCGAGCAGCTCAAGAAGATGAACGAGCTGCTCAAGACCTCGGTCGAGAAGCCCGGGACCGACGCCGCCTGCGTGCGCTGCCACGTCACCGGCTATCAGGAAGCCGGCGGCTACAGCGGCGCCGACTCGACGAAGGACGTGCCTCTCGCCTTCGTGGGTTGCGAGGACTGCCACGGCCCGGGCAGCGCTCATCTGGCCGTGCCCATGAGCAACAAGGAAGGGCGCAAGGCCTCGGTCGTCCATCCCACGGCCGAGACCTGCGTGAAGTGTCACACCGCGGAGATCTCTCCCAAGTTCGACTTCGCGGAGCGGAGCAAGCTGGTGCACCCGATCGCGGCGGCCGCGCCCGCGAAGTAGAAGAGGCTGTGACCCTGCCGGCGTCCCGACTCCTCGGACGGGCCCCGGCTCTCGGAGCCGCGGAGCTCGGAGTCAGATGAGGCACAGGAGAGCGGGACGTCGGTGGTGAGGTTGCCGCACGAAGACCCACAGGGGCGTGGCCGAGCGGGCCAGCACGCCGGAAGGCGGCCGGCCCGCGCCGCATCGAGGCCCCTGCTCGCCGCGGCGCTCGCGCTCCTGCTCGGGGGCGCGGCGCCGCGCGGGCTCGCGGCCACGGGGGCCGCCGCGCAGCCGCCGGGCTCCGAGGAGTGCCTGGCCTGTCACGAAGCGGGGCCGCCCCTGGCCCGGCGCGACGCG
>JAWOLC010000074.1:0-4327 GCA_033853925.1 Candidatus Eiseniibacteriota bacterium
GTCGAAAAAGCGGACGAGGTCGGGGAGCTTGTAGTCCGCGAGCGCGCCGCGGCACCACTCCTTGATCTCCTCGCCCGTGATGATCGCCCCCTCCACCGGCACCACGCACGCGCAGACGAGCTCGCCCAGCACCTCGTGGGGCAGGCCCACGACGGCGACGTCGAGCACGGCCGGGTGCGCGTGGATCCGGTCCTCCACCTCGCGCGGGTACACGTTGAACCCGCCCCGGATGATCAGCTCCTTGCGCCGACCGACGATGTGGACGTAGCCGTCTTCGTCCACGATGCCCAGATCGCCGGTGAGGAAGAAGCCATCCCGGTCGAACGCCTGCGCCGTTTCGCCCGGCTGGCGATAGTAGCCCTTCATCACGCCGGGACCGCGCACCGCCACCTCGCCCAGGCTCTCGATCGGCAGCACGGTGCCGTCCAGGTCGAGGACGCGGATCTCGGTGCCGGCGAGCGGTCGCCCGACGGTGAAGAGCTGCTTCTCCAGCGGGTCCTCCGGGCAGGTGACGGCGGCCGTGGAGGAGGTCTCCGTCAGCGAGTAGGCCACCTGGAGCTGGGGGCAGAGCTCCTCGCGGATCCGGCGGACCCACTCGTCGCTGACCGGCGCGCCGGCCACGATCCCCGTGCGCAGCGACGAGAGATCGTACTTGCGGCGCTCGGGATCGCGCAGCTCGGTGACGAACACCGTGGGCACCCCGTGATGCACGGTGACCCTGTGCTCGTCGATGAGCTGGAGCGCCTCAGTGGGGTTGAAGCGCTCCTGCAGCACGAGCGAGGCGCCGGCGGTCATGGTGCCCAGGATCCCCGGGCCGAGCCCGAAAACGTGGAACACCGTGGTCACGCCGAACACCACGTCGTCGGCCGTGAGACCGAGCGCATCCACCGTCCCCGCCGCCGTCCAGAGCAGGTTGCCGTGCGTCAGCGAGACGCCCTTCGGCTTGCCCATGGTCCCGGAGGTGTAGAGGATCGCGAAGATGTCGTCCTCCGGGTCGACCGCCACCGGCGGGTATGACCGCCCCTCCCCGCTCGAGACCAGGTCCTCGAACTGGTAGATCCGGTCGTCGTACCACAGGTCCTCCTCGCCCACCGTGACCAGGTACTGCAGGTCCGGCAGCGAGGTCAGGAACCCCTCGAAGAGCTGGAGGTAGTCGGTGCCGCCGAAGGTCTCGGCGCTGATGCAGACGGCGGCCTCGGAATGCCGGAGCATGTACTGCAGCTCCGGGACGGTGAAGTGGGGATTCAGCGGGACGATCACGGCGCCGAGCTTGGCCGCCGCGAAGACCGAGATGACGAACTCCGGCCAGTTGGGAAGGTCCAGGGCGATACGGTCCCCGCGCTCGATGCCCAGCTCGTGCAGCGCCGAGGCGAGCGCCGAAGCCTGGCGCTCGACCTGGCCGTACGTGAACCTGCGGTCGCCGAAGATCAGAAAAGAGCGGCTGGGATCATCCGCGGCCCTCTCCTCGAGGGCCGCGGCCACCGACCGGCCCCGGATGCGCTCTGCGAGCGCCATCACGCCTCCATCGGGGGTTCGTCGTCGCCGTCGCTCCGCCCACCTGTCACGGAGCGGAAGGTCCGGCCGAACCCCGCATAATAGCGGCCTCGCCGGTCCATCGTCAAACGGCGTAGCTGCCTGGAAATACCCGCCGGTATCATGGACGTTCGCGGCATTGCTCCAGGGCCGAGGCGACGACTTTGTCCTCGAGAGCGAAGGTCCAGCTCCCGTCGTCCGGACGCGCCATGGCGCCGACGTCAGCCAGGAGGGCGTAGTGGAGGCGCGCGGCGCGGGCCTTCTTGTCGGAGCGGGCCGCGGCGAGCACGTCGGCGCTC
Source organism: Candidatus Eiseniibacteriota bacterium (assembly GCA_033853925.1). GTDB lineage: Bacteria > Eisenbacteria > RBG-16-71-46 > RBG-16-71-46 > RBG-16-71-46 > JANXPZ01. Next base: position 1,833 of record JAWOLC010000074.1, read on the forward strand.
GTCATGGCCGCGGGGAGGCGCGTGGGCAGCCCCAGCGTGCTCAGCGCCAGCTCGAGCCGGCCGGCCGTGCCGGGCGCGGTGATCCCGGCCAGCTCCCCGGCGCGCGCCTCCACCACCAGCCCGATGGCCACGGCGAAGCCGTGCGGCAGGGCATAGGCGGAGAGCGCTTCCACGGCGTGGCCGACGGTGTGTCCCGCGTTCAGCGCCTTGCGCGCGCCGCGCTCGTAGGGGTCCTCCGCCGCGAAGTAAGCCTTGATCTCCACCGAGCGGGCGACGATCGCCGCCAGCACGCTGGCGGCTCGGCCGTAGATGGCCTCCTTCTCGGCGACGACGCCCTCGAGGTACGCGGCATCGGCGATGGCACCGTGCTTCACCACCTCCGCCAGCCCGGAGCGAAGCTCCTCGTCCGGGAGCGTCGCCAGCGTGCCCGGGTCGGCCAGCACCAGCCACGGGTGGTGGAAGGCGCCGATCAGGTTCTTGCCGGCGGGGGCGTCGATCCCGGTCTTGCCGCCCACCGAGGCGTCGACCATGGCCAGCAACGTCGTCGGCACCTGGACCACGGGCACGCCGCGCAGGAAGGTGGCCGCCGCAAAGCCGGCCAGGTCCCCCACGGCGCCGCCCCCCACCGCCACGACGCAGGCGTCGCGGCTCAGCCCGAGGGCGAGGAGAGCGTCCAGGACATCGCCCCAGGTGCCGCGGTTCTTGGCCCGCTCCCCCGCGGGCACGACCACCGGATCGGCGACGAGTCCCGCCTCGCGCAGCGCGCGCAGCGTCGGCTCGCCCCAGAGTGGCGCCACGTTGGCGTCCGTGACCAGCGCGTAACGGTGCGCGGGCGCGACCTCCCGCAGCAGCGCCGGCAGCTCGGCCAGGACGCCCGGCGCGACCACCACGTCGTAGGCCACCACCGGGGGTGGGGGCGGCGAGATTCGGAGCCGCGTCACGTTGCCTCTCGGTTCGTTCAGAGCGAAGCGCGGTCGTGGGCGCGCCGGTCCAGCCCGGTCCCCGCCAGCGTCTCCGCGCGCAGCCAGTCCATGACGGCCGACAGTCCGCCCGCCTCTTCGCGCACCCGGCGCATGCGATCGGCAGCGGTACCCCGGCGCAGGATCTCGTCGATCCCCGCCAGGGCCGGCCCGTCGCCCAGGGCCTCGGAGACGGGCGCCACGCGCTCCACCAGGGCGCGGATGCAGTCATGAGCCATGCCGGCCCCATCCCGCAGCGCGGGGTCGATGAACCGCGCCGCGAGCCCCCAGCGCGCCGCTCGCCACTCGTTGCCATCCAGGATCGAGCGCTCGGCCGAGTCCGACAGCTCGCGGTGCGCCGGAGCGCTCAGGCGCTCCTCCACCACCGCCGCCACGATCGCCCGCGCCAGCGCCGCGATCGTGACTGCATCCCCCAGGCTCGGACAGACATCGGTGCACCGGAACTCGACCGTCGGGTAGCTCGGGTGCGGCCGCACGCTCCAGTACAGATTCTTCTCGTCGGCGATGGCGCCGGTCTCCAGCTGCAGGCGCACGTAGCGCCGGTATTCCTCGGGCGAGCTGAAGCGCGGCGGGATCCCCGCGTTCGGCCAGCGGCGCCAGAGCACCATCCGGTACGACTGGAACGCCGTGTCCTCCCCCTCGTAGTACGGGGAGCTGGCCGCCAGCGCGGTCAGGTGCGGCACGAAGGCCCGCACCTCGCCCAGCACCCGGATCCGGTCGACGCCGGCCGGCACTTGCACGTGCACGTGCATACCGAAGTTGTGCTCGTCGCGCGCGATCAGCCCGAACTGCGCCTCGATCCGGTCGTAGCGCTCGCCCGCCGTCCGGATGTGCCCCTCCCAGCGCGAGAACGGGTGCGTGCCCGCAGCTGCGATCGTCAGCTCCTCGCTCGCCGCCGCCACGGCCACCTGGAAGCGCAGGCGCGCCAGCTCCTCCTCGACCTCCGCCGCCGTGTGACAGATCCGCGTCCCGATCTCGAGCGTGGTCTCCTGCAACTCTTTTCGCAGCTCGTCCGTCCAGTCCAGGGCGAGCACCTCGCGCGCGCGACTGCGCAGGGCCCCGCTCGCCGGATCCACCACCTGGTACTCCTCTTCCACGCCGAAGGTGAAGTCCATGGCGAGCTTGTGCTCCCTTTCCCCCCGGCGGGGGACGCGGTCCAGAAAGTAGGCCACCGGTGCAGGGTGCAGCAACTGGGCCAGGCCCGAGGCAAGGACATTGCGCTGACCCTCGATGGCTTTATTATGGTGTAACGTCACGGGCCGCCTGGACGTCCCGGAAGTTGGTGGGGCGGTTCGCACTGCCCGGGGGCGCGAGACCGCGACCCGTGACGTACTCTTCAGCCCTTGGGAGGTACGCGGAACGATGGAGCTCCGCATAGCACTGGCCTTCAATCAGAAACCGGCGGAGCTGCCGGCGGAGGACGCCGAGCCTCCCAGCGGCGAGCCTCCCCATACTTCGTCCCACGACCGCTTCGCGGAGTGGGACGAACCTGCTACCATCGCCGCCGTCGAGGCG
>JAWOLC010000075.1:0-3767 GCA_033853925.1 Candidatus Eiseniibacteriota bacterium
GCGGAAACCGAAGGGGAGACGTGATGCAGCAGGCTAAGGAGGCCGCGGGGCGCGGCCGGTTCGGGCCGTTCGGCGGCCGCTATGTCCCCGAGACGCTCATCGCGGCGCTCGACGAGCTGGAGGCCGCCTACGAGGCGGCGCGCCGCGACCCCGCCTTCTGGGCGGAGCTGGACGCGCTCTTCCGCGACTACGTCGGCCGGCCCACGCCCCTCTACCTGGCCCAGCGGCTGAGCGAGAAGGTGGGCGCCCGCACCTACCTCAAGCGCGAGGACCTGAACCACACCGGCGCCCACAAGATCAACAACACGCTCGGCCAGGTGCTGCTGGCGCGCCGCATGGGCAAGCGCCGGATCATCGCCGAGACCGGCGCCGGGCAGCACGGCGTGGCCAGTGCCACGGTCGCCGCCCTCTTCGGGCTGGAATGCACCGTCTACATGGGCGCGGAGGATGTGCGGCGCCAGGCGCTGAACGTCTATCGCATGCAGCTGCTGGGCGCCGAGGTGCGGACCGTGGAGTCGGGCACGCGCACGCTCAAGGACGCAACCAATGAAGCGATGCGGGATTGGGTGGCTACGGTCCGGAGCACGCATTATATTATCGGGTCGGTCGTCGGCCCGGATCCGTACCCCCGTATGGTGCGGGATTTCCAGTCGGTGATCGGCCGCGAGGCGCGCGAGCAGCTGCAGCGGCTCGAGGGGCGCCTCCCGGCGGCGGTCGTCGCCTGCGTGGGCGGCGGCTCGAACGCCATGGGCATATTCCACGAGTTCATTCCAGAGGCCGGGGTGGCGCTGATCGGGGTGGAGGCCGCAGGTGAGGGTCTCGACACCGGGCGCCATGCCGCGTCGCTGGGTGCCGGCCGCCCGGGGGTGCTCCACGGCTCCTACAGCTTCCTGCTGCAGGACGCCGCGGGGCAGGTGGCGCCGGCGCACTCGGTTTCGGCGGGCCTGGACTACCCGGGCGTGGGCCCGGAGCACGCGTTCCTGAAGGAGAGTGGCCGCGCGCAGTACGTGAGCGTCACCGACGCGGAGGCGCTGGCCGCCTTCGCCGCGCTGGCGCGGCTCGAGGGGATCATCCCCGCGCTGGAGAGCGCGCACGCGATCGCGTACCTCCTCCGGGATGGCACCCGCTGGTCGGAGGCGGGGCCAGTCGTCCTCTGCCTGAGCGGGCGGGGGGACAAGGACGTGGCGGAGGTGGCGGCACGCACGGTCGCTGACTGAGCGATGCCTCAACCGTTCGGTGCACCCGTGAGCCAAACCCACGACGCAGTCGACGACGCCGCGAAGAGCTGGGAGACCGGACCGAGTCCCGCCCAGGTGGCGGATCTGTTCGGGCTGCTGGAGAAGACCGTCCGCGCCCACCGGCTCTACCAGGAGAATAACCCCGTCTACCAGGGCTTCCTCGCGGCGCTGGTCAGCGCCTTTGGCAAGCTCTGGGACGAAGCGGGCTCGCTCCACGTCGCCATCGACGAGGGCGCGTTCAGCTGGCAGGGGAAGACCTTCACCCTGGGCGAGGGGCGGGACAGCCTGTCCTTCCTTTTCTACAAGGACGGGATCCGCACGCTGACCTTCCTGCCCGGCTTCGAGGACGAGGTCGGGGCCTTCCTGGAGATCGTTCACAAGGCGCGGCAGCGTGACCTGGAGACGGACGACCTGGTCACCCTGTTCTGGGAGCGGGAGTTCACGGGCTTCCAGTACACCTACATGGACATGCTCGGCGGGGACCTCGCCCTGCCGGAGTCGCTGGCGGCCGAGGCCGATCGCGTGCTACAGGCGATCGATCCAGCGCAGGTCCAGGCGACGCTCGCCGGGCAGGACGGCGAGCCGATCCGTCCCTCCGAGCTCCGGGCCGCCGAGCAGGGCTCGGCCGCGGCGGGTGCGCCGGGGGTCTCCCGCGACGACTTCGAGGAGACCCTCTATTTCCTCGACGAGACCGAGCTCTCCCTGCTCCAGCGCGAGGTCGAGCTGGAGTGGAGCCGCACCCTGAAGTCCGACGTCATCAACGCGCTCCTCGATCGACTGGAGGACGGCCTCCCCGCCCGGCAGGCGGAGATCATCGGCATCTTCCAGCAGCTGATCCCGTCTTTCCTGACAGCGGGCGACCTCGCCTCGGTCTCGCGCATCCTGGTGGAGCTGACCACGCTGCTCGAGGGCACCGGCCTCTCGCCGGACGCGCGCGACCAGTCGGTGAAGCTCTTCGGCCAGCTGAGCGAGCCCGGGTTGGTCGGGCAACTGGTGCACGCCATCGAGGAGGGGGTCCTCGATCCGGGCGGCGAGGAGCTGGGCGTGTTCCTGCGGCACCTCGGGCCCGGCGCGCTCACTGTCCTGCTGCGCACGGTGGAGACCACGGACGTGCCGGGGCTGCGCAAGCGCCTGGAGACGGCGGTCGAAGGGATCGCCCGGGCAGCGCCGGAGCCGGTGGCGGCACTGCTCACCTCCAGCGAGCCCCCGGTGGTGGCCGGCGCCGCCCGCCTGCTCGGGCGCATCGGCTTCGCCCGGGCGGCCGCGCCGATCGCGGGGCTGCTCCAGAACCCGGACGCGGCGCTGCGCCTGGCGGCCGTGGACGCGCTGGTGGCCATCCACAACGGCACCGCGCTGGACGCGCTGCAGAAGGCGCTCGAGGACGCCGACCGCGACGTGCGCGTCGCCGCCGCCCGCGGGCTCGGCCGGCTGCGCTACCAGCCCGCGCGCGCCCGGCTCGAGGAGCTGATCCAGGGCCGGCTCCTGCGCGAGGCCGACCTCACGGAGAAGATCGCGTTCTTCGAGGCGTTCGGCGCCGTGGGCAATGCCGAGAGCGTGGCCATGCTCGACCGCCTGCTCAACGGCCGCAACCTGCTGCGACAGAAGCAGACGCCGCAGCTGCGCGCCTGCGCCGCGCTGGCGCTCGGCCGGCTGGGCACGCCCGCCGCGCGGGGCGCCCTCGAGCGCGCCTCCGGCGACGAGGAGCCGATCGTCCGGAACGCCGTGGCGCAGGCGCTCAAACAGGAGGCGGTGGCCCGATGACCGAGAACCGGCAAGCCCCCGTCCCCTCGCTGCTCCAGAGCGAGAACGTCCTGCAGCCGCTCGGCCGCGCGCTGGTCATCGCCAGCTACGCCGCCGCCCAGGCGCTGAAGCTCTACCCGGTCGAGAACGCCACGGTGCAGCACGCGGTGGACGAGCTGCACCGCATCGCCCGCCGCGTGGTGGAGCGGGAGGGCGCGCTCGAGCTGCGCCTGGTGCGCGACTTCCTCTTCATCAACGACGCGCGCCTGCGCCTCGACCTCTCCGACTACATGGCCTTCTCGTATTTCGCCGGGCTCATGCGGCGCCACCGCCTGGGCACGATCGAGATCGAGGGCAGCGTGGTGCGCGAGGACTGGGCGCCCTTCCTCTCGCTCCTCCTGCTCGAGCCGCCCGAGTCGGAAGACGACGTCTTCATCCGCTTCGCCGAGCGGCTGGCCGAGAGCCGGGCGCACCACGTCCACGTCACCGAGGAGCGGGCGGAGTCCGACAAGCCGGAGATCGAGCCGGACGACCAGGCCAAGGAAGCGGCCAAGCGCACCTACTTCCAGTCGGTGCAGGTGGCCAAGGACGTCCTCACCGACGCCCGCCTCGGCCGCGCCATGAACATCCGGCGGGTCAAGCGCGCGGTGCAGGGGATCGTGGACCAGGTCCTGAACAACGAGCAGTCGATCATCGGCATGACGACGCTCCGGGACTTCGACGAGTACACGTTCACGCACTCGGTCAACGTCTGCATCTTCAGCGTGGTGGTCGGTCAGCGGCTGGGGC